>JBBRYE010000165.1:0-4895 GCA_038237895.1 Sphingobacteriales bacterium | reverse complement strand
TACTCTATTTATTTTTGCAAGATTTGTTTTAGCTTTGGGAGAGGCTGGTAATTTTCCTGCAGCAATTAAAACCACTGCAGAATATTTTCCAAAGAAAGACAGGGCTTTTTCTACTAGTATTTTCAATGCAGGTGCAACCGTTGGCGCTTTAGCTGCCCCAATTACAGTTCCTTTTATTGCAGAAGCTTACGGTTGGGAAATGGCTTTCTTAGTGATTGGAGCATTAGGTTTTGTTTGGATGGGTTTTTGGGTTTTTATGTATGAAAAACCTGAGAAGCACAAAAGAGTTACCAAAGCGGAATTAGACTATATACAACAAGATATTACTGCTGATAGTAAAATCGCAGGATATGTTCCCGAAACCACAGATAAGGTTTCTTTTGCAGATTGCTTTAAATACAGACAAACTTGGGCTTTTGCATTTGGTAAGTTTATGACCGATGGCGTTTGGTGGTTTTTCTTGTTTTGGACACCAGCTTATTTAAGTTCTGTTTATAACATCAATTCGGCCGAAGCAGCATTCCCTTTATTTATTTTATACGCAATTACTTTACTATCAATTATTGGCGGTTGGTTACCAACCTATTTTGTAGAGAAAAAAGGTTTGAATCCTTATGTTGGGCGTATGAGGTCAATGTTAATTTTTGCTTTTTTTCCTTTATTAACAATGGTTGCGCAGCCTTTAGGCCATATCACTTATTGGATACCAGTAATTATAATTGGTATAGCAGGTGCTGCCCACCAAGCTTGGTCTGCAAATATTTTTACCACAGTAGGAGACATGTTCCCTAAAAAAGCTATTGCAACAATAGTTGGTATTGGCGGATTAGCTGGTGGTATCGGTTCCTTTTTTATCCAAAAAGGGGCGGGTTTATTATTTGATTACAGTAAAAATTCAGAAATGTCTTTTATGGGTTTTCATGGTATAGAAGCAGGATATTTTATTATCTTCTCTATTTGCTCTGTTTGTTATTTAGTAGGTTGGGTAGTAATGAAAGCATTAGTACCAGTTTATAAGCCAATTACAACTTTATAACTTTTAAAATCAATGTTTTTTTAGAGGGGATTTCTGGTAAGAAATCTCCTTTTTTTATTTATAATAATTTGGGCGTTTTATCCGCCAGCTGTTGGACCATAAAATTTTACAGTATATGAGGTGATGAGGCCTAACGCGATACCGTAAAAATATTTTCCCGCTTAAATTGTTGCCGAATTAACTAATATAGAAACTATCCTTATGGTAAATTCATTTGAAACATTTACCGTCTTTTATCCTTTTAAATAGATAATAATAAATTTAATATGGTTTCTGATAAAGAACTTGAAGTTTTACGCACAAAAGGAGATTTACCCGCCGATGAATTTGTGAATATTTATTTTTCTAGTGCAGATAAACGTGAGGTGTTAAATATTGAACTTAAAAAACTTAATAAAAACATAGATTGGGATTTTTTCATAACTAAAATTCCAGAAGCTTCATTTTTCGATTTAGAGATTGAAAAAATTATAGCGCCGTCTAAGAAAGAAATTGAAAACGCTAAAATTTTTTTTAAAGATAAAGAAGCTTCTATTCTTCAGCTTTTAGGCCTGCTTTCTTTACCTTATTGTTATGCCGCAGCCGATGGCGCAAAAGTTTTGTATCAAACAGAAAGAATGTACAAAGATGTGCAGAAACGTTTGGAAGAAACTGCAGAGTTTATCAATGCAATGATGCATAAGGATGCCTTGGAGGATAGTGGTTCTGGTAAAGTACAAGCTTTTAAAGTAAGGGTAATGCATGCTGCAGCTCGTTTTTATCTTAAAAAACAAGGCTGGGATTATTCTTTAGGTTACCCTGTAAATCAAGAAGATATGGCCGGTACAAACCTTTCTTTTTCTTTAATAGTGATTCGTGGGTTAAGAAAAATGGGCTTTTCAGTTAGCTATCAAGAGCAAATGGACTATATTAAATATTGGAGTTACGTTGGAGCTATGTTAGGAGTTGATTTAAAACTTTTGCCCCAAAACGGTAATGAAGCTAGGGAAATCGATAAAAAAATAAGTGAAAGACAGTTCAAATCCTCGCCGGAAGGCAAACATTTAACACAGTCTTTATTAGATTGCTTTTATAAATTGAATGACCAAAAAATAATGAAAAATGAGGAGATTGCTGGTTACATGCGATTTTTATTAGGAGATGAAATTGCCAACATTATTAGTTTGCCTCAAGCCTCTTTTCCAAAATCTAAAAAAATACTTCTAAAACTTAAAACAAGCTTTTCTTAAGTATTTATCAAAGTTGCGGCATGGATTTTAGATGTTTAAGGTAATTTAAACAAAATCAGGATGAGCAATAATTCGGAAAATACTTGGTGGAAAGAAGCGGTCATTTATCAAATTTATCCACGAAGTTTTAAGGATAGCAATGGAGATGGCATTGGCGATTTACAAGGAATCATTTCTAAGTTAGATTATATTAAAAGTTTGGGTGTTGATGCGGTTTGGCTCAATCCAATTTTTACTTCCCCAAATGATGATAATGGTTATGATATTTCTGATTATAGAAATATCATGACAGATTTTGGTACCATGACAGATTTTGATGAGTTGCTAAAACAAATGCACCACAAAGGTTTAAAGCTCATTTTAGATTTAGTGCCTAACCATAGTAGCGATGAGCATTTTTGGTTTCAAGAATCTAGAAAATCAAGAGATAATCCTTATCGAGATTATTACCATTGGTGGCCTGCAGAAAATGGTAAACCGAACGAAAGGTTCAGTTTTTTTGATGTAAACCGAGACGCTTGGAGATATGATGAAAAAACCGACGCTTATTATCTTCATTACTTTTCTATTAAGCAACCAGATTTAAACTGGGAAAACCCAAAACTTAGGCAAGAAATGTATGATGTGCTTAGCTTTTGGTTTGATAAAGGTGTAGATGGTTTTAGGATGGATGTTGTTCCATTTATTTCTAAAGACGTTTCCTTCCCTCCAATGCCTGCAAAATACAATGGAAGTTTTGGTGATTATTACGCCAATGGACCATTCCTTCATGATTATTTAAAAGAAATGAACCGCGAGGTTTTAAGCAAATACAATGGGGTAAATATTGCTGAAGGAGTTGGTGTAAATACTGAAGATGTTCATCTTTTTGTAGATCCTGATAGAAATGAGTTAGATATGCTTTATCATTTTGATGGGATGGGAATTGGCTTTACGCCCGATGGTTTTAAAGAACCTCACCCCGATGGTTACAGCTTATTGGAGTTTAAACAGATTTATACCAAATGGGATAAAGCTTTTGAAAAAGGGTGGGGAACCATTTATTTGGGAAATCATGACCAGCCAAGAATGTTGACTAGATGGGGAAATGATGCACCAGAGTTTAGGGATTTATCTGCTAAAATGTTGCACACTTTTTTATTGACCATGCGGGCTACACCTTTTATTTATCATGGTGATGAAATTGGAATGGCAAATATAAAATTCGAAGATATTAGTGATTATAGAGATATTGAAAGTATAAATATGCACCATTATTTATCTTCTAACGGCGGCGATTTGAAAAGATTTATGTCGGCACAAAAAATTACAGCCAGAGATAACGGACGTACGCCTTTTCAATGGGATGATACCATTAATGCAGGCTTTACAAGTGGAAAACCTTGGTTAAAGGTAAATCCGAATCATAAAGATGTAAATGTTAAAAATCAAGAAAATAATGGCGATAGTATCCTTAACTATTTTAAAACTTTAATTGGCTTAAGAAAGCTATACAAAACTTTAATTTATGGCGATTACCAGCTTTTAAATGCAACAAATAAATCGGTTTATGCTTATAGCAGAAAAGATATTAATGGTTTGTTTTTGGTATTGTTAAATTTCACTTCAGTTGATGCTGAATTTGATATAGATTTTGATGTAAACAATGCTAAACTAACTATATCTAACTATTTAGATTCAAAATTGAGAAATATTTTAAAACCTTACCAAGCTTGTATTTATCAATTTTAGTATATGAAAACTTCGATCTTAAAAAATGGAATAGCTTTATCAAATCAGGTTTTTCAAACTTTTGGTAATGGTAATTATCAATATTTAAATGATTTTTTAATTAAAAATTTGATTGATGATACAGAAAATAATAAAATCATTTCTCAAATATTAGTTGATTTAAATAATGTAGATGGAGGCGGGCCTATTGTAATTTTAAAAACTTTACAATCACATTTTACAGATAAATTAAAAAACGGAAAAATAGATTTATCTTATGAATTAAAGTTAGAATGGGGTTGCTCTGCAATTAAAAAAGATTTAATTAAGCATGAAATCTTCGATTTTGAACTTGATGATACGAAACAGTTATTGTTTCTATATTTATTTATCCCCAACTAGTTTTCAATTAAACTTGTTCGCAAAATTGCGGGAATAATTATTCCACTAAAGTCTGTTCCATCGCTTGCGTAGCTTAAAACTGTTTTTGCCATCAAATTAAAAGGATCTGATTCTAAATAAACACCTGAAGTTTTTTTATTTTGAAGTCTAATATAACCCCCCATATTTTTATTGCCATTTATAACCATCGGATTTAAAGGTAAATGTTCGGTAATTAAAACGTATTTAAAGGTTTTAGTTTTTTGTAAGATAACTGAAATTTGATGATTATTTAAATGCTGTAAAACCTGTCTAATTATGCATAAATCAGCATCAGGATAATTATCATTTACAGCATCGATATGAATAAAATGAATATTTTCTTTTTGATTTTCGCCATTTAAATCGGTTATCAATTTTTTAACAACATCAGCTCCAATATAATTTACATCCGTTTCCTTAAGCACTTTTTCCATTATTGTAAAGTCGCCACAACCAATCTCAAAAATGGTTTTAATTTTTTTTTCTTTTATAAAATT
>JBBRYE010000164.1:0-4900 GCA_038237895.1 Sphingobacteriales bacterium | reverse complement strand
AAGTGGAAAGGGTAAGCCTGTAATGATTTTAATGAAAACTATTATGGGAAAAGGCGTTGATTTTATGGAAGGATCACACAAATGGCATGGCGTTGCTCCTAACGAAAAACAATTAGAAGATGCATTAGGTCAGTTAGAAGAATCATACGGCGATTTTTAATTATAAAATAAATAATTAAAACATTAATGACTGATTTTAGGATTTAATTTAAAAAATGAAAAACTGCGCAGCAATCTTGAATGCCGGAATTTAAAATAGAGAAATAATGAAAAAATATACATATACAGAAAAAAAAGATACCCGATCTGGATTTGGTGCCGGATTATTGGCCGCTGGAAAAAAGAACCCAGAAGTTGTAGCTTTATGTGCTGATCTTGTTGGATCTTTAAAAATGCAGGATTTTATAAATGAATTTCCAGATCGTTTTATACAAATGGGAATTGCAGAAGCTAATATGATTGGTGTAGCTGCAGGTTTAACCATAAATGGTAAAATTCCTTTTACTGGCACTTTTGCAAATTTCTCTACAGGTAGAGTTTATGATCAAATCCGTCAGTCTGTAGCATATTCTGATAAAAACGTTAAAATTTGTGCTTCACATGCTGGCTTAACATTAGGAGAAGATGGTGCAACACATCAAATTTTAGAAGATATTGGTTTAATGAAAATGCTGCCTGGCATGACGGTTATTAATCCTTGTGATTATAATCAAACTAAAGCAGCCACTGAAGCCATTGCAGAATTTCATGGCCCTGTTTATTTGCGTTTTGGCCGTCCGGTTGTGCCTGTATTTACAGCTGCTGATCAAAAATTTGAAATTGGAAAAGCTTGGATGGTTAATGAAGGTGCAGATGTAAGCATCTTTGCAACAGGTCATTTAGTTTGGGAAGCTATTTTAGCAGGAGAAAAATTAGCAGAAGAAGGCATTGATGTAGAAATTATAAATATACATACCATTAAACCTTTAGATGAGGAAGCTGTCTTAAAATCTGCTAGAAAAACAGGTTGCGTGGTAACTTGTGAAGAGCACAACAGATATGGTGGTTTAGGTGAAAGTATTGCACAATTACTTTCTACCAACACACCAACCCCGATGGAATTTGTTGCCGTTAACGATACTTTTGGAGAGAGTGGTAAACCAGAAGAACTGATGAAAAAATACGGTTTAGATAGTAGCAATATTATTGATGCTGTTAAAAAAGTGATGAAAAGAAAAAAATAAGTTTATCAT
Organism: Sphingobacteriales bacterium; assembly: GCA_038237895.1. Classification (GTDB taxonomy): domain Bacteria; phylum Bacteroidota; class Bacteroidia; order Sphingobacteriales; family Sphingobacteriaceae; genus Pseudopedobacter. Next base: position 3,668 of record JBBRYE010000164.1, on the reverse strand, counting down.
AAATTATATTATAAGCCGAAGCATTTAAAACTTCGGCTTATTTATTTAAGATGATTGTAGAAGACTCATTAATCCTCCAAAAGTTTGAAGATGAAAAGACACGTAACGAGTCATTTTCATTGCTTTTAGAAAAATATCAACAAAAGGTTTATTGGCACATTAGAAGAATGGTTTTAAACCATGATGATGCTGATGACTTAGTGCAAGATGTATTTGTAAAAGTTTGGAAAAACCTGATCAATTTTAGGCAAGATTCACAATTGTATACTTGGATTTATCGTATCGCAACTAACGAATGTATTACTTTTTTAAAGAAAAAGAAACAAAAAAACAACGTTTCACTTGATGATTTAACCGAAGAATTAAGTCAGAATTTAAATGAGGAGAATTATTTTAGTGGTGATGCTATTCAAAAAAAACTACAAGAAGCTTTACTCACTCTGCCTGAAAAACAAAAATTGGTTTTTAACATGAAGTATTTTGATGATTTGAAGTTTCAAGAGATATCTGATATTTTAGGGACAAGTGTTGGCGCATTAAAAGCATCTTATCATTTGGCAGTTAAAAAGATTGAGCATCATTTACTTTCTCATGATTAAACCTTTTGCAATATTATCTATCAATAACACCATGAATACAGAGGATATAAATATGGATTGGGAAAAAGATGCACCTCTTCTTGCTTCTATTATAAAAGCAAACCCTTTTAAAGTACCCGCAAATTATTTTGAAGATTTGGGAGAAAAGATTCAAAGTGAAGTGTTTTTAGACAATCTAAATTCTAATACTGATGGTTTTAAAACTCCAATTGCTTATTTTGATAACTTGGGTGAGCAAATTATAAATCAGATTAAATTACAAGAAATTATTGTTGGAGATTTAGGATTTGCTACCCCACAAAACTATTTTGAGAACGCAAAACAACAAACACTTAAATCTATACAGATAAAGAAAAAAGGGATTGCGAGAATTATAAATTTAAGTTTAGTAAGATATGCTGCCGCAGCTTGTATTTTAATGATAACCTCTTTCGGTATTTATATTAACATCAATCAATCTAAAAATTTAAGTCATCAATTATCAGAGATTCCCGACGAAGAAATTGAAAGCTATTTACAACAACATGTAGATAATGGAGACGTACCGATAATAATTGATAATTTATCTGATAATTCTGCTTTTTCTTCTGATAATTCAAAATTAACAGAAGAAGAATTGATTAAACTTTTAGACACTACTCCATAAAATGAAAAAACATATCTATATACTTTTTATAGTGGTAGCAATATTTTTTAGCTTTTCTACTTATGCCCAAGGTAGCAACCCAAATAAATTAAAACAAATAGAAAACATTAAAATTGGATATTTAACCCGTAGACTAGATTTATCACCAGAGGAATCACAAAAATTTTGGCCAGTTTATAATCAATATCAGCATGATATGCAAGACATAAATCGTCAAAGAAAAGCGTCAAGGGCTCAAAATAGTGATAATGCAAATAAATTGGTAGATGATGATTTTGAATATGAAGAGAAAATTCTTGATCTTAAAAAAAAGTATCGCTACGAGTTTAAGAAAATTTTATCACCTGAAAAAGTAAAAAGTTTGTATGTTGCTGAAAGAGATTTTAGAGAAGAATTGATAAAGCAATTAAAAAATAGAAGAGAAAATAATTGATTTTTTTTTAATCTATCTTTCGTTTGCAGCATTAACCATCAACTGATGCGACAAATCTTTACCCAAATATTTATCAATTACACCGTGAACTAAATAAAGTATGGGTGTCATTAATAGTGCAACAATAAATTTGTAAGTGTAATTTACCAAACCTATTGCGGCAACCATTTGCCAACTCCAATGGTATTGTGGGTTTAAATAAAAAGCAATAAAAATAACTACAAAACTATCTATTAATTGAGATACCAACGTAGAACCTGTGGCTCTTAACCACAATTTATTCTCCCCAGTTATTTTTTTAATGTTATGAAAAATACTCACATCGGCTATTTGCCCAATTAAAAAAGCAGTTATTGATCCTGCAATAATCCACATTCCTTGACCAAAAATTCCGCTAAAAGCGTTATTCATATTCAAGTTTGAACCATTTATATTTTGATTTACCCAAAAATCGGCACCAACTAATTTCATAGATGCAAATACAACTATAAATGCAAAAGCAATTAAGATAGCTGCTAAGTAAGATAGAAATTTAACACCCTTAGCTCCGTAATATTCATTAATAATATCTGTCATAATGAATACAATTGGCCAAGTAACTACTCCTGCAGACATATTAAAAGAAAGTCCTTTAACTCCAAATAGATTAAGATTAAACTTGGCAAAGCCTAAAGATTCTTCAACAGAAAAAATTTTTACACCTATAAATTCGGCTAAAATGGCATTGGCAATTAAAAAAGTTCCCAATATCACAAAAAGCTTACTTTCTTTTGATTGATGGCTCATTAAAAAAGACTTGATAAAATTTTACACGTTAAATAAAATTACAATTGTTTTTATAAATAGTTTCACAATACTTAAAAATTAAAGTTATTTTGAAAAATAAATCATTTAAAAAATCAAAGTGATCAATTTATCTTCTAAGTTACCACACGTCTCTAACTCTATTTTTTCAGAAATGACCGCTCTTGCGGTTAAGTATAATGCCATCAATCTTTCGCAGGGTTTTCCTGATTTTGATATAGATCCAGATCTTATCAAAATGGTTAACAAAGAAATGAAAGATGGCAACAACCAATATGCACCAATGCCAGGTATTTTAAGGTTAAGACATACAATTTCTAAACTTATAGAAAATAATTATAATTCGTTTTACTCTCCAGAAGATGAGATAACTATAACTGCCGGAGGTACCCAAGCAATTTATACTGCAATTGCAACTATTATAAAACCTAATGATGAAGCTATTATTTTTGAACCTGCTTATGATTGTTATGCCCCAACCGTAAAAGCTTTTGGAGGCTTGGTTAAAGCGTTTGAAATGCATCCTCCATTTTTTGATATTGATTGGGATATGGTTAAAAAATTAGTAACGTCAAATACTAAACTAATTATCATTAATTCTCCACAAAACCCAACCGGAAGACTTTTAAAGCAAGAAGATATAGAACAGCTAAAAATCATTACAAAAAATACAGATATATTTATAATCAGCGATGAAGTGTACGGACAAATCGTTTATGACAATCAAGAACATCTAAGTTTATCAAAATTTCCTGAACTTAAAGAACGTACGTTCATTACAGCAAGTTTTGGTAAAATGTTGCATTGCACCGGTTGGAAAATTGGTTACTGTTTAGCACCAGAAAACCTGATGAAAGAGTTTAGAAAAATTCATCAATTTTTAGTTTTTAGTGTAAATACACCAACACAGTTTGCCATTGACAGTTATCTAAACAAAAATAATCTTGATTTAAGGCTTTCAGATTTTTTTCAAAAGAAGAGAGATTTTTTTAAGACTTTATTAAAGCAAACAAAATTTACTTTGCTACCCTGCGAAGGCTCTTATTTCCAAAATGTGAGTTATCAAAATATAAGTGATGAAAAAGACGTTGAGTTAGTTGTAAGATTAGTGAAGGATTTTAAAGTTGCTTGCATCCCAAATTCTAGTTTTTATACCAAAAAAACAGACTTTAAAACATTAAGATTT
>JBBRYE010000163.1:0-4986 GCA_038237895.1 Sphingobacteriales bacterium | reverse complement strand
CAAAGTATTATTACCTTTTGTTAAAGAAACCGCCTGTTCAAAAACCTTTTGTCCGCTGATATTATAAACAATTAACTGCCCTCTAGAAGGTTGTTCGGTAGAAATATTAATATTTAGGTCTGTTGAGTTTGGCAAAGCATAAACTTGCATTGTGCTGTTACCGAAACCTATATTTACAGAAACAGGATTAGATAATGTGGTTTTGCCATCAAAATCAACCTGATTTAAACGATAATAATTAACTCCAGATGCCGGGCTATTATCTGTAAAATAATAAGCTAAAGATGTAGTGCTATTACCCGCCCCGTTTACTCTTCCAAGGTTAGAAAAAGTAACACCATCAGTAGATCTTTGTATCTCAAAATGAGAGTTATTTTGTTCTGATGCTGTATTCCATTTTAACTCGACTCCTGTTAATTGTTTTTGAGCTGTAAATGAGGTTAATTTAACTGGTAAAACCGTATTTCTACCTATTAAATAAGGTGCAAAAGTAGAAACACCTGCAATTAAAACATTATTAGTAGTATTGTTTCCTACACCAGTAAAAGAACCATAAGAGCCGGTATATTGAGCAGCCCCAATTTGATTATCAGCAACCGAAGCGAAAGTGCTCCCTTCTAATGCTGCAACCCAACCTAAAGTTACATCACAATTTCCAGAGCCAGATGTACGGTTGATGTTATAAATAGCATCTACAATGGCAGTTTTATCTGCTATTGCTGTGCCATTTGTTGTCGCATCTTGTGTTGCTCCATTGAATACATTGATAGAAAAATCTGAAGAAGAAGCTGGGCTCAAGGTAACTGGTAAATAATAAGAATCATTTCCTACATGAATAGTTTTAGCAGCTGCTACTCCCGGAACTATTATTTTTCCAACGTTTGCCCCAGATTTTTGCGTATTTAAATAACTAGTTGTGGAACCACCGTTTATATTAGAAGTACTCGCAATAGAAAGATTAATTAATGGAGGAATATTTATTAATCCACTAGTTAAGGTAATGGAACCGTTTAAAGTCGTATTATTTCCTAATGTTACTGAAGCATTTAAACCAGTTCTATTGATGATTAAGTTATTTAAAATCTGACTTCCGGAAGTTAAATTAATAGTACCAGCGCTTCCTGAATTAATACCACCAAAACTAATACTTGCATTGATATTTCCTGTAATTGTACCAGAGCCAGATATATCGCCATTAATGGTAAATGTTAATGTAGATCCTGGTACAAGAGCAACAATTCCATTATTAACTAAATTTGTTAGAGCCCTACTACCTGTAAGTGTGTAGGTTACGCCGTTATTTACTGTTAATGTTCCGTATTTACCAGGTGTGGGTGCTGAAATTAATTCATTACTTACAGAATTAGTAGTACTAATTTTAATATTTATTAAATCAGTAGCGGTTTCTCCGTAAAATACTGATCCTGCAGCACTTTGTAATTGTGTTCCAGATGCAGTTCCTCTATCAATTAAACAATTATTCTTTAAAGTAACAGGAAGCAATGCTGTTGAAGCTAAAGATGTATTAGTTCCAGTAAACTGTATCATTTCACTTACAGTAATTGGTGCAAAAGGTGTTTTAGCTGATGTATTAGCTAAAACTAGTATTTTGTAATTGTTAAGGTCTGTTGTAGATGTTGCATCAGAAGCTTTTTGCAAAAGTGTTTGAGAACCAGCCTTGTTATAAACAACGGAGCCGTTATTAACAAAACTAGTAACATCAATTGCTGGGGTAGTGCCATTAAGTTCAAATACACCACCAGATTCAATGGTGAATATATTAGATTTTGTACTTCCAGAAGCACCCAATATTGAATTGGCAGTTCCGCTTCTATCAGATATCACTCTTGCTCCGCTTTTAATTGTTAAATTATTAGTGACAACTAATCTATTCGAGGTGGTTAATACACCACTTGATATTGTCCAATTTCTAAATTTCATGTCTGTAATTGTAGCAACTTGATTAGCATCTAAAGCAAACTCTACATCATTAGTCATTGTATTTCCTGCCCACTCAGTTGCTACCACGATATTTCTACTTAAACCAATAAATTTTAACACGCCAGGACTTGTGGTTGTAATCATTGAAGCTGCGAGCGTAATTGTGCTAGTACCTGTGTATGCGTTATCAACAGCTGAGATTTCAGCAGAACCGGTGAATGCTCTCAACTTTCCACTTACATTAAGTATATTAACACCAATTGCAACACCCCCAGAACTATTTATGTGTAAATCTCTACTATTTGCAATAGCAGCATCAACTGTGATTGTATGTCCAGATTGTATATAAACATTATTTAATGCTGTAGGCTCAACAGTAGCTGCAGCCCATGCACCACCACTTCTTATTTGCCATGTACCAGCTGCACTCCAGTTTCCAGTAGCAACTACTGAACGGTAATCTCCATCTGTTTGCGCAAAGCCACTAACGGCAATCACAAAAAGCATTAATGTTAGTAATAGTTTTTTCATTTTAATTGATTTTATTTTGGTTTATATAATTTTAATAGTTCTTATAAGTGGTCGGCGTAGTTTATGTTATCTACCCATAGTTTTGGTTTTGCTTCTATATCCTTAGGCTTATAACCAACAATGGTGAAAGCATTAATGATAGTTCCAGAAGTAGAGCCACCTAATGCTGTAATGGTTTTTTTTCCATTCACCCAAACATCATAGGTATTTGCTTTTAAGGTGTTTTCTCCTTCTTTTTTATAAGTTTGGTCTGTTACCGAGTTATTACTAAATACTTCAATGGTATAATCGGTATTCTTCAAAAAAGTGACTCCTTTTATTGCAGCCCATTTATTTTCAACACGGTTATAAAACTTAATTTCATTGGCTTCTGTTAAATTCCATCTTAAGCCAACAAAAATTTCGGTATTGGTTTCTTTAATATTAGCGTTTCCTTGAAACAAATCTTCCTTATCAATAGAGTTACCATTAGCAAACATAAATTGCCCTACATTAGAACCATCAAACTTCATTTGGAAAGACATGCTAGACAATGCTGTTCCTTCTATGTTGAAAATCGAAAATTTAGAATTAGCAACAGCTGGTATAATTTCTAATCCAACTCCTTTAATAAAATCAGCACCTGTTTTTACTAAATTAAATTCACCAGTACCATCAGATCCTGTACGAACTCTTGCAACTTGCTTTAAAGATTTTGAAGTGTTTAGCCCAGGTTTAGGTAAATAAGATATAGAAACCTGACCTGGATTAGGATTAAAAGTGGCTTCTTTTTCGCCAAAATCATATTTCCAGGATTGTGTTTGGGCATGCAAAACAGTAGAAAGTGAAGTTAACACTATCATCACTAAAGATTTTTTAATCATAGCTTAAGCTTTTAAATTAGTTTGGTTAAAACTTACTCGTATATCATTTACAGCAAATCCATTCGATGTTTATTTAACTGCAATCTTATTTTATTGAAAAGAAATAAAAATATATCTCTTGTATAATAAGACGATGATAGTACTCGAATAATTGGTTAAATAAAAGTAGTGTAGTTTTATTTTAAGAGGGGGTAAAATCTTAAACAATAGGAAGTAAATATTTAATTAAATGATGAGGAAGAGCAATCACTTGTACATGCTAAAGTTTTAAGAATGGTGAAGTGTTATTTTAAAATTTCAAAATAGAAAATTAACCAAGAGCAACTTTTGATTTGAGGATGTACGCTCCTGTATTAAAATAATTCACCTTATAGTTAAGATAATACCCTTTGCCAATATTATAAAAATCTACTTTTATAAGATAATAAATTTGATAAGTAAGGCTAACCACTAATTATTATAACTCAAATCATTAAACCTTCCTTAATATTAAAAACCAACTAACTAAATGATAAAAAAGATAGGTCAGTATTTTATAGTGGTTTCACTTCTCTTTAGCCATTATGAATCATTTGGACAAGAGAAGAAAAAAATGAATGTGCTTTTTATCGCTATAGATGATTTAAAGCCAATTCTAGGTTGCTACGGTGATAAAATGATAAAAACCCCTAACATTGACCGTATATCGAAAAATGGTACTGTTTTTTTATCTAACTATTGTCAGCAAGCTGTGTGTGGCCCTACTAGAGCAAGTGTAATGACAGGTAAAAGACCTGATTATACCAAGGTTTGGGATTTAAAAACTAAGATGAGAGATGTAAATCCAGATATTGTAAGCATTCCTCAATATTTTGCTAGCCAAGGTTATTCTACTCAAGGATTAGGAAAGGTGTATGATCCTCGTTGCGTAGATGATCAAACTGACAAACCATCTTGGACTGTTCCTTATTATAAGACAAATAAAAAATATTATTCATTAATAACGGGTCTGCCTGCAGATGGACAATATCAAAATATAATTATCAAAAATTTGATGGAGTCTGATTCAGAAATCAAAGTAAATAACTCAAATAATATCGGTTCTAAAAAGATTAATATTAAACCCGCCACAGAGCGTGAAAACCTACCTGATAATGCATATAATGACGGTGCTAATGCTTTGCAAGCTAAAGATATCTTAATTAATCTTAGTAAAAAGCAAGAGCCTTTCTTTTTCGCGTTAGGGTTTGCAAAACCACATCTACCTTTTGTCTCGCCAAAAAAATATTGGGATTTATACGATCGTAAAAAAATGCCTATTGCTCCATATCAAGAAAAATCTAAAAACGGAGTTGACATCGCCTATCATAACGCAAGCGAATTACAAGCTTATACAGATATTCCAACGCTAAGTTCATTTACAGATCAGCAAGAAGGTTTAACCCTTTCTCTAGAAAAGCAAAAAGAATTAATCCATGGCTATTATGCTGTAGTTTCTTATACAGATGCACAAGTTGGCAAAGTCTTAAACACTTTAGATTCTCTTGGTTTAACAGATAATACCATTATTGTTCTTTGGGGCGACCACGGCTGGCATCTAGGAGATCATAATTTATGGTGCAAGCATAGCGATTTTGAGCAAGCAACCCATGCTCCTTTAATTATTTCTACT
>JBBRYE010000162.1:0-5251 GCA_038237895.1 Sphingobacteriales bacterium | reverse complement strand
GAAACGGCTTTATTTTGATAATCGAGAGTTACAAATTCACTTTTCATCTCAGAAGTTTGATTAAATTTTTTAGATATAATTGTAAATTTTGTCCCATATTCTGAATAAAGGGGATAATAATTACCATCACTATTTTTATACTTAATATGAAGATTTTTTTCGGTTACATTTATAGTTATACCTAACATAGATACACTTTTAACAAATGGAATATTTAGAGTAGGACTAAATTTTGTTTCTAATTCTAAAATCAGATTAGATTCTTTGTCAACATAAATTAGGCCTTCATTCAAGGGGTTTGTAACATTTAATTGAGGTTTAAAAGTTATTTTATATAAGGGTTTTAAACCTCCTATCTCAAATAATTGATAGTTATAACTATTAAAATTATTACTATCCAAAGCACTTAATATATCCGGACGTATAAATGTTGGTAAAATTGAAATATTTATTAAACTATTAAGTGCATCAACTTTACTATCGTCTTCTTTTAAATCTACTTCCTTAACCCTACTTTGGTCAATTTTTACGGTGATATCCGTTTTTCCTTTCTTATCTTTTTCTATAAAATAATTTAAAAGACCGTCGGAATATTTAGAAATAAAAGAATCTCTTTTCACTACTTCACGATAATAACCTGAAAGTATAACTGAACTATTAAATTTTTCTGAAGATGTTTTAGTTGCTAATATTAAGATTTCCCTGATTGTAATTGGCTTAACAATAACCTCATTAAGAATTATACTTTGTGGGCTTAAATAAAAAATTTGACTTTGTTGCTTGGATAATTCTTTAACTGAATATTTCTTAAGCTGATATCCAAAACAGGATAATATTAAACTGTCATTTTTATCTGCTTTAATATTCAGTTCAAAATTACCCTCAGAATTTGAGATTACCGTATTTTTTGAAACTTGAATAACCGCATAAGCAATTGGTTTTAATGTTAAACTATCTAAAATTTGACCAGAGATTTTTTGTTGTGCAAAACAATCAGTGCTAATTACACCAATTAAAAAAAATATCATTAATGGTATGATTTTCATAAAATTAGATTAAATGATTTTGAAAATATCAGTTTAAAAAAAAAGGAATTGTTAAATATATTAAGCTAAAATACTATTAAAATTAATGAACTTCTGCAGCCAGTACCTGATTATCAAATTGCATAGGAAAAGCCTGTTTCCACAAATCATAATAATGCTTCTGTTTTAAAATCAAATCAGAATGATTACCCTCTTCCACCACTTTTCCATTATCTAAAACGATTATTTTATCTGCATGGTAAACGGTGCTTAATCTGTGGGCAATCACGATTACCGTTTTATTCATATCTTTTAGATAATTGATGGCTTCTTGTACAAACTGTTCAGATTTAGAATCCAAGGAAGAGGTCGCTTCATCTAAAATCAAGATTTCTGGTTTACGATACAAAGCCCTTGCAATGGCAATCCGTTGGCGTTGTCCACCTGATAAAGTTGCTCCGTTTTCTCCTAAATAAGTTTCAAAACCATTTGGTAAACTTTCAATAAATTCAGTAATTCCTAACTTGTTAGCAATGTCTATTACACTTTGCATATCAGGTTCAAAATCGCCTATGGCAATATTTTCTATTACGTTACCGGCAAATAAATCTATTTTTTGAGGGACAACGGCTATCAATTTCCTTAAAGAATTATTTTTAAAATATTTAATATCATAATTACCAATGTTGATGCTGCCGCTTTGGATGGGATAAATATTTTGTAATAAAGACATCAGCGTAGATTTTCCCGAACCACTTTCTCCAACAATTGCGGTAAATTTTCCTTTTGGGATATTTAGATTTAATTCTGTGAATACCTGCACCCTTGTCCCATATCTAAATGAGACTTTTTCAAATTTAATATCCCCAATTATATCTTGCGTAAGTTCAATTTGGTTTTGTGTGGTTTCCTGTTCCAAATCCATAATCTCAAATAGCCTATCAGCAGCAATTACGGCGTCCTGTACGGTTTTGTTCATCCCGATTAAACCTGCAACAGGACTGGTAAAATAACCCACTAAGGCATAAAACGAAAGCAGTTCTCCAGGAGTTATTTCATTATCTAACACAAAACCTGCCCCAACCCAAAGCAAAACAATGGTAATGATTCGAGAAATAAATTCGGAAGATGTCCCCGAAAAAACAGAATTAATACTGGAAGTATAAACAGAACCCAACAATTTTATGAAACGGTTTTCGGTTTTATCGTTCGCAAATTCTTCTAAGCCAAAACGTTTTACCGTTCCCATGGCGTTTAGGCTTTCTACCAATTGAGATTCCAGCTCTGCAGAATCTTCCATCAATTTACGTTGAGCTTTTTTGTTGATTTTATTACTGATCCAATAAACGCCTAAATACAAAGGAATTACGATAAGTATCAATAAAGCCAGTTTCCAATAATAGGTAAACATTAAAGCGAAGGAAAAGAAAACGATAAATATATTGACCAAGAAGTTGATACTTACATCGTTTAAGAAGGTCCTTATTTTTACGGCATCGTTTATCCTAGAAATAATTTCACCTACCCGCATGGTATCAAAAAATTGCTGCGGAAGCTTTAGCAGATGTTTGTAATAGCCTAATATCAGATTAGCATCTATCATTTGCCCCGTTTTAATGGTAAAAATAGTTTTGGCAGTGCCAATGAACATTTGAACGCCCAATATCACCACCATAATGATACCCATTAAATTGAGCAGGTTTCGGTTACCATCTACCAATACAAAATCAACAATTTTTTGGACAAAAATAGATGTGGAAAGCCCCAAGATGGTATAAACGATTGCTCCAAATAATGCTTGAACCAAAACACTTTTATGCGGACGTATTAAGCTCCAAAAGCGAGTGTTAATGGATACTTTTTTATTCCCTATTTCAAAACCTTCATCTGGCAACAATAAAATAAGTACTCCCGTCCATTCTTTTTTAAATTCATCATGGGTTTTACGGTGCATCTGCCCATCGCCGGGATCCATCAGCTCGATATATTTTGCCGTTACTTTATAAATAACTACATAATGTTGCAATTGCTCTTTTACAATAACGTGGGCAATGGCTGGTAAAGGGATTTTAAATAGACTCTCAAAAGGGCCTTTTACACCTTTAGCTTCAAAACCTATTTTTTCGGCAGCCTCTATCATCCCCAAAACATTGGTGCCTTTTTTATCTGTCCCTGCCAATTGCCTTATACGGGCAACAGGCAGTTTCAATTTATAGTGCGACGCGATGGAAGCCAAGCAAGCAGCTCCACAATCGGTAATGTCTCTTTGTTTTATTTTCATTTTTTGTGGAGGTGTAGGGTTTTAGCTGGTAGGTTATAAGTATTAGGTTGTAGGTTTTAGGTTATAATCGTCACCTCGAATCGCCTTGAAATATTTTAGATTAAAAAATTAATTTGATGGTGATGAGAGGTCTCCAAGTTTTTAGCAAAGACCTTGGTTTTAGCTTTTGCCTACAAAAAGTTTCTGCGATAAACTAACAGATTTCTCCTCTATTAAGAAGTTTTTGCCTTTAAACCACATATTCAATCCTTCTCCCGATAGCCATCGGGACACTTAGGATTATATATGCTTAAACTCATCTCTCCGTTCTTTCATGCCGTCCTTCGACTACGCTCAGGATGACATTTCCTTCGACTACGCTCAGGATGACATTCCATAAAATCATTTCTACGTTCTGTCATGCTGAGCGGAGTCGAAGCATCAATTTGCAGCCAAATTTGGGTTTACCCAATCATCAACCTTATCATACAACAACTGGTATAAGGTGCGTTCTGCAACCATAAAGCGGGCATTTACCGTCATGCCTTTTTTGATGAAGCCTTTATAACCGTTTTTTAATTGTAGGTAGGTTTGATCCAAGCTGCATTTTACCTTAAAAACCGGTTGCTTATCTGCCATTAAAATATCATTAGAAATATCCAATACTTTCCCCGAAATAAAACCCCATTGGTTATAATTGAAAGCATCTATGTTTAACCGCACTTCTTGCCCTTTTCTGATTAATCCAATATCCGAAGGTTTGATGTAACAAAAAGCGATGACGTTGCTATCTGGCGAAATCTCCGCAATTTTTTGATTGGCAAATACATAGGTTCCCTTTTGCAGACCGCTCACATTTTGTAAAGACCCGTTAATGGGTGCTTTTAAAACATACAGTTTCCTCTGCTCGCTAATTTCTGCACTTTGGCTCTGTAACTGCCTTAATTCCTCACGGTATTGGTTGGCCTCTGTTTGCCATTGCGTTTGGTATTTTTGCACCATCAACTGTTTATTGGCAGTTGCTTGCTTTAGCTCGAAACCGTATTTATCAAATTCTGCCTGTGTTAATACCTTAAAGTTATAAAGTTTTTCATAACGTTTAAAAATGGTCTCGGCTTGCTGTCTCGTATTTTCTAAATTTTGCACATCTTGGTTAAATTGAGAATAGTTTGCTTGATATTGCAATGTTTTGAAATGGATATTTCCTAAACTGCTATTATTGGTTATGCTCTTTAAATCTGATAAAAGCTGGTTTAAAGTTGCTATCCTATTTTGTATAGAATTATCCTTTTCTCCAGGTAAAGAAGCATCTATTTTTAGCAGCACCTCTCCTTGTTTTATATTTTGGTTGTCTTTGATATTTATGGCTACAATCTTACCATTTATGGGGATTTGTATCTCCGCTTTTTCTATGGTAGACTGTAAAATGCCCTGTGATTTTATGGAGATGGTAGTTTTGAGGAAGTAAGTGCTGGTTGCGCCTAAAATTAGGGTAATTAAGATTATTATATAAATAAGTTGACCTTGATTGCTAAAGCTGTTTTTAAGTAGGATAGCATTAGTTTCAAAGGTTTTTTGAATCATAACTTAAGGATTTAGTTATTGATATTGACTTGAAATCAATTTTAGATTTTCTTGAATTTTTAAGGATACTTTTTTTATTAAAGTATTGATGTTTTCTTTTAAAACAGGGATGCATTCCAATACGCTTAAATTTTCTTTTACTTCTATTTCTATAATCTCTAATCTACCATTCATGGTACAAATTATATTACCATCATCCGTTACTATTTTTTCTCTTAAATTCAATTGAAAATCAATTAGTTTTTTTTGAATTTCTTGCATTTTATCTTTGTCCATTTTAATTAAGTTTTAATTGAATACCAATTGAAGGATAAAATTTATAGTTATTTATTGTTAAGCCCTTGTTAATTGTTGATAAAGGCTCTAAGTAATTTAAACCAAT
>JBBRYE010000161.1:0-5313 GCA_038237895.1 Sphingobacteriales bacterium | reverse complement strand
TTAAGTAAGCCACCGATTAAATTTTGGGTTTTTTTAAAGCCAGCATTTTGTAAAATAATTTTAGCTGTTTTGCTTCTCAAACCTCTTTGACAAATCACTACAACAGGTTTATTTTGATCAACATCTAAGTCATCTTCTTTAATAGCGTTTGGTAATTCTCCTAATGGGATATTTATACCTCCAATATTAAATGTATAAAATTCTAATTTTTCCCTTACATCTATAATTTGAAGATCGGGATATTGTATTCGTAATTTTATAAAATCTTCTGCAAAAATATCTTCCATTTTAAGGGTTGTATAAAACGAGGTTGATATTGGTGCCAATGTTTACCTTAATTAAAGAATCTGGACTATAAAGTGGCGTTTGATATTTGATAACTGCATTTGAAGAATCTCTTACAATCCCTTCATAAGTTATACTTCCTAACGTTAATGATGCTCCTTTTAAAGAAAACATAGCTTCGCTTAAGGTTAAGCCTACTAAATTTGGTAATTCCACTTCACTAGCGCCAAAGCCATCACCTAAAACTAAATTTATCTTAGATCCTTTTGGTACTTTTTGTCCTATTTTAAGAGGCTGCCCAGCAAAAGTAAATTCTAATACAGCATCTCTGGCAATATCAGATTTGTAAATAGTATCGCCTACTTTTAAACCATAATTACTTAACATGGCTTGTGCTTCAATAAATGTTTTATTTTCTATATCAGGGAAATCAACATCTGGAGTTTGCGAACTCACAATTGTTAAATATATCATCCTATTATCTTTAACATTTGTATTTGCATCTGGATCTTGCTCAGTAACTAAACCCGGTGCTTTATCTAAAACAAAAACAGAATCTACTTGATATCTAAATCCCTCGTTTTCTAAAATTTCTACAGCTTTTTCGATTGATAAACCTTTAAGATCTGGAACCGGTTTTCCCTCACCATGTCTTGTATAAAAGCGCAGACTAATAAATAGGGTAAAAATCAAAATACTGATTACAGCAAAAGCGATAATTAAATTTTTACGAAAAACCGGTGTTGCTAAATATTTAAAGAATTCACTCATTTATCATAGGTACATTATTTATGCAAACTTAACCAATTTAAAGAAATTGCATCAATTAAATTATCTACAAAAATGTATGCTTGGTAGATTAAATTTATATTTGACTTAATTTAAAACATAATCCTTTTGGATTAAACAATCATAAAATAGATGAGAAAAAAAGTCGCATTACTTGCTGGCGGTTATACAGGAGAGTATGTAGTTTCATTAAACAGTGCTAAACAAATTGAAAATCAATTAGATGAAAATTTGTATGATGTTTATAAAATCATCATCAGTAAAACAGAATGGTATTATGAAAGTAAAAGTGGCCAAAAAATTCAAATTGATAAAAACGACTTCAGTTTATTAGTAGATGGAGGAAAGATAAATTTTGATGTGATTTTTATTATCGTTCATGGTTCACCGGGTGAAGATGGTAAAATGCAAAGCTATTTTGACTTACTACAAATTCCTTATACCACTTGTGATGCCACCACATCTGCCATAACAATGAATAAAGGATATACTAAAGCGGTGGTAAAAGATATCACAGGTTTAAATACAGCAAATTCTATCCAGTTATTTAAACAAGAAAATTCAAATATTAAAGAAATAGAAAGCCAGTTAAAATTGCCTTTATTTATTAAACCAAATAACGGCGGTAGCAGCATTGGGATGTCTAAAGTAAATGATTGGGATCAATTATCAGAAGCTTTAAATAAGGCTTTCGCCGAGGATAATCAAATTTTAATAGAAGAGTTTATTAAGGGGAGAGAATTTACAGTTGGGGCTTATTTAGAGAAAGGAGAAATAAAGGTTTTACCCATTACAGAGATAAAATCATCTAAAGAGTTTTTTGATTACGAAGCAAAATATACTGCTGGCGTTACACAAGAAATTACACCTGCACACATTGTTGATGAACAGACTTTAAAAGTTGGAGAAATTGTAAAGTCAGTTTATTCTAAACTAAACTGTAAAGGAATGGTTAGGGTAGATTTTATTCTTCAGGATTATACGGAAGAATTCTTTTTTATAGAAATCAATACTGTTCCAGGTCAATCAAAAAGTAGCATTATACCTCAACAAGTTAGGGCCGCAGGTTTAAAATTGAAAGATTTCTATTCTTTATTAATTGATGAAGCCTTGGCTTAAGAAAAATTTTAAATTAATTAAGGTTTTGCGTTAACGATAGGAACGACATCCTTTTTTTGCCCCTTGCCATAATGCAAGGGGCAAAAAAAGATATAGTGTATAGCGTGTTAAAACGCCAAATTATAATTTAAAAAATCTTACCCTTTTGTAAAGTGTTTCAACTGGATAATTTCTTGTTCTGTTAAATATCTCCAACGTCCTCTTGTTAAATCTTTTTTGGTAAGATTTGCATAGATTACACGATCTAATTTTACAACATCATAACCTAAACTTTCAAAAATTCTTCTTACAATTCGGTTTTTACCGCTATGTATTTGAATCCCTACTTCGCTTTTGCTGCCACCTGTTACATATCTTAAATCATCAGGCTTTATAAAACCATCTTCTAACTCTAAACCAAAGGCAATCTTATTAAAATCTCCTTGAGCTAAACCTTTATCAAGTTCTACATTGTAGATTTTTGAAATGCTATTTTTTGGATGAGAAAGTTTATCAGCCAAATCACCATCATTAGTTAATAAAAGAAGACCAGTTGTATTTCTATCTAATCTTCCTACTGGATAAATACGATCGCTAGTGGCTTTATCAACCAAATCCATAACAGTTTTACGCTCTTGTGGATCATCTGTGGTAGTAATATAATCTTTAGGCTTATTTAATAAAACATAGACCATCTTACCTCTTTTTAAAAGCTCTCCGTTGTACCTCACTTGATCTACAGCTGGATTTATTTTTGTTCCTAATTCTGTAACTGCTTCTCCATTAACGGAAACAACTCCTGCGGCAATTAGTTCATCTGCTTTTCTTCTACTACAAATACCAGCATTAGAAATAAATCTGTTTAATCTTATAGAATCATCTTCATTTCTAAAGCTTTTATTATTACCTCTGCTTTTAAGTTTTACTTGATCATCATTAAATTCATTTGAATCTCTTCTATTATCATCAGATCTTCTTTTGAATGAATTTTCATCGCTATTGTTATAATTTTCTCTGTTTGCATATGGAGTTTTTTCTCCTCCAAAACTTTTATCGCTGCTTACAAAAGGTTTTCTTTCGCTATCAGGCTTGTTAAAATTTCTTTTCTCTCCATAAGCTTTTCTTCCCTCAAAAGAAGTATCCTTTTTTTGATAAGGTTTTCTATCGCCACCTTCTCCATCACCAAAAGGTTTTCTATCACCAAAAGAACTTTCTCTTTTATCACCAAAAGGTTTTCTATCACCAAAAGAACTTTCTCTTTTATCGCCGAAAGGTTTTCTATCGTTACTTCCTTCTCTCTTATCCCCAAACGGCTTTCTATCTCCAAAAGAGCTTTCTCTTTTATCACCGAAAGGTTTTCTATCGTTACTTCCTTCTCTCTTATTACCAAAGTGCTTTCTATCTCCAAAAGAGCTTTCTCTTTTATCGCCAAAAGGTTTTCTATCGTTACTTCCTTCTCTTTTATCACCAAAGGGCTTTCTATCTCCAAAAGAACTTTCTCTGTTTCCAAATGGTTTTTTATCGCCAAAATTTTCTTTTCTATCTCCGTAAGGCTTTCTATCACTACTTCCTTCACTTCGTGTACCATATGGTTTTTTATCTCCATAGCCGCCTTCACTACGAGTGCCATAAGGTTTTTTGTCTCTGTAAGAACCCCCGCTACTTCCTTCCCTTGAACCGTAAGGAGCTTTTCTCTCTCCAGAAGAACTTCTTTCCCCATAGGGTTTTCTTTCTGTGTTAAAGCTAGAATCATCTTTCTTTTTATAATCTGAAGAAGAGTTGAAAGGGCGGTTTTCTGATTTAGGTCTGTTGGTAGATTCAGATCTATCTGACTTTTTATAGTCTTTTCCGGATTTGTCATCACGACTGTTCCTGTTTTTATTAAATGGCATGGTCTGTATTTTAATATACCTCTTTTAAGGGGGTGCAAAGATATAAAAAACTTTATTAATGAGAAGTTTATGAAGTTGGTATGAAATAGAAGTTTAATGCTATTTAAACACCGTTTTTAATGGTGAGTTTTAGGTCAAAATCGTAACTATTTGAAAATGTGGTATATAAAACGTACCTTTGCCAAGCTTTTTGTTAAAATGAATAATTAAACAAGACATTATGAAGAAGAAAATCATGATTGCTTGTGGCCTAGTATTAGTATTTTTTATGCTATCAAAAATATTTGGCTACCGCAATTCATCTATAAATCAACCCGTAATTAAGACGGATTTACCAGAGGTAAAACAAAAGTTAAAGAATAAGGATTTTACGTCATTAAGTTTTGCAAACGAACTTGTACCAACAGGAAGTAAGCATGTTGATGGTAAAATGAAAATAGCTTTAAAATCAAATTCTTTTGAGAAATTACAAACTTATCAATTACATCAAAATGCTGAGGTTTGGTTTCCGATTATAGAACCGATATTAAAAAAATACGGAATTCCAGATGATTTTAAATATGTTCCGTTGATTGAAAGCGGAATGAAAAGGGGTCAATACTCTCCAAAAGGAGCCGCAGGATTGTGGCAATTTATGCCACAAACTGGTAGAGATTATGGTTTAACTGTTAATAGTAATATTGATGAGCGTATGAACGTAAGATTATCCACCATTGCAGCTGCTAAATATATAAAAGACTTGTATAAGCAATTTGATAGTTGGACCTTGGCTGCTGCTGCTTATAATGGCGGAGAAGGCAGAATTTGGCGTCAAATTAAGACTCAAAAACAAGATGATTATTTTAAAATGAAATTAAATAGAGAAACGGGTAAATATGTTTATAGTTTAATTTCTATGAAAGAAGTGATTGAACATCCCGAAGAACACGGATATAAAATTAGAAATGCCAAAAGATTATTAGCATTAAAGGATTAAGAGAAAATATTTCAAAAAGCAATATCAAAAGCCTTCTAAAATTCTTGGAAGGCTTTTTTATTAAAATAATGTTGGGTTTTCATCAGCCATTATTGGTACATGTAGATTTAAATCTAATGCTTTGTTAAGCTTCTTAATAAAGTATGCAGATAATAGTGGAGATGCTTTTTCAATATTTTGATGAACAAAAAAATCAATTTCTTGTAATCCTTCTTTTTTCCATTTCACTATTCTTTCAACCCAATCATCCAATCTTTTATAATCACTTTCATG
>JBBRYE010000160.1:0-5424 GCA_038237895.1 Sphingobacteriales bacterium | reverse complement strand
GATACCTAAGAAAATAAAACGCTGGCGTTTAAGCTTAATGATTTAGTTAATCAGGTTCAAAACTTTGGTTTTATAGCGGGTTACCAAAAACGGATTTATAAAGAACAAGACCCTGTAAATATTAAAGCTGCCGAATTAATGGGCAAGCTGCATGATAGATTAGAAGAAATTGGATATAACGGGCATTCTTTAGAAGTATATTTAGTGCGACTTTTGTTTTGCCTATTTGCAGAAGATACTACCATTTTTGAAAAACAACAGTTTCAAAATTATATTGAGGACAGAACCAACGAAGATGGGAGCGATTTGGCATCTAAAATTCAAGAATTGTTTCAGGTTTTAAATACTGCAAATCAAAATCGTTTTAAAAATTTGGATGAGCAATTAAAAGCTTTTCCTTATGTAAACGGCAAATTATTTGAAGAATTTCTCCCCTCCGCTTCGTTTGATGCTGCAATGCGGAAAAGTTTATTAGAATGTTGTTATATAGATTGGAGTAAGATTTCGCCTGCAATATTTGGATCTATGTTTCAAAGTGTGATGAACCCGCAAGAACGCAGAAACCTTGGCGCACATTATACCAGTGAGAAGAACATTTTAAAGTTGATTAAACCGCTTTTCTTAGATGAACTTTATACTGAGTTTGAAGGAATAAAAAAAAACAAGCCAAAGCTTCAAGAGTTTCATAAAAAGATAAGCAATCTTAAATTTTTAGACCCTGCTTGTGGTTGCGGTAACTTTTTAGTTATTACTTATAGAGAATTACGCTTATTAGAAATTGAAATATTACGGGCATTAAACACAAGCGGACAAGGCTTTCTAAATATAAGGGAAATTATTTGGCTAGATGTTGATATGATGTACGGTATAGAGTATGAAGAATTTCCTGCTCGTATTGCCGAGGTTGCCATGTGGTTAATGGACCATCAAATGAATATGCAAATAAGTAATGAATTTGGGCAATATTTTGTAAGGTTACCACTCAAAAAATCTGCTAATATTACCCATGGTGATGCTTTAAAAGTAAACTGGCAAAGTTTGTTAAATCCTTTAAATACACATACCGTTTATGCCGAACATACTAATATCATAAATATTGCAGGTGAGCCACAAATAGCCTATGGAACTGTAAATGTGTTTACAAAAACATCAAGCGAGAAAACCAAAGATGAGCTTGAAAATGAAATAGATAATGAAGTGAAATACGATTATATTATTGGAAACCCACCTTTTATTGGTTCTAAAATAATGAATCAGCTACAAAGGGATTCTGTAATTAAAGAATTTGATAATATTAAAGGTGCCGGGGTTTTAGATTATGTAACTGCTTGGTATATTAAAGCTGCAAAATTTATACAAAATACCGAGATTAAAGTTGCTTTCGTTTCCACAAACTCTATAGTTCAAGGAGAACAAACGAGTATTCTTTGGGGTCAAATGCTTAAAAAGTATAAAATTAAAATTCATTTTGCACATAGAACTTTTAAATGGAGTAATGAAGCAAAAGGTAATGCGGCAGTTTTTTGTGTAATTATTGGCTTTGCAAACTTTGACACGGACAACAAAAGTATATTTGAATATGAGGATATTAAAGGTGAAGCACATGAAATAAAGGCGAAAAATATAAATCCATACTTAGTAGATAGCAAGGATTTACTAATTGAAAAAAAATCTGTACCTATTTGTAAAGTTCCTGAAATGAGCTTTGGAAATATGCCTTTAGATGGAGGGAATCTTTTATTAAGCAATGATGAACTAGAAAAGTTATTAATTATTGAACCGAATGCAGAAAATTTTGTCTTGCCATTAATATCTGCATATGAGTTTTTAAATGGTAAAAAAAGATGGTGTTTGTGGCTTTTAGGCGTTAATCCAAAAGAGATAATTAAAATGCCTCATGTACTTAAGCGAGTAGAGGCAGTAAAGAAATTTAGATTGGATAGTATCGCACCATCAACTCAAAAATATGCAGAAACACCAACTTTGTTCAGAGATAGAAACCAACCAGAATCATTTATAGTTATACCGCGAGTATCTTCAGAAAATCGAAAATATATACCTATGGGCTTTTTCGACAAAAATTCAATTGTAAGCGACACATGTATGTCAATTCCTAATGGAAAACTATATCATTTTGGTGTTTTAAATTCTTTTATGCACATAGCTTGGGTTAAATCTGTTTGTGGTAGATTAAAAAGTGATTTTAGATATTCAAAAGATATCGTTTACAATAATTTCCCTTGGCCAGAAAATCCAACTGAAAAACAAATTAAGACGATTGAAGAAGCTTCACAAAACATCCTAAACGTTCGAAGTTCATTTACCGATAATTCACTATCAGATTTATACAACACTTTAACCATGCCACTAGCTTTAGTGAGAGCACACAACGAGTTGGACAAAGCAGTAGATTTAGCCTATCGCCCTCAGCCATTTTTAAGCGAAGCTAAACGAATGGAATTTTTATTTGAGTTATATGAGAAATATACCGCTGACTTATTCACTAAAGAAAAACCTAAAAAGTCTAAAAAAAGCCTTAGAAACTAAAAATTATTAAGTTATCCCAGAAATTTCTCAAAATTAAAATTGCCTGCTAGTCTACTACTAAATTGATAAACGAAAGTGTTAAAAAGTTTAACTTATTTTAAAGCCTAAAAAAAATATCCATCTCAGTTGAGTGAGTCATAATAAATTAATCTTTAACAAGATAATCATGATTTAATTTTCCGTCTCGTATTGTTGGTGGGTAACTAATACATGTGGCAGCGTAATTAATGACAATAAGATAAAAGCGCCAGCTATATTAAAATGGAAAGCATATAAATAATATCCAAAAAATGCAAGTGCAACAATACTAAATGGCAACATTGATAAATAAAAATACTTTGCACTTTTATTATACTTACCTATAAAATAATTCTTTTGATGCCTTAAGGATTGTAAAGAATGCCACAAACAAAAAATCATAATAAAACCAAATAATAAAGGTGTAAATAAGTACCAAATAAATATCAGCATAAATTGAACTACATATTTTAATCTATTTTCTTTCTTAAAGATAAAAATGCTTGATAAATAGGCAATGAGTATAATAGATATTGCTATGATTTTATAATTATTAAATTGTACAGGGTAATTTTGATTGACATTATATACCGAATCAGTAGTTAACATACTTTTAAAAATCAATAAAGCTTCTTCAAAATGTATAATTACTGGCAGCATTATTAAAAAAAATCCCCAGATTATAGATGGCAAATCCCAGATATTTTTATTCTCATGGTTAGATTGACCAAAATGGTGAAATGAGATGATAAAGAATAAAACAAGCGCTAAGGAAGGTAGAAAAAACCAAGTTAATGCGTAGATAAAAATAACTCCCAAATAAGAAGATAAAAATTTGATTAAACCAAAGTTGGTTCTATCTTTTCTATATAGGTAATCATTAGATCCATGAGGGATGCCTACAATGCATAGAAAAATACCAGCAATAACTGATTGTGTTACAGCGCTAAAATTGAAAATCAAAATTAAAAAAATTAAAAGAGATTGAACAATACACTGTACAGAAAAAAGCTTGGTATTGAAATAATTCATTTATTAAAAAAATATTTAAATAATGACTTTAAAAATGGTATTAAAGGTAATCTAGAAAATATTGAAACTTCTTCTAATATATTAGTTTCTTCATCTAGAAATTTTAAAATAAGAGGAACTGGTTGTTTTTTAAAAAGTGATACAAATATTTCTTTGCCTAAATAAGGAGTATCACGCAAAATTTGGAGCAACAAAATATCGTATAACCTAAATCGCCATTTTCTCTTCATGGTGGGTAATTCTTTTTGGTTTGGATCTTTAAGTGTTTTAACCAGTTTTTCTGCGTAAAAAAACATTCTTTTAAAACCATATCCTGTGGTTGGTTTTAAGGCTCCAGCCAATGTGCCAATGTAAATAATTTGTTGATTGCTTTGTAATTTATGCTCTAAATGATCATAATTAGGAGTCATTGGGATAGCTCCTTTTTCAATTTCTAAGATTTCATAGCTAATGTTTTTAGACTTTAATCGTTTCTCAATTTGAGATATAGCATAATCATAATCTAAAATTTCAGTTCCAAATCTTGTAAATTCTATTAAAGCTTCATTTTCAGTAAAAGGTAATTCGTAAAAAAATTGTGTAAATAAAGATTGCTCTACATTGAAATCCATCATTGTCATTTCTGATGGATCAAATACTGCCTTTTTAGTTTTAATTCTATAACCTACAAAAGATTGCCACAAAAAAATCTGGTGCTTTTGCTTTGATTGTTTACCTAAATAAAGATTTAACTTTTCTTGTTCTTTAGTTTTATCACCCTGAGGAAAGGCTGAAAGAAAAGCATAATTTGTTTCCCATTTTTTTTGAGAAGTATTTATTGTAACACTGTTATCAAATTGACTAACAGCGTTTACAGCATCATTAACCCAAAAAATTGAAGACTTGTTTTTTAATTTACTTTTTAAATGATGATAAAAGTCCTGACTTTTTACATGGTAGTATTTAAAAGGAAGTATTTGATTTTTTTTTTCTTGATATAAATTTTTAATGGCATCCCAATCTTTACTTAAAATTTCAGGTTCTGGTAAAGGCTCTTTTGCCCAGTAACACCAGGTGCGGTCATTAAATTTTTCAGAATCGCTTTCTACAATACAAAGGGTTTTATCCTGTAAAAGACCCTGATTAAGCATTGAATTTGCCAACCACAAACCCGAAGCCCCTGCACCGATAATGGTATAATTGTAAAATAATGGATAATTAGAATTTTGCACAAATATTTTAAAATTAACAGGCTTAAACAAAAAAAGTCAAGGTATGTATAAAACTATACCTTGACTCTTATTTTTAAATTCTAACAAAGAAAATTTAATATTTAAATTTTCTTTTTAATTTGATATTTATCTGTTTACAAATTAAGCAACTGCTTTTCTAGCTTTAGCTGTTTCTGCAGTAGCTACAGAATAGATAACTAAACCGAATCCGATTTTGTTAATTGCATCTGCTAAGTTGTAGAAAAGGTCAATTGATTTTACTTCAAATACTCCTGATAATAAATTTCCAGGTAATACCATGTAACCAATTGGGTAAATTGACCAACCTAATGTGATAAAGATTTTTAATAAAAACATTGCATTTGCTAAAGCAGGGCTGTTAGATTGTTTAGTTAGCTTTGCAATATCTCCAGCAAATACTTCGTAAACAATGTATAAATAACCTACTGAAGAAAGTACTCCCCACATAATGTTGTTATTTATACCAGATGTTTCGCCGATAAAACCAAAAATTAACATAGCTGCTGCTGCAACAATTAATTTAAACAATGTAGCACCTTTAGCACCAAATGGTTTTGTTAATAAATAAAACTCTACCGCCATCAAAGGAACTGTC
>JBBRYE010000159.1:0-5567 GCA_038237895.1 Sphingobacteriales bacterium | reverse complement strand
TGTTGCACTTATTACTTGAACTTACATAGTATAAATTTATAAAATTTAGTTCATAAATTTTATTTTATCCTATCGGCCAATTCTTTAGAGAATTTTTCTGCTCCTAAATTGTTTAAATGAAACTCATCAGCAAAAAGCTGATAATGGTTGTTATAATTATCATCATGAGAATAATCTAAAAAAGTAACATTTGGATAATCTTTAGCTATTATTTCTAACAATATCTTCTCCTTTGATTTAGGTTCATTTAATATAGTTGGAGAGATAATAACATAGGTTTTGATGTTTAAATCCTTGCATCGCTGTAAAAACTCCCGATAATAGACCATCGCTTTTTCATCAATTTTGATGTTTTGCTTTGCCCTTTTCTCGTTATAAATTCTTTGTTGTTCCCTATATTCTTCAAATTGTATTTCAGGAATTGTCCTCACCAACGGAAAATATCCTCTATCATCCTCTGGTAATTTGTTAGAAAACAAATGATCATAAGTAGAAATGAGTAGGGTAGAGTTGTAGGGATAAGTTTTACTGATAAATTTTAAATTTTCAAAATCGCTAATTTCTGATGTGTACTTCTTTAAAAGTGGATGTTCGCTTACGTAAGGAAGCAAACTAGCTAGTTTTATATATTTAGATTCGTTTGGTCCAAGTTCCCAAATGTTTACATCTAAGATGATAATTTTTGGAATTTTTCTTTGTAAAATCACTTCTTGTGCTGCACAATAATAGGGTAAAAACTGTCCGTCGCTGCCAGCATTGTAAATTGTTTTTTGAAGTTTATTGGATAAAATTTTTGAGGAATAATGATGCAAAGCCCTTGAACTTCCAAAAACTAAAATATCTGGAGCTGCTCTATCTAATGTATAAGTAGTTTGTGCAAACTGCCCAACTTTTAAACTGAAGTAAGATTTTTCTAAAGCAAATCCTATCAATCTATCGCATAAGAAAAGAAGCGCTATAAATATTGCCAGATTTCTTAAAAATATTTTCAGGCTTAATTGCTCCATCATTAAAACTGAAAATAAATAAACTGCCCGCCGTTAAAAACCCCAAAAATTAAAATGATAAATAGTAAACCTATTACTGATGCATATCTCACAATCGGGTATTTATGATCCATCATTTTAAATGATGGTTTAAATTCCATAAAGTATTCTATGGTAAAAAGTAAAATAATAGCAATAACACAATGCCCCATTTGGTTAACTCCGTTTCCTAAAAATGGCATTTGCCCAAAAGTTTTAAGGTTGCTTATTAATTGAAAGGAATCTGAAAGTGTGTTTGCTCTAAAGAAAATCCATGCAAAAGTCACGATTAAAAAAACAAAAATCCCTTTAAAAAGATTGAAGGTCTTTAAACTGATTGGAGATAATTTATCTTCAAAAACACTTAAAGGTCGCTTTATAATTAAGCCAATAATTTGATAAAATCCATGCAAAGCGCCCCAAATGATAAAGTTATAACTTGCCCCATGCCATAAACCGCTAATGATAAAAACGATAAACAGATTTAAAAATCTTCTGGATATTTTAACACGATTTCCACCTAATGGAATGTATAAATAATCACGAAACCAAGTAGAAAGTGAAATATGCCATCTTCCCCAAAATTCTGAAATTGATTTTGCAAAATAAGGTCGCTTAAAATTGGTCATTAAATCAAAACCCATGGTTCTGGCTGCGCCAATTGCAATATCAGAATAGCCAGAAAAATCGCAATAGATTTGTATAGCAAAAAAAATAGAGCTTAAAACAACTGTAGAGCCATTATGAAGTTCTGGATTTGGATAAACAGTATCAACATAAATAGAAAGACGATCTGCAACTACCAGTTTTTTAAAAAAACCCCAGGCCATTTGC
This sequence comes from Sphingobacteriales bacterium, assembly GCA_038237895.1. Lineage (GTDB taxonomy): Bacteria > Bacteroidota > Bacteroidia > Sphingobacteriales > Sphingobacteriaceae > Pseudopedobacter. The sequence continues at coordinate 3,708 of JBBRYE010000159.1, read as the reverse complement.
TTTAAACCTTCAGATAGGTTTGTATAATTAAAATCATGCCTGATGTGCAATTGAGGCAAGATGTTTTGTGGCCTTTCAATTGGTCCGGCTACTAATTGAGGGTAAAACATCACATATAAACTGTAAATACCAAAATGTTTTTCTGCTTTTTGGTTACCCCGATAAACTTCAATGGTATAACTCATGGCCTGGAAAGTATGAAACGATAAACCAATGGGCAACAGGATATTTAAATAGGGGATATGGTTTTGTAAATTGACGCTTGTAGCTAAAAAAGAGATATTATCGTTTAAAAAATTATAGTATTTGAATATCGCAAGGATGCCAATATTGGCTACTAAACTGCATATCAATAGTAATTTGCGTCTTTTACCGATAGATTTTTCAATGTAAATACCAGCTAAATAATCTACAATTATAGTGAAACCTAAAATGAGGATATATATGGGTACAAATGCCATGTAGAAATAACAGCTTGCAACCAATAACAATAACCATCGACTTTTAAAGGGTAAAATGTAATAAAGAAGTGTTACCGTTACAAAAAATAAAACAAAATCTAGCGAGTTAAACAGCATAAATTAAGCGAGCGTTTTATAAAGTGCCAACGTTTTATCCATTGATTTTTGTAATGGAAAATCCATTAATCTTAAGCTTCCTTTTTCTACTAATTGATTTCTTAATTCATTATCGCTGATTAGGTTATCTATTTTAAAAATGAGATCTTCCAAATCAAAAGGGCTAAAAAAGGCAGCAGCATCATTCGCAATTTCTTTAAAACAATCTGTTTTACTTAATAAAACAGGGCATTTAGCTTTAAAAGCTTCTAAAATAGGTAATCCAAAGCCTTCATACAAAGATGGATAGATAAAAAGCAAAGCATTTTTATATAAAAAATTTAATTGTCCATCGCTAACATTAAAGTGTTTTACTTTTTCATTCAGCTTTAAGCGGTTGATGATTTCTACCTCTGCACCTTCTAAATTGCCACCTCCAGATAAAACCAGTTGTATATCTGGATTTTTTTTAGAGATTTCTGCAAACGCATCTAATAGCAAATAGAAATTCTTATAACCGCCTCTATCGCCTATAAAAAGCAAATAATGTTTTGGTAAGTTCTTTATTTCTTCAAAAAACAAAGACGTTTCTACATCAATTCCATGATAGATTACTTCTACTTTTTTTTCATCAACGGGTAAATAAGTCAGTAAATCTCTTTTTGTAGTTTCAGAAATGGCAATTATTTTATCAGCCTTATTGGCACTTATTCTTTTATAACTTGTAAGTGGATCTTTAACCCAAAAATACTGTGGCAAACGTTCATGCGTCATATCATGAATGGTAGTTACCATTGGTTTTTTGAGTTTATTAATAAAATAAGGTTCGTAATAGGTAGGATGAAAAATATCGAAATTGTTTTGATTGAGTAGATATTTGCAATACAACTCGTTTAACTTAAAAGTTCTAAAACCGTATTCAGATTTTAAAAAAAAATCGGCGAAAGCATGATTTAAAATTTGCTTTTCATCTTTAATATAATAGTTTTTAGAATTAGCTACGCCCAACAGATATTCAAAATCTGGATTTTGTTTTATAGCATTTATGATGTTAGCAAAATATCGGCTGATGCCTCCAAACTTTTGGGTAGTAAATTTTTGATGGTCAAAAAAGATTTTCGGCATAGTTAATCTTCCTTTTTTTCTAAATGTTTTTGCAAGATATTAGAAAATTCGTCTAATCTTTTATCCCAAGTATTATCTTTTGCAGCTTTTAACCTCAGGTTTTGTTTTATTCGGGTATCATTAGTTAAAGCATCGTTAATTGCATCAGAAAATTCTTCGGCTGTTTTACAAAATGGTACCGTTCCATTAGTAAACTCGTCGAGATCTATATTAAAATCTGTTGAGATTACGGGCTTTCCGCTTCCTAAATATTCAAAAAGCTTTAATGGAAAAATGTTATGACTTACATTATCCTTTTTAAATGGAATAATGGCTATATCAAAACCTTTTAATACAGAAGGCATTAATTTATAGGGGACTTTTTCTAATAGATAGAGATTTGGTGTTTCTTTTTTTATTTTCTTAAGATATTCTGCTTCAATTGGACCAACAAAAACAAAGCTTTTATCGCTGTTTATTTTCATTACCTTTTCTAACATCCGGTAATCAATACGCCTTTCTATATTACCAAAGTAACCTATTATAGGTTTTTTTATACCTATAATATTTGGATGGATTTCTGTTGTTTCTGAACTTGCTTTTTCGCTATGTTCAAAATCTGCAGCGTTTGGCACAAAAAAAGTATAAGGATGCTGCTCTAATTTATTTTTATATAATTCTTTACTGGTACAAATTACCAAATCGGCATTTTTTAAAATAATTTCTTCTGATAAATGCCCATGTTTTGCATCATAATCTTCTATTATAGGATCTACGCAGTGATAAACGTTTAATTTGGCGTTTAATAGTTTTCCGATATTTGGATAATGGATATTAAAGGAGTTGATAAAGATGAAGTCTTTAATTTTATATTTTTTTACGATTTTTTCTATACGTTTTACTATTAAACCTTCATTATAACTTAAAAGCTTTCTATATAGGGAACCTTCAGGAATAAAATTAATAGATAGGAGTATAGGAGTAATTAAAATATGAAGATTTGGAGTTTCGGTTGCTAATAATCCATCAGAAGAAGTAGTAAATAAATCTCTCTTTTTTTTAAATTCTGGGGAAGTTTTTAATCGATAAAAATCCTTTACAGTTGCTGGATATTCGATATAAAAAACCGTATTATTTTTTGATAGGTATTTGGCTACGGTAAAACCTGTAGATTCTATTGGAGCATCGTACTTTGCATTGCTTAAAATAAATACAAAAGTATTTTCCAGCATCAAATTATTTTTATTGTTAAGATAAACTTTCCCAAAATAAACAATTAGAAATTAATAATAAAAACAATAGTTAAACCACCCTGTAATCTAATATCTTTTTCTTTTCTTCAATTACGATTTTGGGTAGGTCTTCATTTTTCCTATCATCAAATATTTTAGTTAGGGTGATGATTGCTAATACCAGATAAAAATAAATACTCAATGGATATTGCACAATAGCCTCCTGAGGATAATTAGCCAAAGAAAAGGCGAATACAATCAAGATCATTGATAAACAAATGGCCTTTAACTCTGGGTCTCTGATGGCAAAAAAGTTTTTAATACCCACATAAAGGCTGGTAAACATGATACTACAAATTAATAGTAATCCTACCCAACCTAACTCCATTGCAACCCTTACGTAACCACTATCAGGTGGAAATTGCGCTAAGAATGAGTTTGGTGCAAAACGAGCTCCCCAAATACCAGAACCCCCTAAACCACCACCAAACGGATGAGTTTGTATAAAAGGTTGTACCTTTTTTTGGTTTAATTTACGCACATTATAAGAAGCATCTTCGTTTGGCCTAAAAGCAGTTTGAAAACGAGCTAGTGTTGAATTAGATGTTGGAGAGTTAATTAATATCAAAAAGACAATACTTAAAGGTATAGTTGCGATAACTAAATATCTGTTTAGTTTTAAAACCACTAACATTAAAAAAGCAGCGGGTACCAAAATATAGGCCGATCTGGTACCAGAATAGGTCATAACGGTTAAAAAAAGAACGGCCATTGCCCCTAAAGCAATTTTCCATTTGGTTTTATAAGGTCCCGTT
>JBBRYE010000158.1:0-5715 GCA_038237895.1 Sphingobacteriales bacterium | reverse complement strand
GAAAAGCTAATAAAATGTTTACAAGAAAAATATCAAGCCGTTTTTATTGATGAATTTCAGGATACAGACAAACTGCAGTATGAAATTTTTGAAAAGGCTTTCGCCGATAATTGCACACTTTTTTACATCGGAGATCCAAAACAATCTATCTATGCCTGGCGTAAAGCCGATATTTTTACTTATTTCAAAGCTAAAAACTCCGTTAATCATCTTTATGGAATGAATCAAAATTATCGTTCATCAGAAAGTTATATCAACGCGATGAATATTTTTTTTAAACCAAAATCAGATTTTGATACTTTCTTTTTTAAAAACGAACCTAACTCTATAGATTATATTCCAGTTAATTCTCCAAAAAATAATATGAAAGGGAATTTACTTTATCTAAATAATATCGCAGCCCCTATAAGTATTTGTAAAGCCAGTAAAAGTGATGATTTAAACAATTATGTTGTCGCTCAAATCATGGATTTACTAACAAATCCTAATCATAAAATTCAAATAAAAGGAGAAAAAAGACGCATTATGCCAAAAGATATTGGTGTATTAATTAGATCTAAAAGACAAGGCAAAGAATTAAAGCAAGCCTTATCAAAATTCGGTATTCCTTCAATTACTATAGATGACTCAAAGGTTCTACAATCGCCAGTGGCAAATTATCTTCTATACTTATTACAAGCCTTTTTAAACATCAGTATATCATCCATTAACAAAGCCTTACTTTCACCGTTAACAGCCTTTACTGAAGACCAAATTCTACACTTTAATGATGAATTAATAGTTGAAAAGTTTAAAAAATATAAAGAAACCTGGGATAAAAACGGGATTTACTCCGCAATAAACGAATGGATTATTGACTTCAATATTTTAAAAAATCTTCAAAATAAACCAAATGGAGAACGATTAAACACCAATTTGTTTCAATTAATAGAATTATTGCATAAAAACCAAAGTAAAAAAAACCTCAATAATTTAGAATTAATTAGTTGGTTACAACGTGGCATTGAAGGGATGGAAACTGATGGCGATGAATATCAACAACGAATAGAAAGTGATGAAGATGCTATAAAAATAATTACCATTCACTCTAGTAAAGGTTTAGAATATAATATTGTTTTTGCACCATATTTAGATTTATTAAATGATCAAAAACATATCGAAAACTCCAGTTTTAGAGATATTAAAACAGGTAATTATTTATCTGCAGAAAAAAACCAACTCAATGATGAACAATTAGAAGAATGGAAAAAACAAAATGAGCAAGAAAATAGAAGATTAATCTATGTGGCGATAACCAGGGCGGTTTACAAGTGTTTTATATATAGCAACCAAGCCAGTTATTACAGTAGCTCATCACTAGTTCCGTTTATCAAAGAAATTCAAGATCACCCTTCTGAGTTAATTGCGATGAATACAACTTTACAACTTGAAAATGTTACCCCGTATGTTGCCAATAAAAAAAGAGAAAAAGTTAAACCTATCCCATTAGTTAACTTTTTATTAATCGAAGAAAATTGGCAAAGAATGAGCTATACGATGCTTCGGTCAGAACATTCATCACAAATAAAACCAAAGACCCAAGAATCTGAAAATGATTATGATAATTTTATTTTCTCCACTTTAAAAAAAGGAGCAAAAACAGGAAATATGCTCCATTATATTTTGGAGAATATTGCCTTTAACGATGAAAGCAGATGGAATATAGAAATTAAAAATGCGATTGATAGGTTTGTACCCAACCAGCATGAAATTTATGGCCCAATGCTTTACCAGATGCTTCAAAACGTTTTAAATGCAAAAATTTTTATAGACGGAAAAACATTTTCTTTATCTGAAGTAAATCCTTATAAATGTATCAATGAATTTGAGTTCGATTTTAATGTTCTAAACTTCCAACCACAAAGTTTATCGGCTTTAGCTACAGAAAACCAGGATATTGATATTAGAATTTATAGTGAGTTGGAAGGAATGATGAATGGCAAAATCGATTTATTTTTTGAACATGAAAATAAATTTTACATTTTAGACTGGAAATCAAATTATTTGGGTGATAGCTTAGAAGATTATCAATCAGAAAAGTTAAATGAGGCGATGAATCAAAACAATTATCATCTTCAATATTTAATTTATACCATGGCTGCTAAAAAATACATTAAAAGCAGGCAACCTAATTTCTATTACGATAAAGATTTTGGTGGTGTAATTTATCTGTTTCTACGAGGAATGAGGTCAGATTCTGAAACTGGAATTTTCACACACAAACCCGAGTGGAAAACAATAGCTAAAATGGGACTTTTGCTAGAAGGTGAATTTGCTTAAAACAAAAAAAGCCCATGATTGTAAAACCATGGACTTTCATTTAGTATTAAAAAAGCTTAAGCCCCTCTTATTACTCTTAGTAAAACTGCTATAATAGCTATTACTAGAAGGATGTGAATCAAACCTCCACCAAAAGGTGAAACGAATGCGCCAAATATCCAAATGATGATTAAGATTACTGCAATAATGTAAAGTAAATTTCCCATGATGTTTTGTATTTTAAAGTTTAACAATTAATTTGATAATGCTTAAACTAAAACTACACCAAAAATAATTTTTAACTAAAAAAGGTGCTTAAACAATGATTTAAGCACCTTTTAAATTTTTAAATTGTATATTAATTAAGACAAAAAAAAGACCCGAATTTAATTCGGGTCTTTTTTTTAGTATTCATCTTCATTAAAAAAGAAGTCATCCTTTGTAGGATAATCAGGCCAAATCTCCTCTATATTTTCATAAGGCTCGCCATCATCTTCTAACGCTTGTAAGTTTTCAATAACTTCTACAGGGGCGCCAGAGCGAATTCCATAATCAATCAATTCATCTTTGGTAGCTGGCCAAGGTGCATCTTCTAAATGCGATGCTAATTCTAACGTCCAATACATAATCTTAGAACTTTAATTTTTATATTTTGCAAAAGTAAATTAATATTTAATCTTTACTAATAAAGTTACCAACAATTTTTAAACCCTTGGAAACCATTTATTTTCCTCATTTTTATTATCAAAAATTACTTTCCTGCTTAACGTAAAAAGATAATCAGAAAGTCTGTTCAAATAAATCACCACATTTTCATCCATCGGGCTACCTTCTGCCAAATGAACTGTATTTCTCTCTGCCCTCCTGCAAACGCATCTGGCAATATGGCAAAACGAAGCTATTTGATTTCCACCTGGTAATACAAAATGTTTAAGTTGAGGCAAAAACTCGTTCATCTTGTCCATTTCCACCTCTAAAAGAATTATATCCTCATCATGCAAATCTGGAATCTTAACCTTAGAATTCTCCTTATCAGTCGCTAAAACAGATCCAATAGTAAATAAACGATCTTGTATTTCCTTTAAAACTAATTTGTCACTATCAGAAATCTCTTGATCTCGTATCAGCCCAATGTAAGAATTCAATTCATCTACGGTTCCATAAGCCTCAATTCTTAATGCGTATTTAGGTACTCTAGATCCGCCTATCAAAGAAGTTTGACCTTTATCGCCAGTCTTGGTATATATTTTCATTTATAATTTAATGTAAGCAATCAATAAAAAATCCGTGAAATCTTTTTAATCAGTGAAATCACGAAAAAACAATCTGTTAAATCTTTTTAATCAGTGAAATCACGAAAAATCAATCTATGAAATCTTTATAATCTGTGAAATCACGAAAAACTAATCTATGAAATCTTTTTAAACTGTGAAATCACAAAAACCAATCTGTGAAATCAAATAAATTTACATGGCAGCTAATTTAGAAGAAACCGTCTTAATATCTTTATTCAGGTAATCTTCTTCAATTAATCCATCACGCATCCTCACAATTCTATGAGCATGTTGTGCAATATCCTCTTCGTGGGTAACAATAATAATGGTATTTCCTTTAGAATGTATTTCTTCAATTAAACCCATAATTTCAATGGAAGTTTTGGTGTCCAAGTTTCCTGTTGGTTCATCGGCTAAAATAATAGATGGATTATTTATTAAAGCTCTTGCAACAGCAACACGCTGCCTTTGTCCACCAGAAAGTTCATTAGGTTTGTGGTGAACCCTATTACCAAGACCTACATTTTCTAAAGCCTGAATAGATCTTATATCTCTATCTTTCTTTTTTATACCTGCGTAAATTAAAGGTAAAGCCACATTATCTTGTGCAGATGATCTTGGCAATAAATTAAAGGTTTGAAAAACGAAACCAATTTCTTTATTCCTTACTGTTGCCAATTCACTATCCGTCATTTGGCTAACGTTTATTCCATTTAAAATATATTCTCCTTTAGTGGGGGTATCTAAACATCCCAAAAGGTTCATTAAAGTAGATTTTCCAGAACCAGAAGGTCCCATTAATGCAACAAATTCTCCCTTATTTATAGTTAGTGAAACAGATTTTAAGGCATGAATAGTTTCTGCACCTATCACGTATTTTCTTCCTAAATCATTAATGGTAATTAGTGGTTGCATCTTTTTTTTATTTGTAAGACAATTGATGGAGTATTTTGTTACAATATTTTAAGTTTCTGCTGGTAATTGTCTGTATCATTTAAGAAACATAATTTAAGTTTTTAAAATAAATTAGAATATTTTTGAAGAGCAATAATTATTTGGGCGTTTTTACACGCTATACACTGTATCTTTTTTTTCATTTGCGTTACGGTAAAAAGCAAAAAAAGGTTGCCGTTTCTATCGTTAACGCAAAAATCAAGCTACCATTTGAATTTATCTTAAAAGATTTTTTGATTTTTTACCTTAAACTTTTTACTTTACTTAAAGCTTATTTTTGTATCACCTTAGAAACTTTAAAATACTCCCCAGTTTTTAAAGGCGCATTTGAAAGTGCTTCTTCCCTTGTCATTTCTTGGATAACATCATCTTTACGCAAAACATTAACGGCATCATTCATATAAATTAAAGGTTCTACGCCTTCAGTATCTAATTCGTTAAGCTTAGCCATAAAAGTTAAAATTTCACTCAATTCCTCAATCGAACGTTCCTTTTCTTGTTCTGTTAGTTCTAAACGAGCTAAGTGTGCAATTTTATCAACCGTTTCTCTATCAATATGCATTGTCTTTTATTTATTTTGGATTAAAATTGATAATTTAATCCCGATTTAATCTTTTCAAAAACCATTTCCTTTAAAACTTCATCATCTTTTACATCAAATCCGATAGTTTCAATTGGCTTATGAATACAAATATGCGAAACTCCTGGTTTGCATCCATATTTAATTCCATCATCCCACCATAATCTCCAGTTATTTTTAATAGAAACGGGTATAATTGGTATCTGATGTTCAATAGCTAATCTAAAAGGACCGTTTTTGAACGGATGTAAAATTGGAGGATATTCTTCTCCAATCTTTCCTTCTGGAAAAATAATCGGCGACATTCCCATTTTAATCCTTTCCGAAGTTTTTTTAAAGGCTCTAAACGCAGAAATGTTACTATCTCTATTAAAAGGAATATCGATCGTTTCAAAAAATAATTTAGTAGCAGCATTATACAATAATTCTTCCTTTCCTAAAAAAAAGAAATTATTTTTTATTGCAATGCTCATGCTATAAACATCCAAATTTGATGAATGATTAGGACAAATTATATAGGTTTTACTCCAATCAATTAGTTCTTTATATTCTATTTTGTAAAAGAAACCACTTAAAGTGGAGGGAAATAATGTATAGAATTTCCTTATT
>JBBRYE010000157.1:0-5841 GCA_038237895.1 Sphingobacteriales bacterium | reverse complement strand
TAGAATAAATTCAATCTTTATGAAAAAGATTGATCTTTAATGCTAATCGACAAAAAAATATAATTGATGAAGGATGAAAAATTTTCCATTTTACAACGTATAAAAAGCTTTAAATATGCTTTTGAAGGTTATCATTATTTATTTAAGGAGGAACATAATTCTAGAGTTCATCTGTTTTTTACCGTTTTAGTTATCATTTTAGGGTTTGTGTTTAGGATAGATTACTTAGAATGGATTGCAGTTTTATTTGCAATTGCATTGGTTATCATTACTGAAATATTAAATACAGCAATTGAAAAAATAGCTGATTTTATATCACCAGAAAGAAATGTAAAAATTAAAATTATTAAAGATTTAGCAGCGGCAGCAGTATTTACAAGCGCAATAATTTCTGTTGTAATTGGATTAATTATTTTTATCCCAAAACTTATCAAAATTTTATAAAATGACCAAACAGTTTGAAATCTTTAGAAAAACCAGAATTTTTGCTTTAGACTATATTAAAGATTTAACCACCGAACAATTAAATGAAATACCAAAAGGGTTTAACAATAATATCATTTGGAATTTAGCTCATTTAATATCAACACCACAAGCAGTTTGTTACTATAGGTTAGGATTGCCTATTAAGGTTGATGAAAATATTTTTAACAATTATAGAAACGGGACGTTGCCACAACCTTTTGTTAATAGCCATCAAATAGAAGAGATTAAAGATCTGTTGATTAAAAGTATTGATAATTTAGAGAAAGATTATAGCAGTGATTTGTTTTATGAAAGCAAATCATGGACAACAAAATCAGGAATTGAACTCGTTACTATTGAAGATAGTCTCAACTTTTTGATATGGCATGATGGAACTCATATAGGCGTTATCATGGCAATGAAAAAACTAGTTAGTTAATAAATATAGCCCTCGGTTTAAGCCTCGGGCTATAAACATTTTATAATTACTTTGCCAAATAATGAATATCGGGCAATTCTCTTAATTTCTTTGCAGCTTGTTCTGCAGTAATATCCCTTTGTGGATTTGCCATCATCTCATAACCAACCATAAACTTTTTAACTGTTGATGAGCGTAAAAGAGGTGGATAAAAGTGCATGTGCCAATGCCATTCTGGATGATCTCCACTATTTACCGGTGCTTGGTGTATGCCAGAAGAATAGGGAAATGAAGTTTCGAAAAGATTATCATATTTAATGGTTAATAACTTTAATACTTCTGCCAAAGCAAAAGTTTCATCTTCATTAAATTGATGAGTATATTGAACTTGTCTTTTACTGATAATGATACATTCATAAGGCCAAACAGCCCAAAAAGGAACTAAAGCAATAAAGTGTTCGTTTTCGCAAACCAATCTTTCTTTAGATTTTTCTTCTTCTACCAAATAGTCAGCTAAAATACTTCTGCTATTTTGCTCAAAGTATTTTTTAAACTGAATAGTTTCTTTTTCAGGTTCTACAGGAATACTGCTTTGTGACCAAATTTGACCATGAGGATGTGGATTACTACATCCCATAATGTCACCTTTGTTCTCGAAAATTTGAATATATTTTATCCATTCGTTTTTTGCCAATTCTTGAAACTCTTTTTTCCATAGTTCTATAACATCCACGATGTTTTTTACATCCATTTGTGGTAAAGTCATGTCGTGGCGTGGAGAAAAACAAACTACTCTGCAAATTCCTTTCTCGCTTTTAGCTTGTAATAAGCCTTTGACATTTAAAACTCCATCTGGCGTATCTGTTAATAAAGATGAAAAATCGTTTGTGAAAGCAAAAGGGGCAATATAATTAGGGTTTACAGAGCCGTCAGACCTAGTATTTCCAGGGCACAAGTAACATTGTGGGTCGTAACTTGGTCTTTCGGTAACCGCAGCAGCCTCAACCTTACCCTGCCAAGGCCTTTTTGTACGATGTGGAGAAACTAAAATCCAATCGCCAGTTAAAATATTTAATCGCTTATGCGGATGTTCTTCAAAACTAAATTCCATGTCTAATTTACAATATGAGTTCCATCTTCGATTTGAGTGATATAAACACTCATGCCGATGTTCATTTTATGATAATAAGCCTCTTTAATTCTCTTTACAATCCCCTCTAAATCATCCTCTTTAACCAAAGAAATAACACAACCACCAAAACCACCGCCCATCATTCTAGCTCCTAAAATTCCCTTTTCTTTTTTTGCACAGCTTACTATAAAATCTAACTCGGGGCAGCTTACTTCATAAAGTTCGCTTAAACCAGTATGGGTTTCATACATTTTTTGTCCAAAATCTTCAATTTTTCCAGCCTGTAAATTATCACAAGCGGCTAAAAGCCTGTTATTTTCTTCTACAACATATTTGCATCTATCGTAAATATCTTTACTTTCATTTTTTAGGCATTCATCAACCATTTCTATAGTTGCATCTCTTAATGTTTTTACTTCAGGATAACTTTTTTGGATAATTGAAACACCTTCACCACATTGGCTTGTTCTTACGTTGTATTCTGAAGAGGCCAAAGAATGTTTCACCATAGAATCAAATAATACAATTTTAATTCCTTCTAACTCAAAAGGTACATATTCGTATTCTAAAGATCTACAATCTAACTTTACAACATGACCTTTTTTGCCAAATACACTGGCAAACTGGTCCATAATTCCGCATTTAACACCTACAAATTCATTTTCGGCTTTTTGAGCTAACTTAACAATTTGCATTTTTTCTAAATCTAAATCATAAATGTGATTTAATGCAAATGCGGTTGCACACTCTAAAGCAGCAGATGATGACATTCCAGCACCAAGAGGAACATCTCCAGAAAACACGGCATTAAATCCACTAACTTTTTTGTCAATCTTTAATAATTGCTCTACAATGCAAATCACATAATTTGGCCAACCTTTATCCGAATAAGCACAGCTTGAAACTGTTGTAGTATAAGATTCATCTAAATCTGCAGCAATAATAAAAATGGTATCGTCTTCTCTTTTTGTGATAGCAATATATGCGGCCTTATTAATTGCGGCAGGTAAAACATAACCCATATTGTAATCAGTATGTTCACCAATTAAGTTTACTCTTCCTGGAGATCTAACTATTAAAGGCTCTTCATTAAATGTTTTTTTAAAAATTTCTTTTACCAGATTTTGTGGATCTCTCATGAATTTATTAATTGGTTTTATTTTAAGATTTATGATTACTGCGTTGCAAGTTAAAAGTAAGTTTGAGGTTAAAATTGTATAATAATCTTATAATGTTGTATTTTTTTATTATTAATTTTTTATATTTTACAAACATAAATTTTATAATGGCAAAGAAAAAGCAAGGATTTGCAGGACAAAGAATTATCGATTTACGTAAGGAGGATATATTAAGTTATTTGATTAAACATCCATCTGCAAAACTTGGGTATTTTACAAAGACTGGTTTTTTCCCTGAAGCCAAATTTCAATTTATTGAAGATTTTAATGGTAATGAAGATTATATTTTAATTTACTGCATTAAAGGTTATGGCGTTGCCTCAGTAAATTATAAAACTTATCACTTATCTCCTGGAGATTTTTTTTTGATTCCATCTCACACTTCATTTTCTTACTATGCAGATGAGGTTAAACCATGGAGTATTTTTTGGTTTTTTTTTAAAGGAGAATCTTTAGAAGAAATTGCTGATTTATATATTAATATTAATCATACAAACAAAGGTTATTTACCTTACAACGAAGAAAGAATAAAATTATTTAATAGAATTTACCAATATCTAGAAAAAGGTTATGGAAGTACTAATTTAACTCTGATAAATATGTGCCTATTAAATTTGATTTCTTCTTTGGTATTAGTTACAGATACAGAAGAAAATAAAGGAGATAAATTACAAGGCTTAATTAATAGAAGTATACTATTTATGGAAGAGCATTGTGAAAAAAGTCTTCAACTTTCTCAAATGGCAACCCATGTAAATATGTCCACATCTCATTTTTCTTTAATATTCAAAAAATCTACTGGAGTTTCGCCTATCAACTATTTTAATACTTTAAAAATTCAAAAAGCATGTGAGTATTTGAAATTTACTAATCTTTTAATAAAGGAAGTGGCTTTTAAAGTTGGTGTAACAGATATTCAATATTTTACAAAATTATTTTCTAAAATTATGGGGATTACACCATTTAAATATAGAAATCAATAATTTTTAATCTATAAACTTAATACTTTCGGGTAAAATATTTAATAATTTTTTATCCAAATGATAATCAGGAATTAAAACCTTAACCATGGTTAAATCATTTTTAAAAGAAATATCTACCACACCATTCAACTTATCAACGCAGTTTTTTATAGTGTAAAGGCCTAATCTAATCGTGTCCATATCTCCTTTTTTGTGTGCTTTTTTAAATAATTCAAAAGCATTTTTTAATTCAATTTCAGAGAAGATTTTACCATTATTTTCAACCGTTAAACAAAAAATACCATCATTATCAACAAAAGAGTTTATAATGATTTTAGGAGACAAGCTATCACTAAATTTGAAAGCGTTATCTAAAATATTAGTAACAACAGATTCAAAAATCTCAGCATCACTATGAAACTTTTTTAAAGATTGCGTATCTAATTTAATTTTTATGTCGGCTTTAGCGTATTTATACTTTGCCTTAACCTGATTTAAGATTTGATTTATTTTTTCATAAACCATTATTTCTTCTATTTCAACAGGTTTAGTTCTAATTTTATTAACTAAAACCATCTTTTTAAGCATTTCGTCCATTTTCTGAGATTCGATTTCAATCATATCTACGATATCTTGTTTATCATCCTCAAATTTTGCTAAAGAAGTAAGACCTAAAATTCTACATAACGGGCCTCTAATATCATGAGAGGTACTATAAAAAAATGATTCTAGTTCATTATTGACTTTTGTTAGTTGAATGTTGGCTTTATTTAAATCTAAAGTTCTTTGTTTCACCTCAATTTCTAACTCATTTTTATAATTTTTTTGGATTTTATTATGAGTCTCTTCCTTGTGCAATACATCTTTTAAGAAAATATACAAGAAGAAACCAATTACAGAATAAACTAATATGATAAAGATAATGTTGTTAAAAAACTGATTATTAATATCTTCTAAAAATTCCTGAAAATTTTTATCTATCTGAACAACTGCTACAACTTTACCTAATTTATTTTTTATGGGCGCAAAAGCTGATAACCAAACACCATTCTCATCTTTATACTCATCTAAATTACCTCCTTTTTCAAAACTGTTTGATAATTCTTTTGGAGGCGTGTGATAAGTATGAAAATAATATGGACTGCTACTAGAGGTGATGGCAAATAAAAATTGATTTTTATATTTTGATTTTACTAAAGTATAAATGGGAGTACTGATATTAGATGATTTTTGAACCTCTCTTAGTTGTATATGAATTTTATTATAAGAAGAATCTTCTAAAGAATTCTTTATTTGGTCTTTTGTATCAAATTTAGAAGTAACTTTCTCATGTTCGTCACCATCTATTTGTGAAGCTAAGATATTTGCTGCTGTGCTTAATTTAGCAAAAACGTTCTGTTTCGCATTTAGTTTATTAGTAGAGTATGCATGAAAAGTATTATAAACTGCCAATAAAATAAGACATACATAAACAGAAATAATAATCTTTAATTTCAGAAATTTCATGTTACAACATATTAAGTTTTACTAGTTTACGTTAACAACACTTTTTTGGTTTTTAAAACAATATTTAATGTTAATAATTAATTAGAAATTATGGTGATATAGGTCGATTTTTACCTAAAAAAGTATTAATGATTAATTAATTTGTTTGTAATATTCTTATTACAATTTTTATTTCTTTCT
>JBBRYE010000156.1:0-5860 GCA_038237895.1 Sphingobacteriales bacterium | reverse complement strand
TTTAGGTATTAGTTATAAAACGTGTTATCTAAAAATTAATTTCAAAAGTAGCAAAATTGTAACTATAAAAACTAGAATCTGTGTAATCTTTTAATCTGTGCAATCACGAAAATAATCTATTTAATCATTTATTGTAAACCTTTAAACCTTCTTCCAAACAAACCATTGCCTTTTTCAAATCATTTATATTTAACACATAAGCCATTCTAACCTCGTTTTTTCCAGCACCTTCTGTGGCGTAAAAACCAGTTGCAGGCGCCATCATAACTGTTTGGTTTTCGAAAGAATACTCCTCTAACATCCATCTGCAAAACCTGTCAGAATCATCAATTGGCAAACTCGCTACCACATAAAAAGCACCACCAGGATTAGGGCAAAAAACACCTTCCATTTTATTTAAAGCTGCTACCAACGTATTTCTGCGTTCGGTATACATGCTATTTACTTCTTCAAAATAACTATCAGGTGTTTCAATAGCAGCTGTTCCTGCAATTTGCTCTACCATTCCAGGACTTAGCCTAGCTTGTGCAAACTTTAAAGCTGTAGCAATTACTTGCTTGTTCTTTGTAATTAAACAACCTAATCTTGCACCACAAGCACTGTAACGCTTAGAAACGGTATCCATTATTACCACATTTTCTTCCAATCCATCCAAGTGCATTGGAGAAATAAACGCTTTACCATCATAGCAAAACTCGCGATAAGCCTCATCAGAAAAAATATATAGATCGTATTTTAATGCCAACTCTTTCAAAGCTTGCATTTCCTCTTTGCTATATAAATAACCTGTAGGATTGTTTGGGTTGCAAATACAAATGGCCTTAGTTTTCTCGCAAATCAACTTTTCAAATTCTGCAATTGCTGGCAAAGCAAAACCATTCTCAATAAAAGACAAAATAGGCTTAACAATCACATCGCACTCACAAGCAAAACCATTGTAATTTGCATAAAAAGGTTCGGGAATAATTACTTCATCACCCGGATTTAAGCAACTCATCATTGCAAAAATAATAGCTTCAGAACCCCCAGCGGTAACAATGATATCTTCAGGATTAATATTGTAATTTAACTTATTATAATATTCAGCTAATTTTGTTCGGTAAGTTAAAGTTCCTTCAGAAGCGGTATAAGACCAAACTTTAAAATCAATATTTTTGATAGCATCCAGCATTATTTCTGGTGTTTCAATATCGGGTTGACCAATATTTAAATGATACACAGTTTTTCCATTCGCTTTGGCTTGCTCTGCAAAAGGCGTTAACTTCCTAATTGGCGAAGCAGGCATTACTTTTCCTTTTTCTGAAATTTTTGGCATGGTACAAAAGTAATAATCTCTTTTAATTTAAGAGACAAGTATAACCGAGACAACTTAATATTAAGGTAAAATGTTTGTGAGATTTATTTGGGCGTTGGAGCGGGCTTTACACTGTAGTTTCAATCCCTAACGCGAAACTTATAAAATGGAAAGTAATATATTTTAATAATAAACAAACTCTCCTTTTTCAGAAGTTATAGTCACCTGCTTTTTATCTGCTGCTTCTACCCTTCCTACAATTTGTGCATCAATTCCAAAAGATTTTGAAATAGCAATAATTTCATCAGCATAAGCTTCTTCCAAATAAATTTCCATTCGGTGACCCATATTAAAAACCTTATACATTTCTTTCCAATCTGTACCAGATTGTTCTTGAATCAGTTTAAAAAGAGGAGGAATTGGGAATAAATTATCTTTTATGATATGCAAGTTTTCTATAAAATGTAGCACTTTAGTTTGTGCACCACCGCTGCAATGCACCATTCCGTGAATTTGAGAGCGGTATTTATCTAAAATCTTTTTAATTACTGGAGCGTAAGTCCTGGTTGGAGATAAAACTAATTTACCAGCAGTTACTGAAAAATTCTCATCAATCTTGATTTCATCAGTTAAACTTTTATGACCAGAAAATACCAAATCAAACGGAACAGCTGGATCAAAACTTTCTGGAAATTTACTAGCTATATCTTTATTAAATACATCATGACGGGCAGATGTTAATCCGTTAGAACCCATTCCTCCATTATATTCCTTTTCATAAGTCGCTTTGCCAGAAGATGATAAACCAACAATTACATCTCCAGCTTTTATGGTATGATTAGAAATGATATCTTCTCTTTTCATTCTGCAAGTCACCGTAGAATCTACAATAATCGTTCTTACTAAATCACCAACATCTGCGGTTTCGCCACCAGTAGAAAAAATGTTGATTCCCATTTCTCGTAAATCGGATAGAATTTCTTCTGTTCCGTTAATAATTTCTGCAATCACTTCTCCCGGAATCAGATTTTTATTTCTCCCGATAGTAGATGACAATAAAATATGATCGGTTGCGCCAACACAAAGTAAATCATCTAAATTCATGATGATTGCATCTTGGGCTATACCTTTCCAAACCGAAATATCACCTGTCTCTTTCCAGTAAATATAAGCTAAAGAAGATTTTGTGCCTGCACCATCAGCATGCATAATGTTGCAATAAGCATCATCACCACCTAAAATATCTGGAATTATTTTACAAAATGCTTGAGGAAAAATGCCTTTATCAATATTTTTAATGGCATTGTGTACATCTTCTTTCCCGGCAGAAACGCCACGTTGATTATAACGATTATCGCTCATATTGATGGCAAAGATATTAAAAACCATCAATTATGATAAGTGCAAATTGGATTTTAAACATTAAAACTTAATCTTAAAAAACTTGGTTTTATTGGTCAAACTTATAATTTTTAACAATTTTAATTTTCCACTATATATGAGCGTTAACGATAGAAACGGCATCCTTTTTTTGCTTCTTGCCATGACGCAAATAGCAAAAAAAGATATAGTGAATAGCGTGTTAAAACGCCCAAACTAGTTTTCAAATAATTAAAAAAACCAATAATTATTATTCCTATTTCTCTATCATTGCAATAATGTTAGAAATCATATTTCAAGATGAATATTTGGTAGCGATTAACAAACCGCATGGCTTGTTGGTACATCAATCGCCAATTGCAAGGGATGCGGAAGAATTTGCTCTTCAATTATTGAGAAACCAAATTGGACAAAATGTTTGGCCTGCGCATAGGTTAGACAGAAAAACTGGAGGCTTGTTATTATTTGCTTTAAATAAAGAAGTGAATGCTTTATTACAGGGTTTATTTAGGGATAACAAGATTAAGAAAAGATATTTGGCAATTGTTAGGGGTTTTACACCGGATGAAATGGAAATAGATTATCCGTTAAGAAAAGAAAACGGTGTATTGCAAGAGGCTTTTACCAGATTTAAAACCTTGGAAAAAGGAGAAATTAATGTAGCTTTTGGAAATCATGCTTCGTCTAGGTATTCTTTGGTTGAAGCTGCACCTGAAACTGGCAGAATGCATCAATTAAGAAAACATTTTGCACATATTCATCATCCTATTATTGGCGATAGACCTCATGGTTGCAATAAACAAAATAAATTATTTAAAGAGACGTGGGAAATGGATACCATGATGTTGCATGCTTCTGAGTTAGAATTTGAGCATCCTGTAACTCATCAAC
The DNA here is from genome assembly GCA_038237895.1 of Sphingobacteriales bacterium. Taxonomy (GTDB): domain Bacteria; phylum Bacteroidota; class Bacteroidia; order Sphingobacteriales; family Sphingobacteriaceae; genus Pseudopedobacter. Next base: position 2,295 of record JBBRYE010000156.1, on the reverse strand, counting down.
AACTGCATTTTACAGCTCTTCTTCAATCAGAATTTTTAAGAATGAAGAAAATGTTGAATTTATGATTTTGATTGTGGTTAAATATTTGATTTAAAATCTTATCTAAATTATGAAGCATGAATGAGCAAGACAAAAAATCTATAGCTGAGGCTAAAAAAAGATTAGAAAAACAAGTTGAAGAAAGCAAAAAAGATAACTTAGGATTAGATGCGGATGGTTCTTCTAAAACTGTAAACAAACCTAAAACTACTGTTGATATATTGGCAGGAGATGTTGAAGGTCATTCTCCACTTTTAGAGAAATAAGGGCATAAAAAAAGCCCTTTTTCAAGAGCTTTTTTATTAATTATCTTTTTTCAATCGGAACAAAATCTCTATCATTTTCGCCAACATAAATTTGGCGTGGACGACCAATTGGTTCTTTGTTCTCTCTCATCTCTTTCCATTGTGCAATCCATCCTGGTAAACGACCCAGAGCAAATAATACCGTAAACATTTCTGTTGGGAAACCTAAAGCTCTGTAAATTATTCCTGAATAAAAATCTACGTTAGGGTATAATTTTCTCTCTACAAAATAAGGATCACTTAATGCTACTTCTTCTAATTTTTTGGCAATGTCTAAAACCGGATCATTAACTCCCAGTTTATCCAGAATATCATCGCAAGCTTTTTTAATAATTTTTGCCCTCGGATCAAAGTTTTTATAAACTCGGTGTCCAAATCCCATCAATCGGAAAGAATCGTTTTTATCTTTCGCTTTATTAACCCATTTATCTACATCGCCACCATCATTTTTAATTTTTTCTAACATTTCTATCACTGATTGGTTAGCGCCGCCATGTAAAGGGCCCCACAAAGCAGAAATTCCTGCAGAAATAGATGCATAAAGGTTACAATCAGAAGAACCAACTATCCTTACAGTAGATGTTGAACAATTTTGTTCATGATCGGCATGTAAAATCAATAATTTATTCATCGCATCAATAACTACATCGTCAATTTCAACTTCTTCCGTCCGTTGCCCAAACGTCATGTGTAGAAAATTGGTAACATAATCGTATTTATTTTTAGGATAAATAACCGGATGACCAAGCGATTTCTTGTAAATCCAAGAAACGATGGTTGCCATTTTTCCCAATAATTTAATAATTGTTAAATCAAATTCTTCTTTTGTTTGGTGCGGATCTAAAGATTCTGGATAGAATGAAGAAAGAGAACAAACTAAAGAAGACAATTGACCCATTGGATGAGATTTTGATGGGAAACCATCAAAAAACTTCTTCATATCTTCATGAACAAGTGTATGTCTGCTTATTTGATGTTGGAAATTTTCAATTTGATTTAGGGTAGGTAGATTACCATATATTAAAAGGTAGGCAACCTCTAAAAAAGTAGATTTTTCTGCCAATTGCTCAATAGAATAACCTCTGTATTTTAAGATTCCTTTTTCTCCATCTAAAAAAGTAATTGAGCTTTTTGTTGCACCAGTATTTTTAAAGCCACTATCTAATGTAATAAAACCTGTTTGATCTCTCAGTTTAGCAATATCAATTGCTTTTTCATTCTCCGTTCCCTCTACTATTGGTAAAGTGTAAACATTTCCTTCTAATTTTAGTTCTGCAGTTTCTGACATATAGTATCTTGGCTTTTGTTACAAATCTAGTTAAATCTGATAAATTGCGTTAAATATAAGCGTTATATAACAAGTTATCGGGTTTTTTTAAACTAATTATATTGAAGAGGTAAATTATTGAAATAAATTTGATGAGTATTTTTTTTATAAACTTTAAACAATTTTGTTTTGGAAGATTGGATTGATGAAATCAATAATCGTAGAAAATTTATAACCATTTTTAGAAAATCTCTCCAACATATTATCCATTCTAAAAGCCATTTTTTGTCCTGTATTTTTACTTACATAGCTTGGAAAACCAAATCTCTCTTTATCATTTAAATCATAAAATTCCCATGGGTGAAAATAAATATTTAGATATCCTTCACTTTTAATTGCTTTTTTTGAAAGTAAGTAATATAGCCAGAGTGGTAAATTATGAAAAGAAAGCCAAAATAAAGGAAACCTAAAATAGCTACTAACAGAAGCCGGTAATTTTATAATTCCATTTTTTAAATGATATTTTCTAGGTTCATTTAAGTTGTTGTATCTACCTGGTAAATAGGTTGGATTAATAGAGCTATCGTATAAATATCCGGCTTCTTTTAATTTAACATCATTTACAGGTTGCATCCTTGGCATCCTAAAACCTTTAATTTGTAATCCGGATATTTCTTGTAACCT
>JBBRYE010000155.1:0-6199 GCA_038237895.1 Sphingobacteriales bacterium | reverse complement strand
TACTTTCAATAAAGAATATTGAAAGTAATGAGATGAATGATAAAGCAGAAATGATTTCCGAACTGTTAAAGAATCTGACATAAGGAAGAACGTCAGGCAATTCTCAAACTTATTGGAAAATATAATTTTATTAAATCATATCATGATTATAGTCGATTAATTGTAAATTATTTAAAATTAAAACACTATAATTCTAATAAAATTCTTTATTATTTGATATTTTCTTTCATAATCATCCTTTTTTTTGATTTCCCTATAAACTTTAGCATAGAATAACCCAATATTCCAGCACTTAGTGAAGCAACTAAAATGGAAAATTTAGCTTGTGTTTGAAATTCTGGATTATTTAAGGAAAGTAAAGCAATAAATATCGACATTGTAAAACCAATACCTCCTAATAAACCTAAACCAGCAATTTGAGACCAAGTAGCGGTTGTGGGTAATTTACTGATTTTAAGTTTTACTGAAATCCACGAAAATGATAATATACCTAACGGTTTGCCAATTAATAATCCAAAAATAATCGCCATACTTAAACCTGAAGTAATGTTGTTTAGCATCTCAGATTCAAATCTGATATTAGTATTAGCGATAGCAAATAATGGCATAATAATAAAGTTTACAGGCTTTACTAAAATGTGTTCTAGTTTTTCTAAAGGCGAGGTTTTATCGGTAGGATTTGTAGGGATTGTTAAAGCGGTAAGTACACCTGCTATAGTAGCATGGATACCAGAATGATGAATAAAGTACCACATTAAAATACCTGGAATAATATAAAATACAAGTTTTTTAACTCCAAAATAATTAAAAGCAATTAATAACAACATCACTATTCCTGAGTAAATAAGGTATTCAAAATGTATCTCATTAGAGTAAAAAATAGCAATTACTAAAATGGCACCTAAATCATCAACGATAGCTAATGCAGTTAAAAATATTTTCAAAGAATTAGGAACCTTGCTTCCCAGAAGCGATAAAATTGCAATCGCAAAAGCTATATCGGTTGCCATGGGTATTCCCCAGCCATGTCCTGTTTCAATAGATGGATCTAATATGGTATAAATTAATGCAGGGATAAACATCCCACCAATTGCTGCAATTATGGGTAAACTAGCTTGTTTTATGCTAGATAATTCTCCTTCTAATAATTCTCTTTTAATTTCTAAGCCAACCATCAAAAAAAAGATAGCCATTAAGCCATCATTAATCCATAATAAAATGCTGTATTTTAAATCTATGGTTGAAGTTTTTATTCCAATTTGATGAGATAAAAAATTATTAAAATCTTCTCCCACGCTAGAGTTTGCAACAACTAAACTTATCACAACGCAAAGCATCAAAAGAATTCCGCCTGTAGATTCTGATTTAAAAAAGTTTTTATAAGGTTTTAGGTTAATTATTTTGGCCATGATTGCTAAAATAGCAATAAGGGTTATATAAATATTAAAAAAATCCCCTTGGCAGAGGATTTTTTATTTTAGGACGATTCACTTTGATATATCTGATTCCTTAAATAATGATCAACCACAACTAAAGCAGCCATTGCCTCTACAATAGCAACTGCCCTAGGTACCACACAAGGGTCATGCCTACCTTTACCTTTTATTTCAGCAGCTTCACCAGCTTTGTTTACTGTATCTTGATTGCTCATAATGGTAGCAACTGGTTTAAAGGCGATGCGCATATTAATATCCATACCATTAGAAATACCACCTTGTACTCCGCCAGAAAAATTAGTTTTAGTAGAAATTTTTCCGCTTTCTGTTGATTGAAAAGCATCGTTATGCTGAGAACCTAACATGGTAGAACCATCAAAGCCAGAACCATAATCAAAACCATGAACTGCGTTTATACTAAGCATTGCTTTACCTAAATCGGCGTGAAGCTTATCGAAAACAGGTTCTCCTAAACCAACTGGGCAATTTTTAATGTAACAAGTAATTTTACCACCAATGGTATCACCATCTTTTCTAATACCATCAATTAATGTAATCATTTTTTCTGCAGTTTTTGAATCTGCACAACGCACAATGTTACTTTCTCTAAGGGTAACAAATTCTTCAGCAGATAAAATTTCAAATGCGGGAGCATCTAAAAACCCTACACTACTAACATGAGCCAAAACATCAATACCTTTTTGTTTTAGAAATAATTTCGCAATAGCACCGGCGGCTACTCTTGCTGCGGTTTCTCTCGCAGATGATCGTCCGCCTCCACGATGGTCTCTTATTCCATATTTTGCTTGATAAGTATAATCGGCATGAGAGGGGCGAAAAGTATCTTTATTATGGTCATAATCTTTAGATTTTTGATCTTCATTTGGGATAATTATTGCAATTGGGGTTCCTGTAGTTTTACCTTCAAAAATTCCGGATAAAATCTGAAAAGTATCAGATTCTTTCCTTTGTGTGGTAATTTTTGATTGGCCAGGTTTGCGCTTATCCAATTCATTTTGGATAAAATTTAAATCTATTTCTATTTTAGAAGGACAGCCATCAATGATTACTCCAATAGCTTCGCCATGAGATTCACCAAAAGTGGTTATTTTAAATACCTGTCCAAAAGAATTTCCTGCCATATTTGAGTATTGAGTAGTGAGTATCAAGTATCAAGATTTATCTTTTAACTTACCACATCATTTAAAATTTTAGATAAATTCAAGCTCTTGATACTTGATACTAATATCTTGTTACTGAATAACGAAACCTATCTTTTTAAAATCGGCCCAAAAATGGGGATAAGATTTTTCTACTACTTTTGCTTCTTCTATTATAACTTTTTCAATTATCATTGCCATCGGCGCAAAAGCCATTGCCATTCTATGATCTTCATAAGTTGCGATGATGATTTCTTTTGGAATATTTACTTCCTCGCAATTTAACTGATAAACATCTGCTTGTGTCTCTATTAATTTAGCTCCAATTTTCGCCAGTTCTGTTTGTAAAGCAAAAATCCGATCTGTTTCTTTAATTTTTAAAGTTTCGAGGCCAGAGAAACTAAATTCTTTACCTAAAAGTGCAGAACAAACAATAACCGTTTGCGCTAAATCCGGACATTCTTTAAAATCTAAAAGCTGAGGCTTAATTTCGTGACCAACTTTTTCAATTGTAATTCCATCTTCATGGTAAGTGGTTTCTACACCAAATAAAGCCATTATTTCTGCAATTTCACTATCTCCTTGCAGGCTATTCTTTTTTAGATTTGGAAGTTGAACTTTTGCATTGTCTGAAAGTGCAACAACGCTGTACCAATATGAGGCAGCACTCCAATCTGGCTCAATAGTTAAAGTTGTAGGTTGAAATTGTTGAGGTAAAATGGCGATATTATCTTTTTCCCAAGTGTGGTTTATTCCGCATTGTTTTAACATAGACAAAGTCATTTTAACATAAGGCTTCGAAGTTAATTCGTCCATAATTTCCAAATCTACACCTTGAGGTAAAGAACTGGCAACCAGCAGTAAAGCAGTTAGAAACTGAGAACTGATATCGCCGCGAATTAGAATATGAGCTGTTTTTTGATCAAACGCACCATTTATTAAAACAGGAGGGAAACCATCATCTTCTTGATAGGAAATATCAGCGCCTAAAGTTCGTAAAGCATCCACTAAAGTGCCGATAGGGCGTTGTTTCATCCTATCGGAACCTGTAATTTCTACTTTTTCTCCTTTTAAAGAAAAATAAGCAGTTAAAAAACGCATTGCTGTACCAGCCGGACCAACATTCACAATTTTTGGGTGCTCACTTTCATGACTTAAAATCCCATTTAAGGTAACTGTATCCGCTGCAGAGGAAAGATTTTTGATAATCACTTTTCCTTTGCTTAAAGCCGATATAATTAGCGCTCTGTTACTTTCGCTTTTAGAGCCCGTTAAGTTTATGGTTTCATCCGCCTTAATCTGAGACTTTTTTATAACTATCGATGGATTCATTATCCTAACTCGGGTTTTGTTGCATTCATAATAGCCGTTTGCTTACGGATAGATTCGCTATGTATTAATTCTAAAACTTTCTCCGTAAAATCTTTTTCAAGTTTTAAAACAGAACCATAAGCTGTTCTTTTTTGTAAGATTTCGTCCCACCTTGAAACCTGAAGAATGGTTACATCGTTATCTCTTTTATATTCTCCAATTTGTTCTACAATTTTCATTCTTTCTCCTAATTTTTGAAAAATTTGATCATCAATTTGGTCAATCTTTTCTCTCATTGTTGCCAATTTATCTACAAAATCAGGATTTTTAGATTCTGCTTTTCTTAAAACAAAGCCATCAATCATTTCGCTTAATGCTGCCGGAGTAACTTGTTGTGATGCATCTGTCCAAGCAACTGAAGGATCAATATGAGCTTCAATCATTAAACCTTGCATGTCTAAATCCAATGCTTTTTGTGCAATGAAGGGAATCAATTCTCTTGATCCACAAATGTGTGAAGGATCGTTTAAGATTGGCAATTCTGGCAATAAAGTTTTTAAACTTATGGCTAAATCCCACATAGGTTGGTTACGGAAAGCTGTTTTTTCAAAAGAAGAAAATCCTCTATGAATGGCAGCTAATTTTGTAATTCCGGCTCTATTGATACGTTCTAAAGCACCAATCCATAATGAAAGATCAGGGTTAATTGGATTTTTAACCATTACGGGCACATCATGACCTTCTAAAGCATCTGCAATTTCTTGCACCGTAAAAGGATTCACAGTAGATCTTGCGCCAATCCAAAGAATATCTACACCAGCTGCTAAAGCTTCTTTAACGTGTTTTGCATTTGCAACCTCTACTGCAATTGGTAAGCCTGTCTCAGCTTTAGCTTTATTAAGCCACTCTAAACCAATGCTTCCAATCCCTTCAAATTCTCCTGGACGAGTTCTTGGTTTCCAAATACCTGCTCTTAAAACGCTAACTTTTCCAGTTGCTTTTAATAAACGAGCGGTTGCTAATAATTGTTCCTCTGTCTCTGCACTGCAAGGACCAGAGATGACCAACGGCTGATGAGTTACGTTCATCCAGCTGCTTAATGGTTGTATGTTTAGGTTAAGTTTCATGCTTTTTTTTAATAATTTTGAATGATAGAATTTTGAAGGTTTGAATACCTTTATAAATGCTACATATTTGTTGTTTTATTTTTAATCGGATTATTTACTTTACTATTTATTACTTACTACTTAATACTTATTACTTACTACTTATTACACACCATCATTCTTTACATATTCTCCCATGATACTAAAGTTTACCGTATGTTTTAAAATTCTACGTATCGCATCATCATAACTTTTTGAATTGCTCCATTCTACGTCTACATAAAAATTATACTCGTTACGTTTTCCTAAAACTGGCATCGATTGTATTTTACTCATATTAATGTCGTTTTCGGCTAGAATGTTTAACACATTTGCTAAAGAACCCACATCATTACTTACTTGAAAGCACAAAGATGCTTTATTCGCGTTTTTTATTTCAATTTGCTTATCGGTTAAAATCAAAAAACGAGTATAATTTTTTTTGTTAGATTCTATTCTACGTTCTAAAATATTTAATCCGTAAAGTTTAGCTGCCAAAGTGTTCGCAATTGCAACTGTATCAGTTAATTGCTCTTCTTTAATTTTCTTAGCACAAGCCGCAGTATCACTACTTTCAATTATTTTTAAATCCGGGTAATCATCTAAAAAATCTCCACATTGGCGTATGGCAATAGGATGGGAGGTTACCGTTTTAATATCTTCAAAAGCTACTCCTGGCAAAGCCATTAAATGCAATTGGATATGCAAGTAAACTTCTCCAATTACGGGAAAGTTATATTCTCTTAATAGTGAGTAATTTGGCAATAAACTTCCGGCTATACTGTTTTCAATAGCCATTACCACAAAATCAGCTTCTCCATTAGCTAACTTTTGAAAAGTTTGCTTAAACGAAGTACATTCTATGGTCTCAATATCCTCTCCAAAGAATTTGAATGCTGCCTCTTCATGAAATGAAGCTTTAATTCCTTGAATTGCTACCCTTTTACTTGTGCTCATTTTTTAGTTAAAAAAAAACCCGGCTGTTTGGCCGGGTTTTTATGTTTTTATATTTTATAACATATTATGCCCGGCTTTTATCTCTAAAATAAAAGTAAGCATAGTAATATGTCGCGATTTTTGTCATTTTTTTATTTGATATGTCAAATCTACACAATAATCTTAAATCACAAAATAAGAATTAAATTTT
>JBBRYE010000154.1:0-6660 GCA_038237895.1 Sphingobacteriales bacterium | reverse complement strand
TGGATTAAATAATTTTGAAGACCATTAACATAAGATGGATCATTTGGATCTGCAAAAGTATTATAGATAAAACTAGGTTCAGCATATTCAATCGTTGTATCTTTTAATATTTCATTAATTGCATTTTCAACTGAGATTTGGTTTGAATATCCTACTTGAAATATTCTATTTAAACCAATTTGATCAATACTTTTTTGATCAGATAAAGTAACTTTTGTTAAATCCCCAGAGACGAGGAATTGCTTTTTATAGGTGAAAATTAATTTATCAGTTTTTGTTAAGTTATTTGTATCAAATGTTTTAAGACTTTTGACCGGATTATCTTTATACTTAATTATTAGAGTATTAGGTAAATAATCTTTAGAAGTTACTCTCTTAGGTAAATGATAAATTTTTAAAGAGTCATTTTCTCCCGCAAATGCAAAAGATTGATAAATAAATAATAAACAGAAAGAAAATAAATATAAAAGTCTTTTCATAAAATGATACAGGTAAAAATTATCTAAGTGACGTTAAATATAATTAAATTTTATTTTATTTATATAAGATTTTATTTTTTAATTAATATTAAACTATTAGTCTTCATCTATTATTTATTAATTTTAAATAAACAAAACAAAATTTTCAATAATATTTACCCGATGCATACATAATACTTATTAATTTAACATTTTTTTAACATTTGAGCGATAGAATTATCAATGATTAAATCCTATAAATTAAAAATTAGTAAATTACTGACAAAATTGTGACAATTTGAGTTGTTCATAGTGTTACCTTTACACCAAGTAATTCGGGGTGGTTCCCAGTTACTTTATAAAATTTCCTATCGTTTAATTTAGGTTTATAATTGGTTAGTTTAAGCTCCACTCTCCCCGTTTGGAGCTTAACTGTTTTTAAAGCTTTTTGTAATTCATTTAAATCAATCTTTTTTAATTAATGAATTAAAGTCAACTATTGATAATCATCAAACAAAATTAATAATAAGCTGTATTTTTGTATATGAATATTCCTGAGATATTAGGCAAGGCTCAAAATTTTGAGTTTTTAACTTTAGAAGAAGGCTTACATCTTTATCGCAATGCAACTACACCAGAGCTAATGTATGTTGCTAACGAATTGCGTAAAAAGCAAGTACCACATGGTAAGGTAACCTGGCAAATAGATAGAAATGTAAATACTACAAACGTTTGTATTGCCAATTGCAAGTTCTGTAATTTTTTCCGCAGGCCTGGACATGACGAAAGCTATATTACAGATATAGAAACCTATAAAGTAAAAATTGAAGAAACTATAAAATTAGGTGGCGATCAACTTTTATTACAAGGTGGTCATCATCCAGATTTAGGCTTAAAATTTTACTCAGATTTATTTAGTCAATTAAAACAGCTTTATCCAGAAATAAAATTACACTCGTTAGGTCCACCTGAGATTGCGCATGTTGCAAAATTGGAAGGAATGAGTCATTATGAAGTGTTAAAAAATTTAAAAGAAGCAGGCTTAGATTCTTTACCTGGTGCGGGTGCAGAAATTTTAAATGACAGGGTTAGAAGGTTAATATCTAAAGGAAAATGCGGTGGACAAGAATGGTTAGATGTGATGCGAGCCGCTCATCAACTAAATATCCCAACATCTGCAACCATGATGTTTGGCCATATTGAAACAATTGAAGAACGTTTTGAGCATTTAATTTGGATAAGAGAAGTGCAGGCTGAAAAACCTGAAGGCAATCATGGTTTTGTTGCTTTTATTCCTTGGCCTTTTCAGGATGATGGCACATTGCTAAAAAAATTAAGAGGAATTACCAATAATGTTACTGGTGATGAATATATTAGAATGATTGCATTAAGCAGGATTATGCTACCAAATATTAAAAATATACAAGCAAGTTGGTTAACAGTTGGGAAACAAGTTGCTCAGATATGCTTACATGCTGGTGCAAACGATTTTGGCTCTATCATGATAGAAGAAAATGTAGTTAGTGCGGCTGGCGCTCCTCATCGCTTTACGTCAAACGGGATTCAACAATCTATAAAAGCTGCAGGTTTTGAGCCTCAATTACGAAATCAACTCTATCAGTGGCGAACAGATGTTAAGCATTTAGAACAACAGGTAATTGATTATTGAATCTGGTTTTTTTGTCGTGATTCTTTTATCTTTATTCTTTAATCCTAAAATAATTATAAGGCTTTATGTTTGAGCAATATATCGAGGCATTAATCTTTGCATCTGATACCAGCATCAGATTAGAAGAAATTATTTTGTGTTTAGAGGCAACCTTAGAAAAAGATGTTGATGAAGAAGAGGTTTTAATTACTATTGAAAACATTCAAAAAAAGTATTTTAAGCAAAACTCTGCTCTAGAATTAGTTAAAATTTCTGGCGGTTATCAATTTCTTACTATTAAAGAAATGCTACCTGTTATTAATCAACTTCATATTCAAAAAACTAAAAAGAAACTTAGTCAATCTGCTTTAGAAACATTAGCAATTATCGCCTACAGGCAACCTATAACCAAAATAGAAATTGAACAAGTTAGAGGTGTAAATTGTGATTATACAGTACAAAAACTGCTTGAAAAAGATTTAATTACAATCGCTGGCAAAGCCGAAACCCCTGGAAAACCTATCATTTACAATTTAAGCGATTATTTTTTAGATTATTTTGGAATTAATACGGTTTCAGATTTACCTCATTTAAAAGATATTGAATCGCCATCTCAATCTGAAGTAGGAGAAAAATCAGATTAATTTAAAATATTTCTTGATATTCAATTTCCTTTATATTTTTGATGACGATTTAACACATCAAAAAAATTAAAATAAATTTCTGGTTCCTTTTTAAAAATTATAACTTTATTACACAATAAAAATCATACAAATGGGAAAGCAACACAAACCAATCGAAGAAGATTTAGAAGACGAATCTTTGGACTCTACATCGAAAAGTAAATTTACTGAGGATGAAGATGACGACTTAGATATGCCGTTAGACGACTTGGATGTTATAGAAACCGATTTTGACGACGACGACGACTATTAAGTATCTGTAAATAATTATTTTCTAAGCATCCGCCAGATGGTGGATGCTTTTTTTATTTAATAGCAATAAAATTTTACATGACAATTTTAGAGGTTAACTCCCCAAAAAAAGAGAAAGATTTTTTAGATGTAGCAAGAATCATTTATAAAGATGATTTGGTTTGGGTTTGTCCTTTAGATAATGATATTAAAACGGTTTTTGACCCTAAAAAAAATAGTTTTCACACTCACGGTAAAGCAGTAAGATATATTTTATTAGATGATCATCATAAACTGATTGGAAGAATTGCCGCTTTTATCAATCATAAAAAAGCCGATACTTTTGAGCAACCAACTGGTGGTGTGGGCTTTGTTGAGTGCATAGACGATTATGATGCTTTTAAACTGTTGTTTGATACTGCAAAAAAATGGTTACAAGAAAATGGGATGCAAGCCATGGAAGGACCAATCAATTTTGGGGAAAATGATACCTTTTGGGGATTATTGATTGAAGGCTTCACACATCCATCTTATGGGATGAATTATAACAAACCTTATTATCAAAAACATTTTGAAGCTTATGGTTTTGTTAATGAATATCAACAGCTGACAAACCATTTAGATATTACAAAGCCTTTTCCAGAACGTTTTACCAAGATCGCAAACTGGGTTTCTAATAAACCAGGTTATACTTTTGAATATTTAAATCCTAAAAACTTTGATAAGTATGCAAAGGATTTCATGGAGATTTATAACGACGGATGGAAAAACTTTGACCATTTCGCTCCCATTAAATTAGAAACGGTTCAAGAAAGTTTTGAGCAAATGAAGCAAATTATGGATCCAAAACTGATTTGGTTTGCTTACATAAATGGAGAACCAGCTTCTTTTGTAGTTATTTTACCGGATGCTAATTTGATGATTAAACCTTTAAACGGTAAATTAAACTTAATTGGAAAATTAAAATTTGTTTACAATAGATGGAAAGGTGTGAACAGAATGCGGGCAATTGTGATGGGAACGAAGCAAAAATTTCAAAAACATGGTTTAGAATCAGCCATTTTTATAAAGTTAAAAGAGTATGTGATACCTATGAAACAATATGATGAATTAGAACTTTCTTGGGTTGGCGATTTTAACGATAAAATGTTGGCCATTCATGACGCAACAGGCTCTGTTTTTGGTAAAAAACACGCAACCATGATTTGTGTTTTTTAACTTTTAAAGACTTACAAAGTTTTTGAAACTTCGTAAGTCTGAAATAAATCTCAGTTCTACATCCTTTCCGGCATCAGAATCCCTAATAAATTCATAGATTTTTTTAAAGTTAGTGAAGTATGATAAGAAAGTTTTAACCTAAAAGTTTTCACATCTTCATCTTCTACTTTTAAAATACTTTCCGTTTGATAAAACTTGTTATAAGTTTTAGCTAATTCATATGCGTAATTTGCTATTGCTGCGGGGTTATGTTCTTTAGCAGAAGATTTTAAAACCTCTGGATATTTGCTCAAAAGCTGTAATAGCTCTACTTCTGTTTCTTTTAAATCTTTATTATAATCTAAGGTTGTTTCTTGATAATCGGCTTTAGCCAAAACAGATTTAATCCTAGCATGAGTGTACTGAATAAATGGACCCGTATTTCCTTGAAAATCTATCGACTCGTTTGGATCAAAAAGTAAACGCTTTTTAGGCTCTACTTTTAATAAAAAATATTTTAAAGCGCCCAAGCCAATCATTTCAAAAAGTTGCTCTTTTTCTGCGGCTTCAAAATTATCAACTTTGCCTAATGCTTCGGTTTTTTCCTTAGCCGTTTGCTTCATTTCCTCAATTAAATCATCCGCATCTACCACAGTTCCTTCCCTCGATTTCATTTTTCCCGAAGGCAAATCAACCATCCCGTAAGATAAATGATATAAACCTTGAGCCCAAGATTTGCCTAATTTTTCTAAAATCAAAAACAATACTTTAAAGTGGTAATCTTGCTCATTACCAACCACATAAATAGATTCCTGCATTTTAAAATCATCGTATTTTAATTGGGCAGTACCCAAATCTTGCGTAATGTAAACGGAAGTTCCATCAGCTCTTTGCACCAACTTTTCATCCAAACCATCAGCAGTTAAATCTATCCAAACAGAACCGTCTTCCTTTTTAAAGAAAACGTTTTTTTCCAAACCTTCGGCAACAATATCTTTCCCTAATAAATAGGTATTAGATTCATAATAATATTTATCAAAATTTACACCTAAAGCTTTATAAGTTTTATCAAAACCGGCATAAACCCATTTGTTCATTTTTTTCCAAAGCGCAATCACCTCTTCATCTTCAGCTTCCCATTTTAGCAACATTTCTTGTGCTTCCAAAATTAGCGGAGCTTGTTTTTTAGCTTCTTCTTCAGTCTTACCTTCGGCCTTTAAGAATTCTATTTCCTTTTTATAATGTTGATCAAAAATCACATAATATTTACCAACCAAATGATCGCCTTTTAAACCGGTAGATTCTGGCGTTTCATTTTCTCCAAATTTTTGCCAAGCCAACATAGATTTGCAAATATGTATGCCTCTATCGTTAACTAAATTTGCTTTTATAACCTCAAAACCAGCTGCTTGTAAAATTTCTGCCACGGCATAACCCAATAAATTATTACGCACATGCCCTAAATGCAAAGGCTTATTAGTGTTTGGAGACGAATATTCTACCATCACCTTTTGTCCATTTGATGGCAATTTCCCAAAATCAGGATGTGAAATATTTAGAAATTCATCAATCCAATAAGCGTCACTTACAACGATATTCAAAAAGCCTTTTATCACATTAAAATCCGCAACTTCAACGCAATTTTCTTTTAGATAATCGCCGATTAAATGAGCTGTTTGTTCGGGAGATTTTTTCGAAAACCTTACATAAGGAAAAACCACAAACGTAACCTGCCCTACAAACTCTTTCTTAGTTTGCTCTAAAACTATCTGATTTTCAGAAACTTCATAATCAAAAATTTGTATAAACGCTTTAGAAATGGCTTGTAGTAAAAAATTCATGTGGCAAAAATAATTAATAATGCCTGTATATAATTATTTAATTCTGATAGATTTGTAATTGAATATATTTTGATTTATGTTATTAATGTTTCTATTCTATTGAAAAATATAAATAGTTTGAATATCTAATTCTTAAAACAAAGTTCAAATATTTATTTGGGCGTTTTAACACGCTTTCCGCTATATCTTTTTGTCCGCCAACTGGCGGACAAAAAGGATGCCGCTTCAATCGTTAACGCAAAACCTATAACTATGGCTATAAGCTCAACTTCTAAAGATTTTAAACTAAATGTTGGTTCAGAAATAGGAACTTTACGCTGCTTAATTATCCATAGCCCAGATAGTGGTTTAGGAAAAGTTGTGCCATCTAAAGCACAAGATTGGCTATTTGAGGATATTGTACATTTAGAAACCATCCGAAAAAATGAGTACGATCATTATCTTAAACTACTTCTCTACTTTTTAGATCCACAAATTATAAAAGGAAAACTAAACGATATTGATAAAGATGCATCAAGGCAATTTTAAAAACAAAATAAAGCACAGTTTCATAACTCGATAATAGAAGTAGAGTTGCAAAAATTGTTATCTGATATTTTAGG
>JBBRYE010000153.1:0-6787 GCA_038237895.1 Sphingobacteriales bacterium | reverse complement strand
CTGCTACTTTCCAATAAACGGGGTCTCCCTCCCATCCTTTTAAAGATTTTCCATTAAAAATTTCCTTAAAACCATCGGTATCAGTTTTCAGACTGCTACAGCTACAGCAGGTAATGGTAATTACCAACAAAAAGCAACATTTTAAAAGTTTATTATTTTTCAAAATTTTAGAATTAAGGGTTTATGAATTTTGAGGAATTGAAATTTTAAAGGTAGGCTCAATGAATATGATTTGAAAAGATTTTTGTTTTTCTAAAAGAGAAAAAACTATTAAAACATAAAAAATCAATGATTTTTTATGTTTTAATTATGAATTATTTAAAAAGTTAAGAGGTTGTATTATAAATCTTCATTGTCTCATTGAGCGGAGTCGAAATGTTTTCTGATATGCTCAGAGATGGCTTCGACTCCGCTCAGCTTGACATAAGCGGTGATTTGATACTGCTTCTTAATTTTTATTTTTGATAATAAAATTATGGTCTTAATACTTTATTAATTTTATGTATTACCCCTCTTATTACTAAAATATCCGGACTCACTATAGTTGCTGGTGTAGCTACACTACCTGGTGAAGAAATAGTTGTCGTCGTACCTACAGTTAATGTTATTGGTCGATTATTTATCATAGTTAGCGGACCGCTAACAAAATCAGGAGAAAAAATTCTTTGTCTGATGATATGATTTTGAACTAGCAGCTTTAGTGTAGCTATAGGCATGGTAGTAATAGATGCAGAAGTAATGCCTGCATCTATAAATGCCTGATTAGTAGGTGCAAAAACGGTAGCCCTTATTGTGGCTGTATTAGCAGAAGGATTAATTAATGCATCTGCCGGTGTATTAGCTCTTACCAATGCCTGGCTAAATAAACTCAGGTCATTATCTACAGCCATAGCTTGTATAAATTGACCTCTAAATACAGGAGTAATTAGATTATCAATCGTATATAATGAGCCGTTCTTAAACTTAGATCTAGATGCTATATTTACTTTAGCTTTAAAACTTAGTGTAGTTACATTGTTACTATTTGATACAAACAAACTATCATTTGCGCTTCCACCCAACGATCTAAACCTAGGTATCGTCAGAAAATCTAAATCTTCTAACGGGCGATTGTGGATGAAATTTCCTAAAAACGTAGCTAAAGTAGCGTTAGTGTAGGTAACTCCTACTCTATTATCAATAGAAATAAATTTAAATAAAGCAGGATTAATATCCTTGTTTATTAGGATAGAATTAATTCCGTTTGCAATAAATACATCATTAGTTGGTATAAATGCGGTGATATAAGAAGAACCTAAAGTACCTCCAATTGTGGGTATTTGTACGTTTGCAGAATTTGATTTATTTAAAGCAAGTAACAAAGAATCATGAAACTGGTAAAGTTCTTTATAAAAACTAAGGTTTGGATCTGAATCAATTCTCTCTTTTACTGTGTTTTTGTAATCAATCATTTCTCCTGCTCCAAAATCTTTATTACAGGCATTGGTTAATAAAAGTATTACACCTAGGTAAATACTAATTTTCGAAAATATTTTCTTTTTCATTTTTAACTATTTTACAAATTAATTCCAACCTACATTTTGAGTAAGTTTTGGATTGATAGCTGTTTGAGCTAAAGGAATTGGGTATAAATTATACTTAACATCATAAACAGGAAATGGAGAAACAAATGATGGCAAAAACTGATCGGTTTGTAAAGCATCCATTTCATCTTTTACAGTTCCCCATCTTCTTACGTCAAATACTGTTGTAAATTCTCCTATTAATTCTCTGGTTCTTTCTTCCCTAATAATTTTCTTAAGATCTATTTGGTTGGTAGTTAATGCTATTGCTCTGGCATTAGCTCTTAGTCTAACTTCGTTTAAAAAAGGTATGGCTAAAGCTGTTTGTCCATTTTCATTTAATGCTTCTGCATAACATAATAATACATCAGCAAAGCGTAGCATAATCCAATCATTATTATGCCCTCTAATATTATTTTGAGACCATTGTGTTTCTACTCTCCATTTGGTAAAACCTAAACCATATCCTCCTACAGGAACAGACGCATTTAATCCATAAACAATAGTGGGTAGGGTAGTACTTGGAGGTGTAATTACATTTTGTCCAGCTTTAAAAAATACATATCTTTTGGTAGCTAAATTATAAACTATAGAATCTTTTACACCTGTTGTTGCATTAAGTGCTGCAGCTCTTTGATCAGCATATATAAAACCAATTCCTTCACGTAACCTTACATCTCCTAATCTTTCTGGTGTTGCGGCTGGAGTTGATTGAAATAAATCAACTATATCAGAACGTAACCCAAAATTTTGAGAAATATTAGCTACAATTGTAGCACCTGCACCAGCATTAAAGTCTGAGTTGATTGGACTTAACATAGTAGGAAATGGAGATCCAAAAATTAAATTTGTAGAGTTTGCAAAAGCTCTGTTTGCAAATAAAATTTCTTTATTCATCTCATTGGTTGGTGCAAATATTCTTGCATAGTTTCCTTTTGGTAAAAGATCTGTATTATATTTTACTCTTTGATCTACCAAAATTTTAAATGTATTTACAGCATTTGTATAGCCATTAGGATCCATTAATGGCTTACCAGCCATGGTTAAGTAAACCTTACCCAACATGGCAAGTGCAGTTGCAGATGTAACCCTACCTAAATTTGCATTATCTCTGGTTAAGGGTAATCTTGTTTTACCATTAGGAAAAACAACAGCAGCATATTTTAAATCTTCCACAATTTGCGCATAAACATCAGCAACTGGGCTACGTGGAATGTTATTATCATTTTGGTTTGATGTATTTGTGACTTTAATTTCTATAGGGATATCACCAAAAAGTTGTGTAAGCACAAAATGATTCCATCCCCTTATACATCTTGCTTCGGCAATTATTGGGTTAGCAACCGTTGTATCTTGAATAACTTTTTGAGTAGCTTCAATTACTTCATTACTTCGGTTGATAAGCATGTAATAATAACTCCAGGTAGCATCAAATTCAGGAGACCTATTATTGAAAATATAGCGATAGAAATCTCTATTTCCCAAACCATCACCGTTAGCGCCATAAGTATTATATCTACTACCGTTTTCTACAATTGGATATACAGATCTTGCTTCCCCTAATTGCACACTCTGATACAAACCTAAAGTAGCAGAATTAATGGTAGCTACACTATTTAGGTCAGAAAAACTACCATAAACTTTCTCTTTCAAGTCTTTTTTACAGCTTGCAAATAGACCTGCTATTAAAAAGCAATAAATTATATTTTTTTTCATTTTCATTATTTTTTAGATTGATAATTAAAGTCCAACTGTTAAGCCTAAAGTAAAGTTACGGTTACGTGGATATGCACCGTAATCTATCCCCATTAACAGCGGATTAGCACCAAAAGTGCTTACTTCAGGATCAAAACCACTATAATTTGTGATGTTAAATAAGTCTGTTCCGGTAAAATAAACATTAAGTGTTCTTAAGAAATTGATTTTTTTAACTCCAAACTGATAGGATAATGTTACGTTTTTACACCTTAGGTAGCTACCGTCTTCTATCATTGCACTGGTAGCATCCGGAGTTACAACTGCTCCAGAAGTATATACTGCTGGATATTTAACGTTGTTATGTTGGTTATCATAAGTCCAACGGTTATTATACCAATCTTGTGTTTGGTTAAAAGCTAATCCTCCATGTTGTAAAGTACCTGATCTGGCATAAGCAGCTACTACATTTTGTATGTCGTTACCTAATACACCTGTAAATAAAACGCTCAGGCTTAATTTCTTGTATCTAAAATTATTGCTAAATCCTAAAACTAAATCTGGTGTGGCATTTCCAATAGTAGTTCTGTCTTCTGGGGTTACCAAATTATCTGCACTACCATTTGTATTTGCAAATTTCACTCTACCCACTCTTGTATCCGCAGTGCTACCTTGTAGTACTGGCACACCCGCTTTTACTGATCCATCTGGATTAAAATCAGATGGTTGGTATAAACCATCTAATTGATAGCCATAAAACAAACCTAAATCTTGCCCTGGTACTAAATAATGAGAAGTGCCTGTTGCTGTTAAGTTACCTCCAACGTTAGCTATGTTTGACAAAGGATCAAAATTTCCTAAATTAACTAAAGTAGTTTTATAATGACTTAAATTTAAGTTTGACCCCCAAGAAAAGTTTTTCTTATTGATTTGATTGGTAGTCAAGTTTAATTCAACACCTCTATTTCTAATTGTACCAACATTTGCCCATACTCTTCCATAACCGCCTTGAGAAGCAAAAGGAACAAATTGCAATAAATTTTCTGTTAACTTATTATAATATTCTAAAGAAAGAGACAACTTATTTTTAAAGAAGCCAAAGTCTGTTCCTATATCAAACTGTTTGTTAGATTCCCAAACCAAATCTGGATTATTAGGCTGGTTAACACCTAAAATAACAGAAGGAGTAGCTCCTAAATTATTCCCAAACTCGGCAAAGTTAGTACCATATAAGCGTACAGCTCGGTTTATGGGCAAAGATCTATCATTACCAGTTGAACCATAACTTACACGGATTTTGGCAAGATCTAACATTTTAATATTGTCTTTTACCCATTTTTCTTCGCTGATATTCCATGTAACCCCCCCTGCAGGAAAATATCCGAATTTTTTATTTTCTGCAAATCGAGATGATCCGTCAGCTCTTATTGAACCACTAAAAACATATCTGTTTTTGTAATTATAAGTAGTTCTAAAAAAAGCAGATTGGATAGAGCTTTCTCCTCTAGAAGACCCAACCGTTGGTACTTTACCAGATCTTAAATTGTCTAGAGCTATTTCAGGATAATCTAAATCTTGAGCTACAGCACTACTATTAGAGTTAATGTTTTTACTGTATTCTACACCATACGTATTATTAAAATTTTGTTTAAACAACTTTAATTTTTGTATTAAAAATAAACTTAAATTATATCCTTGAACTTTAGATTCACCTTTTTGTGCCGTACCATTATTTGTTCTATTAATAAATGGTGGTAATACAATTTCTCTTGCAGAATTAGTTATTGAAGTACCTGTAATTGCATGTATTTCGTAAGTTTTTTTGTCATTTAAAAAAAATATGTTTTCAAAATTGGCTATGATTTGTTGATTGTATGCGTTATCTGTTTTTAAGCTTTGCTCTAATACCGGGTTAACAAAACCAATGGCCCCTAAAACTAAGCCACCAAAAGTATCATCATTTGTATCTTGAAATTCTATATTATTATCATAAACTGGTGCTATTCTTAACGAGTTTAAAATTGGGCCACCAGCATTTGGCCATCCTCTTGAATTGGTAATCCCTATCGCTGTTTTTTGCTGAGTTGCAGCAAAATTACCTCTCACGGTAAACCATTTTTTTACATTAGAGCTCATGTTAAACCTAACGTTACCACGATTATTACCAGAATTAATCAATAATCCTTTCTCATTTAAATATGAAGCACTTAAAAAATAGGTATTAGCACCTGCGCCTCCGCGGATATTTAAACCACTTTCCTGACGAAATGAAGGACGAGTTACCTGATCTAACCAATTGGTACTTGTTCTATTTGCAAATGAATCTACATTAAATATTGCCAGTTGCCCACTATTAATAGATTGCTGATTTTTAATATCTACAAATTGCTGGGTATTCATCATTTGGTAAGGATTACTAATGATACCAAAGCCTGATTTATTAGTAATTTCTATAGCCGATTCTCCGGTTTTACCTTTTTTAGTAGTAATTAAAACTACCCCATTTGCAGCTCTAGAACCATATATAGCTGCTGCAGAAGCATCTTTTAATACATCTATACTCTCAATATCATTTGGGTTTAAACCAAATAAACCATTTTGTTGGTTTGCTCCAAAAAGACCTGATGTTGGTGGTGCAGAGTTTGGAGGCACTGGAAAACCATCAATTACATATAATGGCTGGTTATCACCCGAAATAGAGTTAACCCCTCTAATATTTACTAGAATATCAGCTCCTGGCTCTCCAGATGTTGCAATAACGTTAACACCAGCTACTCGCCCTTGCAAAATCTGATCAACTGTATTAACGGTTGTATTTTTGAATTCTGCATTTTTAACCTGACTGATGGCTCCAACCCGTTCTAATGGAGTTGATGTACCACCATAACCAGTTACTACAACTTCATTAAGAGTGGTAGCGTCTAATTTCAATAATACCTTAAGGTTGTTATTGTTATTTAAAACCTTTATTTCTCTAGTTGTAAAACCCACATAAGAAAATTGCAGGGTAGAGCCTTTAGTTACACGAATGCTAAAAGAACCATCCACTCCTGAAGTTGTACCTCCTTGTGAATCTTTAATTTTTACATTTACCCCAGGTAAAAGTTCTCCATCTCCCTCAGAACTTATTACTCCCTTTACTAAAATAAGAGATTGGTCTTGAGCAGAGAGGTCATAGACACTTAATAACAAGAAAACCAGCAGAAGCCTAGTAATTGTTACAAAGGAGAATCGACAAAATAGATTACTCATCATGTTTAATTTTTGTTTAAAGTTTAGTTATTTGGTTAAAAAATTGGTCAAAAAAAACAGATTGAGAAACATGTTTTTTTTGTAATACAATGTTAAAGCAATAAAATTCAATTAGCAACCTTTACTGTCCTGCTCCATTCACTTCTATAATTAACACCACTATTTCCATCAACAGAAATACGATAATCTAATTTCAATTCAAAATCGGCTGTAATACCTTTTCTCCAAATAATAAATGAGTTTTTTTTGAGAATTGTTTCTGGTGTAATTTCGCCTAT
>JBBRYE010000152.1:0-6924 GCA_038237895.1 Sphingobacteriales bacterium | reverse complement strand
CCTAATTATACTCTGCAAACCTGCAAGACTAACCTTTGGATACGCAGAATTAAAATAATCTTTTTCTTAAGTAAAAATTTTCAGCATAAAGCTTTTATCATATAAATAACAATCTCAATGAAAATTATTTATCAACTAATAGTTATCAGCATTATTTTAATAAATTCTCCTAATTTATTTGCTCAAGGTTGGGTAAAAGAAAAAGGGTCGGTTTATTCCAAAGTTGCCGAAAATATAGTGAATAGTAATAAATACTACGCTCCAGATGGCAACACCGTCAGTATCATAACTATTGGTCAGTACCAAACATCGCTTTATGGCGAATATAGCATTTCAAAAAAAATTACTGGTATTATTAATTTCCCATTTTATGTTAAGCAAACCTTAAATAATATACAGTTTAAGCAAAGTGGGAAAACAATTCCTGGCGACCAGACAAGTGGCGTTGGCGACGCCGATTTAGGAATTAAGTATGGTTTTTTTCAAGATAAAAAAATAGTTTTGAGTACAAGCCTAATTTTGGGTTTGCCATTTGGGAAAACTGGTGCAGGCTCAACAGGGATTTTACAAACCGGGGATTCTGAATTTAATCAAGTTATTCGGATTGATGCCAGTCATTCTTTTTATCCAAAACCAATCTATACTTCTATTTACTCTGGGTATAATAATCGTACTAAAGGTTTTTCTGATGAGATACGTTACGGAGGCGAAATAGGTTTTACATTAGAAAAGTTTACGCCAATTATAAAATTGAACGGGGTATTTCCTATTAAAAATGGAAACACACTCACCTCGCAAGGAAGTTTATTTGCAAATAATATCGAGTACCTATCACCATCTTTAGAGATTAACTATCAAGTTTCAAAAAAAATTGGTTTAAGCGGAGCGGCTGCTGGAGCAATTTATGCAAAAAATGTACTAAAAGCTCTTAATTATAATGCAGGTGTATATTTTAAATGGTAAATATAATCTAGTATAACAATTAAGCTCCTTTTCAAATCAGAATAAATTAGCAAATTTTAATTTATTCTTACTTCTTCCAGTTTAAAATACGCTATTTAAAAGAAATAAAATCGATTCATCTTTCGTTAAAAACCCTTTAACATGAGTAATTATCAAGTGAAATAAAAATTAATATTCTGATAGCTAACTCATTAAAACCTTAATTGTAGTAAATATAAATTTTTATTACAATAATGTTTGCCAAAATGATTCGCTTTTGTACTTTTGCAGCGGAGAGTTGGCAGAGTGGTCGATTGCGGCAGTCTTGAAAACTGTTGACTGTTACAGGTCCGCGGGTTCGAATCCCCCACTCTCCGCATCATTTAAAAAGCCTGAAATTGAAAAATTTCAGGCTTTTTTGTTTTACAGTACTCCTAAATACCTAAAAATTTAAATTAATTATCTTACTTAATAATCATCCAGATATTTATAAACAAACTTATTTAATAGATGAAACCCATTGATTTTTTGTACCCCATTTTGTAGGTTTATCTGTAGCAGTAATAACTAATTTGCCACCTTTTATTATTTCTTGTTGGGTTAGGTAATTTCTATCTATTTCCTTATCATTCAAAGTTACTTTTTGGATATATTTATTTTTATCTTCAAAATTTTCTACACTAATTTTAAGAGATTTTTGATTACCAAAGTTGAATATGAAAGTTTTAAATAGCGGAACATTTAAATAATATATTGGCCAACCTACACATGCGGGCGATAAACCCGATGAAGCTAAGATAAACCAAGCCGACATTGCACCTCCATCATCATCCATGGTACGGATGTATGCCTTCGGTTCATTTTTATAAACCTTATCTATAAAAGGATCAATACCTTTACTATTATCATTAAAGTAATACTGTATCACTGTATCAACAGCAAAACGATGTATCAATTCCTGAGATTTCCAGGGTTCTTGAGTAATATTATACATCAATGGAACCTGTAAATCAGGTTCGTTTGCATGATTATATAGATCATTATCAAAAAAATAATTTAATTGTTTAAGGTAAGATTCTTCGTTTCCGGTAAGTTCTATTAATCCTTTTAAATCAAAAGGCACAAACCAACGGTATTGCCAAATTGTACCTTGGTAAAGGTTACGAGCCTGAACTTTATCTACATCTGGCTCATGTATATTTTTAAAATCACGTTTCCAATATTCTTTATACTTGATTGCTTTGATTTTATATTTTTCACTCAATTCTGGCTCTTTAATAATCATCAGAATTTCTGAAAGTGCCCAGATATCATAACTTGATTCTAAAGCTTTATCTGGCTTAGAAAAATCTAAATGATCTACCTCATTAATCAAAGAATCTTTTATTAAGTTAAAATCAATAGAAAAACCTTTCCGGTAAGCATCTAATAAAACTACAATTGAATGTTCTGTTCTTACTGTATTTGTAGGTTCTTTTTGGGAAGCAAGATCTTTTTTACCTGTTTTATATAAATTTACTAATGATGTTGTTATTCCAGCATATTTTTCTGGCCAAGCGATAGATAAAAGTGGTAATTGTGTGCGGTAATTATCCCAAATAGACCAACCGTTGTATAACATTTCTGATGAATGTTTTTGCTCACCATTGGTTGATGTATAGTTACCGTCTTTTTCAGAAATTTGATAAGGAGATTGGACGGTACGATACAATAATGAATAAAATAGTTTCTTTCTATCTTCATCACCTTCTACTTTAATTTTGCTTAAAATTTGATTCCAGCCTTGATGAGCTTGAGACTTTATTTGATTAAAAGTACCCGGAAAAATTGTTTGTTTTGCATAATTTATACTTGTTGATGATAGTGCAATTTTAATTTCTGTTGATTCTGTTTGTGTATTTAATTTTGCAATAATTTGATGGTTACCAATTTCTTTCCAAACAATTGGATCTTTAAACTGAGCATAATAATAGATCTTATAGGTCCCAAAATTGCAGGTTGTTTTAGCTTCTATAAAACCACTAATACTATTGCCGGTTATCTGATGTGATTCTGCAACAAATTCATTATCCAAAGTATGACTCAAATCTATGTAAAAGCCTTTATCTCCTCTGGGAAAATTATAATGATGCATTCCAGATTTTTCATAAACTGCAAATTCTGCTTTAATTTTATTGGTGAAAGAGACTTGATAATATCCTGGAGATGCTTTTTGGGTTTCCTTTATTAAATCTTTTTGATAATCATCACCTAAAAAAGGCTTAATTAAAATATTACCTCCACTCCCTTTACAACCCACACCTTCAAAACGATTATGCGTAAAACCTTCAAAACGTTTAGCTTCATACTCATACCCAGCGTGTAATTTTGGATAAGTTTGTGGACCAATGCTTAACATACTGAAAGGATAACTTGCCGCAGGCGATAATTGTCCGTGATCTCCAGAAGTTCCTAAAAACACATTTACTAAACTTGCTAAATCCTCTTCTGGATTCTTTTTTTGAGCATTTAAAGCGGTTATCATAAAGTATAAAACAAGTAAGAGATATAATTTTTTCATCAGCTTGGATATTTTTTTAATTATGGTTAATCAGTAATAAAAACATTTATTTCAATTTAAATTTTTCTGAAAAATAATTTTTGATTAAAACTAAAGTAACTTCTGATAATATACAATAACAGAAACTTAATGCGATAACTTTCTATAACTTAAACAAACAGATATTAAAATCGTGATAACTTCTATTCATTTTAATGGCATTTTTTTTGTAAATATTTTTTTCAAAAGGCTTTGTCATTTAGCATCAAGTTGCTAAATAAACAGCGAAATTATTAATATTTATGTCTGAGATTAAGAAAAAAAAGATTGCACTAATTGGCGGAGGTCCAAGTGCATTATTCATGTATAAAAGATTAGTGGAGGCAAAAGGTGCAGATTACGATATACATATCTTCGAAAGAAAAAATAAATTAGGCGCAGGTATGCCTTACAGTGAAGATGGAGCTTGTGCAGAACATATTACCAATGTTTCTGATAATGAAATTCCAGAAATTGTTTGTTCTATAGAAGATTGGGTAAAAACAAATCCACCAATTGCTGCAGAATTTAACATTAATGCCTCTAATTTTAATGAGTACAAAGTACTTCCACGCTTACTTTTTGGTAGTTATTTAAATGATCAGTTCGAGATTTTAATTAAAAAAGCTACTGAATATGAAATTGATACCACCCTGCATTTATCTGTTATTGTTGATGATTTAATTTATAAAGACCAGTTAAATCAGGTTTGGGTAAAAACACATGATGAAATATTTGAGTTTGATATCGCAATTATATGTATCGGCCACTTATGGCCAAAAAAATTTGAAGGTAAAATTGATGGCGTTTATGATTCTCCATACCCTCCAAGTAAAATTAGCCTTAACCTTAATCATGCAGTTGCAATAAAAGGATCTTCTTTAACCGCAATTGATGCCATTAGGACATTATCCCGTAAAAACGGAACTTTTATAAAGGACGAAAATGGGAAGCAAAAATATTTGCTAAATAAGGAAAATGAGGATTTTAAAATTATGATGCATTCAAGAAATGGGCTATTACCAGCTGTAAGGTTTCACCTGGATGATTCACACTTGCAAAATGATTGTTTGCTAACTTCATCAGAAATATTAGCACACAGAAACGAAAACGATGGCTTTTTATCTCTCGATTATATATTTGAAAAAGACTTTAAAGAATTATTTAAAGTAAAAGAATCCGAGTTTTATAATCAGATAAAAGATTTAAACTTAGAAGATTTTGTATTAAAAATGATGGCATTAAGAGATAATGATGATGCTTTTCTATTACTTAAAAATGAATATTTAGAGGCAGAGCAATCTATAAAACAAAGAAAATCTATTTATTGGAAAGAACTTTTAGGGGTTTTAAGTTTTGCGATGAACCAGCCAGCAAAACATTTTTCTGCAGAAGATATGTTGAGATTGAAAAAAAATTTAATGCCTTTAATTTCTACTGTAATTGCCTATGTACCTCAAAGTTCTTGTGAGGATTTAATGGCTTTGCATGATGCTGGCATTATTGATATTACTGCTGTAGGCGAAGATAGCGAAGTTATACCTCAAGAAAACGGAGGGGTTATTTATACTTATCGGGATGTAAATAATAAAACGATTGAAACTTATTATGAAACCTTTATAGATTGTGTTGGGCAGGCTCATTTATCTTATGAAGACTTCCCATTTAAAAGTTTTGTAGATCATCAAACCATTAGCCAAGCATTAATAAAGTTCAAATCTTTAGAGAAAGGTAAATCTGAAATGGATAATGATCCTGACAGTGTAGTTTTTTACAAAGATGCCTATTACCTTAAAGTTTCGGGCATAACCATAAACGATAATTTCCAGATTGTAGACGAATATGGGGCATTAAATAAAAGTATCTATATCATGTCTGTACCATATATTAGTGGTTTTAATCCAGATTATTCTGGTCTTGATTTTTGTGAATCTGCATCCGAAAAAATTATAAATAGTATTTGTTATAACATTGATAAATAAGTCTAAAATTAAAAATTACTACTAATAACTTATTAATAGTTAGATAAATAAAGATTTTCAGTTTCAATTATTTTACTAATAATTATTACTTTAGTTTAAAAATTAGCAAAAATGGAGATTGAAGAAGATACTATTGAACAGGAAATTAAAAAAGAATTTCAACTAGAAAGGATGATTCTTTTTAGTGATGCAGTTTTTGCTATTGTAATTACCTTAATGGCTATTGAAATACGATTACCAGAATTTGAAGGAAAAATTACTGAGTTAGAGTTTTTGCAATTGCTAAAACATCAGAGCAGAAATTTTATGGCTTACACCATTAGTTTCTTTTTTATTGGCGTTTTATGGACTAGGCATTTAAAGCTTTTTAGTGTTTTAAATGATTATGATACTGGTTTAATAGTTAGGAATTTAATGTTTCTATTTTTTGTAGGACTGTTTCCATTTAGTGCCTCTGTAATATCACACGTTACCGGGTTTTTCTCACCATATTATTTATATTTCACTATTATTTTATGTTGCATTCTGATGCAATATGTGTTAATGAGATATATTACGATAAGTAAACCACAATTAAGAACTTACCCTCCAACAAAGCAAGACTTATTAACAACAAGGTTTTCAGCGTTTGCATTAGTAGGCTTTATTATTACTTTTATTTTGGCTATTTGTTGTGTTTACTTTATAAATGATCAAGAATATAAAATTTTTGGCCTTTACATTTTCATCATATACGCAGTAAGCTTAAGGATAGTAAAGAACAAATACTTTAAAAGCAAAAAATCTTAAATTTAATAGGTTTAAACCTAAAATTTTGAGCTATTAAATAATATTTATCAAAGATTTAGATTCCGCACTTTTTAAAATAGCATCAATTATTTTCATATTATTCTCAGCATCATATAACAAATACGGAACTTCTTTATCCTTTAAAATAGAATCAGAAAATGCTTCGCATTGTAATTGATATTGATTTGCTTTAAAAACAAACTCATTCTTCTCTGTTGCATTATTTAAAATAATTTTACATTCTGCATCAGTTGGTGCATTACAAGGAAACTCAATTTCTATACGTCCTTTATTTCCAATAATATGGCAGCGCTGGTATGGAAAAGCTTGTGTACTACAAGAAAATGTTGCAACCACCTGCTTATCAAAATGTAAAATTCCGGAAGTTAAAAAATCGGTTTTAAATACTAGATCTTTTTGAACAGAGCCAAAAACACTAATTGGTTCAGCTTCCAAAATAAATCTTGGAAAAGAAATACAATAGCAACCAATATCCATCAACGCACCACCACCAGCATCGGTTTGGTTGCGGATATTTTGTCCGTCTTTATTGTAATAAGAAAATAAGGTATTGATGCTGATAATTTCTCCAATATCTCCATTTTTAATCATCTCTTTAACCTTAAGCCATTG
>JBBRYE010000151.1:0-7046 GCA_038237895.1 Sphingobacteriales bacterium | reverse complement strand
TCTTTATTATTTAATTCTTTTTCGAATAGATAATTATATTTATGTACTAATCTAGTTTTAGTAATTAAAACAAAAGCAAATGATAAGCTTATTATATGAACTAGAAAAAGGATTTTATTAGAAATATCAAAAAATGTATTTCCTAAAATGAAATTAAAACTCTTTGCTACACTTAATAAAAATAACATTGATATAGAAATTATTCCAAAATAGTTTAACCAGTAGGCATATTTTTTTTTATACTCAATAAAAATAATAGGATAATAGACCATAAAGCTAATACAAACAATTAATGCCATTATCATTAGGTAATTAAAAAGCACATAGCTTACAAAAACCGTAGATAATAATAAAAAAATAGCTCCAAAAATAAATGGGAGGTGAGCTAAATAAAAATATTTAGATTCGATTTTGTTTTTTTTAACAAGATAAACCAAAAAGTAGCTCATTAATAAAATATGTACTGATAAAGAAAATCCTAAAAAATGATCTGATATGTAGGGGATATTAAAGGGCCAAAAATTATTTGCAAATCCATTATAAACCAGGTTTGATATTAAACAGAAAAATAAATAAAAACTAAATGCTATGCTGTAAAAACTTTTTATCATAAAGTAAATACAAATGGAGGCAATCAGTGCCAGAACTATAAGCAATAAAACAATAGTTTTTACTAAATCAATGTTTGCTTTTCTCCTATAAAAATCATCATTACTGTAAAGTTTAATAGGGATAAAAGATAATGATGCACCACTATAAGCAATGGTAATATTGCCTTTTAATTTATTTTGATTAAGTACAAAAAATGGAGTAGTGGACAAAGAAATTAAAGAGTTTGGTTTACACTTATACCAATTTACCGCTTCTAATTTTCCTTGTTTCTCATAAATTATTGAAACTTGATGAAGGTTTACTTCTTGTATTTCTAAAACATTTTCAAAATTTTTTCTATCCGGTGGAATTTGAATATTTAAGATATGTAAATCAGAAGTTGCTGAATTTTGGAATAATCTATCAATAAATTTTTTTGTCTTTTTTAAAGGCTGTTGCTTGGTTATTATAATTGGACTTGTAGAACCTCGGTTTGCAACAGTTAATAAGTAGGATATTGTAATTAGTAATAAAATTAAAAATAAAGCGAAAAACCGCTTCAGTATTGGCATATAAAAAAATTAGGTAGCTTTAGATCTCAATAGTAATCATTTTAAATGAAATGTAAAATTATATTATCTAAACAATAAAAAAATGCCTGTAATTCAACAAGCATTATTTTATTTAATTTCATATATAATAAATTATAATTTACATAACAATTTATTTTCTTAAGATTAATCCAATTTTAAAACTGCCATAAATGCTGTTTGTGGAATTTCTACGTTTCCAACTTGGCGCATTCGTTTTTTACCTTTTTTCTGTTTTTCTAATAGTTTACGTTTACGCGAAATATCGCCACCATAACATTTTGCAGTTACATCTTTACGTAATGCTTTCACATTTTCACGGGCAATTATTTTTGCCCCAATAGAAGCTTGTATGGCAATATCAAACTGCTGTCTTGGTATCAATTCCCTCAATTTCTCGCAAATACGTTTACCAAAATCATAAGAGTTGCTTCTATGTATTAAAGATGATAAAGCATCTACATGCTCTCCGTTAAGCATGATATCTAATTTTACCAAATCAGACTGTTTAAATCCTATCTGATGATAATCAAAAGATGCATACCCTTTAGATATCGTTTTTAATTTATCGTAAAAATCAAAAACAATTTCGCCCATTGGCATTTCAAAAACCAATTCAACTCTATCAGCAGTTAAATAATGCTGATTGATGATCATTCCTCTTTTTTGAATACAAAGAGACATTACAGGTCCAACAAATTCTGATTTAGTAATAATGTTTGCTTTAATAAAAGGCTCCTCAACAAATTCTAATTTTGATGGGTCTGGTAATTCGGAAGGGTTGTTTACCGTAAAAGGATCGCCTTTGGTAGTATGGGCAATGTAAGAAACGTTAGGAACGGTTGTAATCACCGTCATATCAAATTCACGCTCTAAACGCTCCTGGATAATTTCCATGTGTAGCATCCCTAAGAAACCGCAACGGAAACCGAAACCCAACGCCGCAGAAGATTCTGGCTCAAAAACTAAGGAAGCATCATTTAATTGCAACTTGTGCATTGCTTCACGTAATTCTTCAAACTCATCTGTATCAACAGGATAAATGCCGGCAAAAACCATCGGCTTTACCTCTTCAAAACCTTGGATACTTGGCGCAGGTCTATCTCTTAAAACTATAGTATCTCCAACTTTTACTTCTCTCGCTTCCTTAATTCCTGAAATGATATAACCTACATCTCCAGTTTTAACTACATCTTTTGGAGTAGGATTTAATTTCAAAATCCCAACCTCATCAGCAATATATTCTTTTCCTGTGGCAACAAATTTCACCCTATCGTTTTTCTTGATTTGTCCGTTTACAACTTTAAAATAAGCAATAATCCCTCTAAAAGAGTTAAAAACAGAATCAAAAATTAATGCTTGTAAAGGCGCATCAGGATCGCCAATTGGTGCAGGAACTCTTTCTATAACAGCGGTTAAAATATCTTGAATTCCTAAACCTGTTTTACCAGATGCAGGAATAATATCAGATCTTTCTCCACCAATTAAATCTACAATTTGATCTTTTACCTCTTCAGGCATTGCCCCTGGCAAATCCATTTTATTTAAAACAGGAATGATGATTAAATCTTGTTCTAAAGCCAAGTATAAATTAGAAATAGTTTGCGCCTGGATACCTTGCGAAGCATCTACGATCAATAATGCGCCTTCACAAGCTGCAATAGATCTAGAAACTTCATAAGAAAAATCTACGTGTCCCGGAGTATCAATTAGGTTTAAAATATATTCTTGGCCTTCATGAATATAATTCATTTGGATGGCATGACTTTTTATGGTAATTCCACGTTCACGCTCCAAATCCATATTATCCAGCAGTTGAGCCTGCGACTCACGTTTGGTAACGGTAGAAGTAAATTCTAACAATCGATCTGCAAGAGTACTCTTGCCATGATCTATATGTGCAATTATGCAAAAATTACGTATATGCTTCATTTGAAACGCAAAGATAGATTTTTAAGAAGAATTATCAGGATGTTTTTGTTGTTGATGATTATGATTTTAATTAATTTAAATTCCCTTTAAATAGAGGATAAAATGAAAATAATTTGGGCGCTTTAACACGCTTTCCACTATATCTTTTTTGCTGAATAAGCAAAAAAGGATGTCGTTTCAATCGTTAGCGCAAAAATCTCTGTGTTCTTAATTATTCATTCAATTCTCCACAATTCTCAATTTTGCATATTTTAACAACAATTGTTTCTGTCCAATTTCTTTAAAAAACACCGTTGCTTTAATATCGCCCTTGCTACCTTCTAAATTTATTACTTTTCCAAAGCCAAAACGCTCATGTTCTACTTCTTGGCCTGTTTGTAATTTTGAAGTATCACTTGGTGCAAAACCTGGTGTAGGTACATGTGCTTTTACTAGTAAAGATGTTGTAGATATTGGCTTTGTAGCGGGTTTTGGTTTAGAGAAAAAATCTCCCTGAGCAGTTTTTTCTGATGTTTTACTTTGCCATTTATTACGTTCATCACCAAAGCTTGTATTATCTCTTGGCGCTTTTTGGGTAAATTCTAGCTCTAAATATTTAGCATCAATTTCATCTAAAAACCTAGATGGTTCGCAATTAATTAATGTTCCAAATCTAAACCTTGATGTGGCATAACTTAAGTGCAAACGTTTTTCTGCTCTGGTTATCGCTACATAAAACAAACGTCGCTCTTCTTCTAAATCTGCTCTTGAATTTAAAGCCATTTGTGATGGAAATAAATTCTCCTCTAAACCCACAATATATACTTGTGGATATTCCAAACCTTTAGAAGAATGAATGGTCATTAAGGAAACTGTGTCTTTATTTGGGTCTTTATCGTTATCATCATTGGTTAATAATGCAATATCCTGCATAAAAATATCAAGGCTACGTTCTTCAATATCCTCACGTTCAGAAAATTCTTTAATACCATTTAAGAGTTCTTGAATGTTTTCATAACGATTTAAACCTTCTACAGATTTATCAGAATATAAATCTTTTAAAAGACCAGATTGTTGAGCAATATGTAAAGCGGTATCATAAGCATTACTATTTTTTGCTACTACCGCAAAACTTTGAATTGCAGTGGCGAAACTCTCAACCGCTGTTGCAGAGCGATTTTCTAAATATTTTGGCGCATCGCAAATAATTTCGAATAAAGTTTTTTGGTTTTGGTCGGCAGCTAAAATAATTCTATCTAAAGTGGTTTTTCCAATTCCTCTAGCCGGATAATTTATTACTCTTTTAAATGCTTCTTCATCACTTGGGTTAAACGTTAATCGGAAATATGCAATTAAATCTTTAATTTCTTTTCTTTGATAAAATGAAAGCCCACCGTAAATTTTGTAAGGAACATTTAATTTCCTCAAACCTTCTTCCATCGACCTAGATTGGGCATTAGTACGATATAAAATGGCAAAACTTTTCCACTCTAAATTATTATTTCCACGTTCTTGAATAATGGATTCCGCAACGGATTTTCCTTCCTCATTATCAGAAAAAGAACGAGTAATTTTTATCTTTTCACCAATCTCATTATCAGAAAAAACATTTTTTTCTAACTGATTTTTATTGTTTGCAATGATGCTATTTGCAACATTAACAATGTTTTGCGTAGACCTATAATTCTGCTCTAATTTATAAACTTTAACATCAGGATAATCTTTTTGAAAGTTGAGGATATTTTGAATATTTGCGCCCCTAAAAGCATAAATACTCTGCGCATCATCACCAACCACACATAAATTCTCTCTGATAGCTGCTAGTTTTTTAACAATTAGGTATTGAGAAAAGTTAGTATCCTGATACTCATCCACCATTAAGTATTTAAACTTATTTTGATATTTGTATAAAACATCTGGATGCTCTTTTAAAAGTACATTGGTTTTAAAAAGTAAATCATCAAAATCCATGGCACCAGCTTTAAAACAACGGTTTACATAAGTTTCATAAATTTTCCCTAAAAAGCCTCTTCCGCTAGTAAAATCTTCTGCTTGTATAGTTTCATTCTGTTGATATTCTTGAACAGAAATTAAATTGTTTTTAGCATTTGAAATCCTTCCATAAACAAAGTT
This sequence comes from Sphingobacteriales bacterium, assembly GCA_038237895.1. GTDB lineage: Bacteria > Bacteroidota > Bacteroidia > Sphingobacteriales > Sphingobacteriaceae > Pseudopedobacter. Next base: position 1,821 of record JBBRYE010000151.1, on the reverse strand, counting down.
ATGATGATACAATTTATCATCAAGACTCATTTCTTTTAAGATAGTTTTTATCAAACTTTTGCTGTCATCGGTATCATAAATGGTAAAATTATTAGGGTAGCCAATTTTATTAGCTTCAACTCTTAATATTTTAGCAAATACAGAGTGAAAAGTTCCCATCCAAATATTTTTAGCTTCAGAACCTACCACAGTAGATATACGGTTACGCATTTCTTTAGCTGCTTTGTTTGTAAAAGTTAATACTAGTACATTAAATGGATCAATTCCTTTCCTAATTAAGTGAGCAACTCTATAAGTAATTACCCTTGTTTTTCCTGAACCAGCACCAGCAATAATCATTACCGGACCTTCTGTTTGTTCTACCGCTTGTTTTTGTGAAGTATTTAATCCTGCTAAAAAATCCAAATGCTTTATTTTTGTTAGAATGCGAAATTAAAAAAAATGGGGCAGAGATTTTCACCTTGCCCCATTTAAAGATTTCCACTTTAATTATTTCTATTTAAATGATATCTAGTGGGGTCATTTAAAGCTTCATTGATATCCATAATCTGTTCATCAATTTTATTAACACATTTAGCTATTTGGGGCGTGATTTCATTACTATCCACCATATCATCCTCAATTAAAAGCATTAAGCCTTTTAGAGTAGCAACAGGGCCTCTAATTTGGTGAGAAAGATGACTTGAATATTCTGAAAGTTTTTGATTTTTGATGATTAAATCTTTTGTGCGTTCTGCAATAAGTTCTTCTAAGCGATGATTTATTTTATCAACATTTTCTTTTTGTCTGGAAACCTCCTCATTTAAAACCTTTAATTCATCATTAGATTTTTTAGATTTCTTATTTGTTTTAACTAATAAAAATATAACAAAGAAAGCAAGAACAGCAACAATTGCAGTAGCTATTGATAATTTTTTAGCGTTTTTTTGAGCTTGAATAATTAATTCATTTTCTTTTTGTTGCTGTTGTTGTTTTAAAGTTTCTTGAATGAGGTTGATATTTGACGTAATGTTCCTTTTATAAAAAACACTATCCTGATCATGAACTTCTTTTAAATATATTAGTGCTTTTTCATAATTTTTCTTTTTAAACTCTAATTCATAATTAGTGTAGGTATAATCATAAATTCTTTTATCATCATTTACTAATTTAGCAAAAGCCCGTCCCTCTTGTAAATATTTTTCAGCTTTTAAGAAATTGTTTTTTGCGATGTATATGGAAGTGAGATTTAAATTTATAGATGCAACACTGCTATTCAATTCATGAATTTTTGCTTTTTCATTAGCTTCCAATAAAAGCTTTTCGGCTTTATCATATTGGTTGGTACTAAAATAAATAACACCTCTATTTTGTAGGCTTTGGGTTATTCCAATCGGATTATTTATTTCGTTAAAAATCTGACTACTATTTTCGTAATTACTCAGGGCAACACTATAATTTTTTTTTCTATAATAAGCATTGCCAATATTCAAATAAGAGCCTGCAATTAAATCTTTTATATTCCTTTTTTTGGCAATAATGAGTGTTTTTTGATAATATTCTAACGCTTTATCATAGTCAATTTCTGCCCATAAATTTCCAATATTATTAGAAACTTTTGTTTCTCCAATTTCATCCTTCTTGTTTTTAAATAATTCTAATGCTTTTTGATAATAATTTAATGCAGAATCTCTTTGATTTAGATAATAAAAACCTATCCCGATAACACGATATGATTCTGCAAGACCTTCATAATAATTAATTATTTTAGCAACATTTGCAGCCTTTTTAGCAGTAAATATGGTTTGTTCTGGATCTGTTAATCTATTTTGATAACCCTTT
>JBBRYE010000150.1:0-7299 GCA_038237895.1 Sphingobacteriales bacterium | reverse complement strand
TTCTTAAACCATTCAAAGGATTTTTATATTTATTAATCGTGTTTTGGACAGTATCTAAGCCTTCTATATTTCTATTTTTAGTAGAACCGTAAATATCATCAAACTCGTAAAGTGCCGTAATGCTTAAAAGCGATTTGTTTTTAAATGTATGTGCATAATCAAAATTACCGAGATAAAATTCTGCCTGTTTATTTTGAAGGTTAGAGTTAAAATATTTTTTTAAGCCCACTATATTTCCTGCAGTATTAGTTTTCACATTATTGTAATTTATATTTGCTAACCTGTCTTGAAACTTATATCCGCCAAAAAAACCTAATGAAAAAGCATCATTTTTATTTGGGTTAAACCCGATGTTAAATCTACCACCGTAATTATATTTATCAAAACTACGCTCCCCTGTTGATGGAAAAATAGTTTTAATCCCATTAATGATAGTAAAAACATTGCCTTCCCTAAATCCTGCATTATCGTTTCTTAAGTAATTGGCACCACCGCTTAAATCCCATTTTTCGGTTTTGTAATTGATAGTAAAATCTGCTCCGTAACGTTGCTGGGTTTTTAGATTACCATAATCAGTTGTGCTAGGTAAACCTCCTTGGATATTTGAAATGAACGATAAGCCTTTATCAACTCCTTTTTTGGTAATGATATTCAAAATTCCTCCTTTTCCATCGGCATCATATTTAGCAGATGGTGCGGTAATAAATTCTATATTTTCCAAAGAATTTGCAGGTAGTTGGTTTAAAATAGATTGTGCATCTCCTTGTATTGGTTTACCATTTATCAATACTAAAAAGCCAGATGAACCTCTAACTGAGATTTCTCCTTGCCCGTTAACCGCAACAGATGGTAAATTTTTTAAAACATCTATAGCTGTACCACCTTTTGCAGCTGCAAATTGATCGGTTTTATAAATTTGTTTATCAATTTTATTAAAATTTTGTGTTTGCTGACCGGTAATTTTTACCTCGTTTAAAAATTTGGCATCTTGACTTAAAGTTATCAATCCAATATTTATGTTTTTTGCGCTTAAATTTATATTTGATACTTTTTTAGTATCATAACCTAAAAACTGAACCTTTAAATAAAAACTACCCGATTGTAATCCTTTAATTAAAAACATTCCATTTTTATCAGTAATGCTGCCATTTATTAATGATGAATCTGATGATTTATAGATTGAAACACTAGTAAACTCTAATGGTTGATTGGTAGTTTTATCAATTATAATTCCTTTTAAAGAAGATGTTTGGGCTAGGAGTTGAAATGAGAAAAAGCTCAATAAAAGAACAAAAGAAAGTTTCATGAAGTATTTTAAGGTGTTTATATAAAATATCTAAAATTGTAAAACTTCTACAATGAAAAGTTTTGTATTGCTATTATCAAAGTTTTAGCTTTATAAAGAGGCTCTTAAAGTGAGATAAAAAGGTACTTCTTTATGTACTATCTTTTGATTAATAATTATTTCTGCAGCCATTGTACCCATTTTTTTAAAGTCGGAGGAGATGGTAGTTAGGCCATTTAGAATTAATTTTTTTAAAGGGGTTTCATTATAAGAGATAATACCAACATCCTTACCCATTTTCATATCTAATGTCATTATTCTTTCTATTAACAGTACCAGATCATCCTCCATCAAATTGATATAAACATCTCCCTTTGATATAGGTTCTGTATTAATATCATTTACAATAACACAATTGAAGGCATATTGCTGACAAAATCTTTGGAATCCATTTATAATTTCCTTTGGAAAATAACTTTTATTTGGGAAGATGATTTTTAATGTTTGATATTTTTCTAATGAATCTTTAGCGGATAACAACGCCTCATAAATATCATTCTCAAAATTTTCATAAACTGCAGAATATTTACCTTCTACACCTAAAATTTTCTTATCTAAGATTAGTAATTTATCTTTTGGTATGGTATTTAATATTTCATAGGCATTCTCTCCACCTTCTACAAAATGAGGGATGATGACGTAATGAGAATAATCATTTTTTTTGTTTTGAATTAAATTTTTAAAAATTGAGTAGCTATTGTTGTAAATATAGAAATCAATAGCAACATCATCTCCTAGTGCTTCTACAAACGAATCATAAATTATTTTTTTATGGGTAGATAATTTATTGAATAATAAAAATATCCTCAGTTTTTTCTTAAACTCGGTTTGTCCGATATAATATCCTTTACCCGGAACGGATAAAATAATACCTTTTGATTTTAAATATCTATATCCTTTCTCTGCGGTGTCTCTGGAGATTTCTAAACAATAACTTAATTCATTAATTGAAGGTAAAACATCATTTTTTTTTAGTTTATCCTTTTCAATAGCAGCAATTATAGAATTACTTAATTGTAAATATTTAGGTGTAGAAGAATATTCATCCACCTGAATAAGCTTAGAAAAATCATTTAGTTTCAATATAACTTTATTAATTTACAATAGAAGACAACACAAATCTAATGATTCTTTACACTTTAAATAATTATAGACGATATATTAATTACCAGAGATTTAACGAAAATTAATAAATTAATCTGTAAAATGTATTCATAACCTTACCTAGAAATATATATTGAAAAAAAAATCTAAACCTATTCATATTTCATTCTATAAATTTAAGATGTAAATAATTGATTTATAAGGTCTTAATTTTAAACAAAATCTTATTCAAAAGATTAAATATTTAGTTTTAAATAAGTTAAGAATAGATTTCCAATTTGATTAAAAGCAAAGATTAAATTATAAAAACTGTTAAACTCCTAGGCCCATGAGCTCCAAGTACTAAGCTTTGTTCTATGTCGGCCGTTTTAGATGGACCAGCTATAAAAGCTCCATAACCATATTTTTTATCAGCAATTCTTTCATATGCAATGTGCATAGTGGGTACAACTTCTTCCTTCTTTACAATAAAGACCAAGTGTTGTGGGATAAAAGGCAAAAGCCTTTCTTTAAACAGTTCATCATCAACCCAGCATGCTCCATTCTCTGCAACTGCAAAATGCGTAGGTAGTATCATTAACTCCACGTTTGCCAATTCGTGATTATCAGATCCTGAAAATACCACAGAGATTTTATCCAATTCCTTAACCATCGAGACTACTACTTTACCTTCTAATGCAAAGTTTGAATTTATTATCTCAATTACTTCTCCATAATTTTTAACTCTATGAACTGTAGATCCAATTCGCTCTACTACCTCTATAAAGTTCTTCAGGTTTTCATCTTTACTATCTTCGTCCTTGTAAAAAAGTTCAAGATTAGGAAGTTCTCTCAAATCTGGTTGAGCAGCCTTTACTGCAGCTAGTATATCCTCCCTGCTATTCATTATTTTTTCTGTTTTTATTGTACCATTCTCCGAAAGATGATTTTGGTACTTCTGGCATTTCTCTATGTAAATACCAAGCATTCAACTTATTATTGACTACAAAAGGCGCATATTTTAACGTAGTTCTTGCTGCTTTACCAGCCAATCTATACATTACTGGAGATGCTAAGGTTTTAGCCATTACTTCCATAGCTACCTTTTTAGCAGTATCTACATATCCTTCTTTAACAATCACTTGTCTCCATTTATATAATTGTTCATGTATATCAATCTTAACGGGACAAACATTGCTACAAGATCCGCATAGTGAGGATGCAAAAGGTAGATCGGCATGTTTTTTCATGTCTAGATTTGGCATAAGTATGGATCCAATAGGTCCTGCAATTACGCTTTGATAACTGTGTCCTCCACTCCTACGGTAAACAGGGCAGGTATTAAAACAGGCTGCACATCTGATACACTTTAGTGAATTTCTAAAATCTGGTCTTGCCAATTGTCTGGTACGTCCATTATCTACCAAGATAATATGCAACTCCTTTCCATCAGCAGGTTTTGCGAAATGACTGGAATAGGTAGTAATTGGTTGTCCTGTAGCACTTCTTGTTAATAATCTTAAGAATACACTTAAGTGCTTACGTTTAGGAATCACTTTTTCGATTCCCATACTAGCAATATGGATATCTGCCAAATGTGCACCCATATCCGCATTACCTTCATTGGTACATACTACAAATTCTCCTGTTTCTGCAATGGCAAAATTCACACCTGTAAGTGCTGCTTTTCTTGTTAAAAAAGTATCCCTTAAATGTTGTCTGGCCGCTTCTGTCAATAATTGGGGGTCTGCACTTCCTTTTGGTGTTCCCAAAAACTCATGAAACAGTTCCCCAATTTCTTCTTTCTTTTTATGGATACAAGGCAAAACAATGTGGCTAGGTGGTTCTTTTGCTAACTGAACAATCCTTTCTCCTAAATCAGAATCTATAACCCCTATACCGTTATTTTCTAAATATTCATTTAAATGGCATTCTTCGGTAAGCATGGACTTACTTTTTACCATATCTGTAATCTGATGCTTTTTTAGTAATTCTAAAACAATACTATTATGCTCTTCTGCATCTTTAGCCCAGTGAATTACAACACCATTTGCCTGTGCCTTGGTTTCAAACTCCTGCAGATAGTGGTTAAGGTTTGATAGTGTATGGTTTTTTATTTGGGAGCCAGCTTCACGTAAATCTTCCCATTCGGGAATGTTGTGCGTTGCTTTATCTCTCTTTTCCCTAATAAACCAAAGGGTCTCATCATGCCAATCTACCCGTTTTTCATCTTCATTAAAAACTTTAGATTTTTCTGCGTGGTCCATTAATTTCATTTTACACCTCCATTTAAAATTTCTGCAATATGTATCACCTTTACGGTACTTTTATCTCTATTTAAAATTCCTTCCATATGCATAAGGCAAGACATATCAACACCTGTTATATATTCTGCGCCATGTAAAACATGATCGGCAACCCTATCTATGCCCATTTTTACAGAAACAGCTTCTTCTGCCACACAAAATGTGCCTCCAAAACCACAACATTCATCCACTCTGTCTAGATGAATTAATTCTATATCATCTACCATATTTAAAAGATGTAGTGGTTTAGAAAAAGCTGGTTTAGTTAATTCACTCATTTGCGCCAACTTTAATCCTCGTAAACCGTGGCAGCTTTGGTGTAACCCAACTTTATGAGGAAAGCTAGCTTTAATGTTTTCTACCTTTAAAATATCAGTCAAAAAAGTAATTAATTCATAAGTAGTAGCTCTTATCTTTTCAGCTTCTTGTGGATACCTATCGTCATGCAAATGCTCTTTTATATGTAATACGCAACTTCCTGATGGTGCTACTATATAATCATAACCTTTAAAATTATCTACAAAATTACGATCGCAGCCTCCTGTTAAATGCTCAAAACCCGAGTTTGACATTGGCTGTCCACAACAAGTCTGATTTTTTGGATAAGAAACATCACATCCAAATTTCTCTAACAGTTGTAATGTGGCAATAGCTGCATTTGGATAAAATTGATCAACGTAACAAGGGATAAATAAAGCAACTTTCATCTTTAATTTTTTACTGGGGATACAAATAATTTTAATGCAATCATGTCAGTTGGTAAAGGTTTAGTATTCCAATGCTTGTGAATTGCTACAGCCGCACCCATTGAAGTAGCTTGTGCCATAGATGCAGCATAAATCTCAATATCTGGAAATGCCATAGCCAAAAGATTCATAAATATTACGTTTTTAGAAAAACCGCCATCAACAAATATTCTTTTTACTGTTGTATTTTTTAGCACTAATTGAGTAGCCTTATATTGTTTAAATACTAAACTGAAAATTAAAAAATGGTAAGCTTCTATATCATCTTTAAAATCACCTAAATTTTCTTTAGAAAAATTATAATGATCATCTTGTAAGGTCTCAAAATAAGAATTCAAATCGCCTTTAGGTAAATATTTAGTAATAACAGGAACAGATAGTTTAGTGGTTTTGTATTTGCCTATTGTAGTACCGAAATGATTGGCAATTCTCTTTACTTCTTGCTCATGCTCAAAACCGGTAAATAAACGAGAGGCTTTTATCGGCTTTGCCTGAAAAGATAAATAACATAGGCAATCTTTATCTAATTCTTCTTTTGTTAAAGGTTGGTTGTTAAATGGATTTAAACTAATACACCAAGTACCTGTTGATAGCAAGATAAATGGTTCTTTAAAGCTTTCTATATAAGGAATTAAAGCCGCAGAGCTATCATGCAAACCTACACCAGACTTATAATTCTCACTTGGAAAAGTAGATTGCATCACTTGATCACCAGGAAAAATTGGAGCTAATTTAGCTGCCAATCCCTCTCTATAAACCCATTCGTGGTAATCTTGTTTTCCAAAATCCCAAAAATTTGTATGACACCCAATACTGGTAATATCACTATACATTTTACCGGTAATAATAGAACTCATGTATTGTGGTAAATGCAATGCATATTTTATTTTCTCAAACAATTCTGGCTTTTCATATTTTATACGATATAGCTGCATTCCAGAATTTAAACTACCTAAAACGGGCGAAGCTGTACTAACTGCAACATTTTCTTCTCCACCATAAGTATCATAAAATTGTGTTTTTAAAGGCTCTGAATATTCTTTTAAATAATTATAAAGTGGTGCTAAAGGCCTTCCATTTTCATCAACATATACCAAACTAGCACCATAAGTAGAAAAGTTTATCGCCTTGATATCAAATTGTTTATCTCTTAAAACTTCATGTAAAGAATCAAAAACAGAAAGTCTTAAACTTTCCAGATTTTCACATGTGTCACCATCTTCGTCTTTAGTTTCTATAAACCTAGCGGTACGCTCAAAAACTATCTTATAATCTTCATCAAATAAGAAAAGTTTCTTATTGGTTTTCCCAATATCAAAGATTGCTATAACAGGGATTTTCATTTTTTAAATTAGATTAGATTCCCGAAAATAATCGGGATTAGTATATAGATTCGAGAATCAATAAAGAAGAAATCTATTATAATTTGGACATTTATATAAAGCTGTCCACTATATCTTTTTTCTGTTTACATTATAATAATTAGCAAAAAGAATGTTGTTTTTATAGTTAAAACAAAAAGAAATGAAACAAGAGATTTTACAGACAATATGCCTTTATTTCTCAAGTTTCATTTCTAATACTTTCTGTTAAAGTCCTGTCGCCTTTGTTTCCAGTCCTCTTTCATTCACCAATGTTTCTCTAACTTTGGCGGTTCTAAATAATTTTATTGGGTCTAATGCACCACCGTTTTGTAACCTTGCTTCGGCAATTAACGGACGCACATCAGTTCTATAAGCTTGTTGTAAAATTTCTTGAGCTAAACTCACATCATTATTTTGTTGTGCAACTTTCAAAGCTTTTCTATCTACCAATAGAG
>JBBRYE010000149.1:0-7405 GCA_038237895.1 Sphingobacteriales bacterium | reverse complement strand
GCAAAAAAAGGAAGAAAGAAAAGAAAATTCTTCTGATGGAAGTTTAGAAAACATGATGGCTTATGTAGATGAATATGGTAATATTACAAATACACCGCCAGATCCAACACGTAAGAAAAAAGAAATTGATGCTAGTTCAATAGAAATTGGTGTTTCTAAACAAGAAGAAGAAGATTTATCGGTTGAGAAAAAAGGTAAAGTAGATTTCTTTAACGATAGTAAAGGTTTTGGTTTTATTAAAGAAAATGGAACTCAAGAAAAATATTTTGTGCATGTAAATGGTTTGGTTGATGAAATACGTGAAGGTGATAGCGTAACTTTTGAATTAGAAAAAGGTATGAAAGGTTTAAATGCAATTAAAGTTAAGAGAGTTAAATAATTAATATTTAGGTTTTTATCCTACATAACATAATCTAAAATATCAAGCGAATAAGCTTGATATTTTTTAATTATTATTTGTCTTATAATCAATATTATGTTAAGTAGATATTTCTATTACTTACCTATTTTGATAATAATCTAAGTCCTTTTACTAAATCTGATTTTTCCTTTCTGATTCCCTCCCAAGGATTTTTAGTATCCTTTATCATATTCGGAACGGTAAGAATTGTAAAATCATTCATATCTAAATTTTCATTTACATCCTCCCAGTTTAAAGGCATAGAAACTGTTGCGCCAGGTTTTGGTCTTACAGAATATGGTGCAGCAATAGTTTGTCCTCTACGGTTTTGTAAAAAATCTATATAAATCAATCCTTTTCTTTTTGTAGGACTTCTGTCGATACTTGTATTTTCAAAGCTTTGTTCATGAACTTTGTTAGCTATAAACTCCGCAAAGTTTTTAACAAAATCATATTCATATTTTTGTGCTATATAAACATAAATGTGTATCCCTGTAGAGCCTGAAGTTTTTATAAAACTCTTGATTTTAATTTCATCAAATATGCCTTTTACTATTAAAGCTACTTCAACAACTTCGCTAAATTTATTTCCATCTGGATCTAAATCAATTACCATAAATTCTGGATTTTCTGGTTTTTTGTAAGTGCTTAACCATGGATTTATCTCTATACAACCTAAATTAGCCATATAAATGAGGGAAGCTTTATCGTTACATATCAGATAGTTAATTTCTTTATTATTACTATCAGAATGTATTTCTGTTGTTTTTGCCCATTTTGGTAAATTGTTTAAGGCAACATCTTTTTGAAAAAAATTTGGTTTATCAATTCCGTTTGGATGCCTGTTTAAACTTAATGGTTTATCATTTAAGTAGGGCAACATCACATCTGCAATATTTTGGTAATAATTAATTAAATCTCCTTTGGTATAACCTTCTTTTTTCCAAAAAACCTTATCTAAATTTGTTACTTTCACCTTTTTCCCATCAAATTCAAGCTCCCTCTCATTTAATGCTTGTTCATCATCAGTGATTTTTTTATTTTCGTCCGAAATTATTTCATCAACCTCTTTATCCTCTCTTAAACCCTTAAAAACCGGATGTCTTAAATGCCCATCTTCTGTCCATTCGGTATAATTTACTTCGCAAACTAATTCGGGCCTAATCCATGTCACAGTTTTTTCCTGATTAACTTTTTCTGATAAAGGTTTTTTAACTAAGACCCTTTGGTTTAAATCATCATGAAGTGATTTTAATGTAACGTCGTTAAAGCCCGTTCCGCAGTTTCCAATATATTTTAATTGACCTTTTTCATCAAACATTCCTAAAACTAAAGCTCCAAAATATTTTCTTGAGCCAGTAGGTTTTGTGTAACCACAAATTACAGCCTCTTCGCTATTTACGAATTTAAATTTTAACCAGGTATCGCTTCTTTTTCCAATAAAATATTCGTCTTGTGCTTTTTTGGCTATTATTCCTTCCCACCCCTCTTTTTTCGCTTTGCTAAAAAGTTGCTTCCCCTCCCCTTTTATAAAATCAACTAAAATGGTGTGTTTAAAATTGTATTGACTTAATAAGCTTTTTAACAAGGCTTTGCGTTTCAACAACGAAATTTCTGTAATATCATGATTATTAAGACTTAAGATATCAAAAATATAATATTTTAAGATTATATTTTTATTATCATTTTCATAATTCTGAAGCAATTGAAACTTCTGATTACCGTCTTTATCTTCAGCAACCAATTCACCATCTAAAACTGCATTTTCTTTTATCAATTTTAAATCAGCAACAATTTGCTGATAATTAGCAGTATAATCCTTCCCGTTTCTGGTAGTTAATTTAAATTCTTTTCCTGTATAAGTTAAAATCCGATAGCCATCTAATTTTCTTTCGTAAATATAATTTTCATCGTCAAAAACATGAGGAGCTAATTTTGCCAACATGGGTTGATAGCTATTTAATGGAGGAGTTTCTATAATCTTGGGTTTAGCATTCTCTTCTTTTTTCGTTTTAAAGGCTTTACCGTTTTTAATAATTTCTTTAGGAATAAGCTTTTCAATATCAAATTCATCGTTTACGGCATATTCATCGTTATGCTTTATTAGCAACCAGGCATTTTGTTCAGCATTTTTTATCTTAACTAATGCAAACTCGCCCTTTAGAATTTTACCTTTCAGTTTAAACTTTAAACTTCCGGCTTCAAGTTCTTTTAATAATTCTTTTTCATCATCTTTTGTTGCTTTATTTAAAGGAGTATAAGTACCCTCATCAAATTGATGTACAGTTCCGGCACCATAATTTCCTTTTGGAATCTCGCCTTCAAAGGTTCTATAAGCATAAGGGTGATCTTCTACCATCATTGCTAGCCTTTTATCTTTTGGATTTAAAGACGGACCTTTGGGGATTGCCCAACTTTTAAGAACGCCATCCATTTCCAGCCTAAAATCATAATGCAAATTAGAGGCATGATGACGCTGCACAACAAATACTAATCCTTTTTTAGATTTTTGTTTTTCAGATTTTGGTTCTGATGTTTTTTCGAAATTTCTTTTTTTATCGTAGACAGATAAAGGCATAGTTAGGCTCCTTTGCTATTCAAACTTTCCATTAATTGTTCATACAAATCATCGCTCTTTGCCTTATTAGGTTTTAATTTTTTAATAGTTGGGCGTTTACCTTTGGCTTTAGCTTTGATGATTTTTAATAATTCTGAAGTGTAGGTATCTTTATATTTACTGATATCAAAATCTGAAGTATATTGTTTAATTAATGCCAAAGCAACGTCTAGTTCCTTTTTAGGCACTATTAAATCATCTGGTGTATTGATTTCTGAAGAATCTTTTATTTCTTGAGCAAACCGAATTCTAGAAATAACAATAACATTATCTTGAGGATGGATGATACAAAGATTTTCTTTTTGTCGCAAAACAAATTGCCCTACGCCTGCCATATTTGTTTTTTTTAAAGCTGTTAGCAAAAGTTTATAAGCCTTTTGCCCTTGTTTTCCCGCTTCTGCGTAATAAGAAGTTTCGAATAACATTGGGTTAATTTCTGATGATTTAACAAAGTTTTGGATATCTATAGATTTAGTTTTCTCCGGACTTGCATCCTCAAAATCTCGCTCTTCTAAGATGACATAATCGTCTTTTAACTTATATCCTTTAACGATCTTTTCATAAGGAACTTCTTTTCTGGTTTTCTCGTTAATACGTTGATATTTAATATGTTCATGGTCTCTACCATCTAACATATCTAAATCTAAACTGCTATGGTCTATAGCAGAGTAAAGTTTTATTGGGATATTAACTAAGCCAAAGGCGATGGTTCCGTTCCAGATAGATCTCATTTTTAATTGATTTTAATAAATTGAAATCAATATTTATTCCAAAAAAAATAAGCCCCGAAGAGCTTAAATAAATTTTAAAGAATTATGATCGAAATCTTAGTTATTAATTAACTAGTGCGGCTGCTTCGTTGAAGACTTCTTTTTTCAAACTGTCAATCCAATCATTAAACAAATCTGTTTCAATTTTTACAGCTTGATGAGCGTAAATCTCCCAGTTTGGCGAGAAAGTTTTAAGCTGATGTAGCATTTCTTCCAAATGTCCTTCCTCTTCTAAAATAATTGATTTTACCATAACTTTACTGCTAGTTGCAGTTAAAATATCCTGATATACAGGATATAATTCATCTGCTCTTACTTCTATAGCGTAGGTTACTAATAAGTAAGCTGCAAAGCGAAGCTCAGAACCAGACAGTTGGAGTTCTTTTTTTAGATATTTACAAACTTGTACATCTAAATTGTTTAAATAATATTTGCTGGCTTTTGGTGCTAATAAATACTGATTTTGATAATCAGGACAGTAACCCTCGTCTATTTTTGCAATTTGTTTTTTTAAATAATAAGCATGGCGATGTTCTTCTGCGGCATGTTTTAAAATAATAAGCGTAACCTTTTCTTTATCTTCTGATGCTGAAATTTTTTTAGCACCAGCATTTTCCATAAAAGATAAAGTATTTAACCATTTAGAGTGCAACAGATCGTCACTAACTATTTGTGATAAAGTTTCTTTTAATTTCATCTTAAAATTTAATTAATGCTTCTTTTATTTGGTTGTAAATATAATCTAAATCCTCGTTAGAAATACAATAAGGCGGCATAATGTATAAAATATTACCTAATGGTCTTAATATAATTCCCTTATCTAAAAAAAAATTATAAAGGGTATCTCTTATGCTATTGAAATAAGAAGTGGCTTCAATATCCCATTCCATAGCTAAAATAGTTCCGCATTGGCGTACATTTTTGAGTTTAGGATTTTTTTCAATTTCTTCTTTAAATCTTTGATGCTTTTCTGAAATTCTATTTAAACTTTCCTGAGTTTCATTTTGCATTAAAATATCAAAACTCGCATTAGATGCAGCACAAGCTACAGGATTTGCCGTAAATGAATGCCCATGGAATAAAGTTTTTAATTTATCATCTGATAGAAAAGCATTGTAAATATTTTGGGTACAAGAAGTTACACCTAATGGCATTGTTCCACCTGTTAAACCTTTAGAAAAGCACATTAAGTCTGCTTTTTGGATTAAATGATCAGAAGCAAAAAGTTTTCCGGTACGTCCAAAACCTGTCATTACTTCATCTGCAATTGTCAACACATTTTCTTGTTTACAATATGCTATCAATTCATCCAAATCATTGGCTTTATACATTAGCATCCCTCCTGCCCCTTGCACCAAAGGTTCAAAAATAAAGCAAGCCAAATCAGATTTAAGATTTGAGATTTGGGATTTGAGAGCTTCTAAATTGCTCCTATTTGGTAAATCAATAAATTCAACATCGAATAATAAAGAATCAAAAGCAGATGTAAAAGCACTTCTGCCGCTTACAGCCATGGCGCCAAAAGTATCGCCATGATAAGCGTTTTTAAAGGCTAATATTTTTGTGCGATGTTGATTTTGATTACTCCAAAATTGCAAACACATTTTTATAGCTACTTCAACCGCTGTTGAACCATTATCAGAATAAAATATTTTTGCCTGATTTTGAGGAATGATACTCAAAAGGTTTTCTGCTAATTTCACAGCTTGAGGATGTGTAAAACCTGCAAAAATTACATGTTCTAAAGTTTGCAATTGTTCAAAAACCTTTTCTGCTATGTATGGATGGCTATGCCCATGAATGTTAACCCACCAAGATGATACTGCATCTATCAATCTTTCTCCGTTTTCCTTATAGAGGTAAACACCTTCTCCTCTTACAATAGGAATTGGCTTAGCAGCCGTTTTCATTTGCGTATATGGATGCCAAATGGCTTCCAAATCTCTGCTCACTAAATCGCTCATTTCTTTTTAATTCAGTTTCAATAATTCAATAACTTTCTTATCAACAGGGAAAGTAACATTCTGTTCTTCTAAAATAGATAAAGGTATAAACCTAAAACATTGTTTGCTCTCACCATCCTGACCATCAAAATCATATTCATTGTTAACTATTTTAAAACTAATATCATGTAATGGTTTAACCAAATAATAAATAGAAATTAGTTGTCCACCATTTCCAAATGCTGATTTTATAAAGAAATCTGTAGTATAAAAATGTTTAATTATTTCAATTTTTAAGTTGCATTCTTCAATAAATTCACGTTTTAAGGCTTCAATTAATCCTTCTCCATATTCTAAACCTCCACCAGGGAATTTAATAAATTTTATGCCTTTCTCTTCTTCATCGCTTAATAAAATCTCATTTTTATCATTTATCAATAACCCATAAACTCTAATATTAAAATGTTTGTTTTCCATTTTCACTCGAAATGCTTATTGTTTTTAGTTACGTTTTCTAAAGTCCATTCTATATTCTTAGTTTTTGATTCTTGCCTAACCAAACAATCCTCTTTATTGCAATAATGGCAACATTGAGGAATACAAGGATCTGCATGGATAAAAAATTCGGTTTCGGAGTTTACATTTTCGTTTATTACTTTATCTATTTCAGATATTTCATGATGTACCTTGTTTAAATCATAATAATAGGGTAAAGTAACATGACAATCTATATGTAATTGAGAACCATATCTTTGGGTACGCAAATTATGAATATCAATCCAATCATTTTTTCTGTTGATGTTTAAATAAGAAATAATTTGTTGGATAATTTTAACATCAGATTCATCCATTAAACCACCAATGGATTTTCGCGTTAAGCGATAACCATTGTATATAATGAAAAAAGCTATAGCAATTGATAATGCGCTATCTAACCAAACAATTTTTGTGAAATAGATAAGCATTAAACCAATCACCAAACCAAAACTACTGAAAGCATCGGTTACTAAATGATGCCCATCTGCTTGTAAAGTAATTGAATTTAATTTTTCACTTTTTTTGACCATATACCATCCAAAAGCCCCATTGATCAATCCAGTAAAAGCAATTAGATACGAACCTTTTAAAATATCATCAACAGCTTGAGGATAAAATAAATTATAAGAAGATTTAAAAATAATGATTATACCCGCAAGAATGATTAAGCTTCCTTCTACAAAAGCAGAAAAAAACTCAATTTTACCATGCCCGTAAGGGTGATTTTGGTCTTTAGGTAAAGCAGCTAAATAAATGCTATAAAAGGCAAATGTACTTGCAATTACATTAACAATACTTTCCGCAGCATCCGTTAGAATAGCATTAGATTGAGTTATAAAATAAGCACCAAACTTAATTAACATCAATAAAATACTGATAATTAATGAAGTAAGTATGATTTTAATTTTTGGCTGCAAAACAATTTGTTTATTACAAACTTATATAATTTATAGTAATACCATAAGATTGTTTTTTTAATAATTTGTTGTTTATTTAAAATAAAAATGAGAAGAAAATTAGCTATTCTTTTTGCTTTGATTGGTTGGTTTGCTGTTATTACGCAATATATAATAATCCTAAATGAAAGTACTACTGGTTTTGCAGATACTACAATAAGGTTTTTTAGTTTTTTTACAAT
>JBBRYE010000148.1:0-7503 GCA_038237895.1 Sphingobacteriales bacterium | reverse complement strand
TTTAATTTAACTTTTTTACTGTTTAACTAAAATAACAGATACTTCTATTTACTTTATTAGTAAAATTATATCAAAATAATATAAAGAATATTACTTTTTTAGAATATCACCAATTATTTGACATAAAAAAAGGAGATTTATCAAGATAAATCTCCTTTTTTTATGATTTTCGCTAATAAAACTATCTAGGTTTATAATATTTAATCGCTTCTGGCAAATATTTTTTAATGTCTGCAATTCTAGTTGCATCTGCGGGGTGAGTACTCAAAAATTCTGGAGGAGCTTGTCCGTTACTTTGCGCTGCCATTCTTTGCCAAAATTCTACAGCTTTAGAAGGATCGTATCCTGCCATAGCCATAAAAGTTAATCCTAATCTATCCGCTTCAGATTCTTGCTTTCTTGAGTTTGGCAATAAAACCCCAGCCTGAGCTCCAATTCCAAAAACTTGGTTAAAAACATTCATACCAGCTTCAGAACTTGTTACAGCACCACCCAAAATTGAGCCTAAACCTTGTGCAATCATTTGATTTGAATACCTTTCGTTAGAGTGTTTGGCCACAGCATGAGCAATTTCATGACCCATTACAGTAGCTAAACCAGCATCTGTAATCGTTACAGGTAATATCCCAGTGTAAACAGCAACTTTACCGCCTGGCATACACCAAGCATTTACTTCTTTACTCTCTATTAAATTGAACTCCCATTTGTAGCCAGTAACTTGATCGGTATAACCATTTTGATTCATAAAAGTAGTAACTGCAGCTGCAATTTTACTGCCTATTTCTTTTACTTTTCTGCTTTGAGCAGAATTATTGACAACTTTTGTAGAAGGATTAGAAAGCAATTGATTGTAGCTTTGAGCGGCCATTTGTTGCATTTCGGTATCACTCACCAAATTTGCTTGTCTTCTTCCTGTTAACGGCACTGTAGAACATGCTGCCATTAATAAAGTTAGGCAACAAATAGATGCCAGTTTAAATTTCTTGATCATTTTTTTAAGATTGAATTTGTTTCTTTTTAAACAGATTCACTTTTGATTCTTTTCCCCTGAGTAGTCTTTCAATGTTTTTTTGATGGGTTACCAATATCAATATACAAATGGCCATACCATATATAACTATTGATTTTACAGAAACCTGGTAAATAAATATCACGCTTAAAGTAAAAGTAAAACCAGCTGAAATACTACTCAATGAAACATATTTAGTAATCAATAATACGGTTACAAATACTAAGACACAAAGCAATGCTGCAGGAAGGTGAACTGCCAAAATCATACCAAATAAAGTTGCAATTCCTTTTCCTCCTCTAAACCCTGCAAAAACCGGAAATAAGTGCCCCATTACCGCTACGATACCTAATGCCAATTGATAATTTACATATTGAACTGAATGCTCTGGACCTGTAACCGATAAGCCAATAAAAAAAGCGAGATTGGTAGCTGTCCAACCTTTAAGAATATCTAGAAACATTACAGGAATCCCGGCTTTTTTACCTAATACTCTAAAAGTATTTGTGGCACCAGCGTTGCCGCTTCCATATTCCCTAACATCAATTCCATAAAATGCTTGTCCTATCCAAACCGCTGTAGGTATAGAGCCAAACAAGTAGGCAACAATTAATGCTCCGATAGAATAAACAGAAATCATTGTGTTTTATGAGGTTTAATTTTCATTTATATTGCCAATTCTATATCACTGCTTTTAAACTCATATCTAAACTTTTAATAGAATGGGTTAATGCGCCCATGGAAATATAATCTACCCCACATTTTGCATATTCTAAAGCATTTTGTTCGGTTATGTTTCCCGATGCTTCAGTTTTAAATTTCCTGTTGATAGTTTTAACAGCAAGTTTTAAATCATCAAAATTAAAATTATCTAATAAAATTCTATCAACACCCCCAACAGCCAAAACCTTATCTAATTCTATTAAGTTTCTTACCTCAATTTCTATTTGTATGTTCAAATTCTTTTCTTTTAGATATTTTTGAGCAGATTCTATAGCTTTTTCAATTCCTCCGGCATAATCTACATGGTTATCTTTTATTAAAATCATGTCATATAACCCAAATCTATGGTTAACGCCACCACCAATTTTCACAGCTTCTTTTTCTAAAAACCTTAAATTAGGAGTGGTTTTTCTGGTATCTAAAACTTGAGTATGAGTGCCTTTTAATAAGTCTACAATCCTTCTTGTAGTGGTACTTATACCGCTCATTCTTTGCATGGTATTTAAAACCAATCGCTCTGCAATTAAAATAGACTGAGAATTACCATAAACATATAGTACAATATCATTTACTTTAACAGTTTTTCCATCTGTTATTTTAACATCAACTTTTAAAGCAGGATCAACAACTTTAAATATCTCAAGCGCTATTTCTACTCCAGATATTATTCCATTTTCTTTAATTAAAAGCTTTGCCTTACCTGTAGCGTTAGATGGGATAGTAGATAAAGAGGTGTGATCGCCATCACCAACATCTTCTTTTAAAGCATTTTGTATAAATTGATAGAGTATTTCTTTTTCCAATAGAGATGAATATAAGTTTCAAAAATAGAAATTTTATGGTGTGATTAGTTTTTATTTTCTTCTATCCTAATTTGGGTAAGTTTAATTTCAGATCCACTTCCTTTTAATTCAAAGCTAATTCTGTAAACCCCCTTACTACTATTATACTCAATTACACCAAATTTATAATTTGCATTTGAAACCAGTTTATGAATAATCTTAGTACCATTTGCAGGGTTTTTAGAGAAGAAGTTTTTTAATATTAAGGTGGCTTGGCTTGCTGAATAAATATCATCTTGATCCATAATAGACAATTCTACGGTATTAGAAAAATAACTTGATAATGTTTTTATATCTCCATTTTTAAACACATTATTAAAATCATCAATTATATCAAAACCAAACGACACCTTGATAAGCATTACAAATAGTAGGGTGAGTGAATATTTCATAATTTAAATTTATTAAAATTTGGATATAAAAAAGACCATTTTATATTAAGATTTATTTTGTTTGTGATATCTCAATAACTATTCCCTAAACCATCCCTTTTTACTGAAATACCAAATTTGGGCAATTGCAATTATAAGCATCACACCTAAAACATACAAATAACCGTTTTCAAAATACAATTCAGGCATATTATAATGGAAAACATGTCCTGTTTTAGGATCTTCTCGAGAAAAATTCATCCCATAAACACCTGCAATAAAAGTTAATGGAATAAAAATAGCAGAAATAATTGTCAAGGTTTTCATTACCTCGTTCATCTTATTGCTCATTAAAGATAGATAAAGATCTAGTAAGCTAGTGGTGGTTTCCCTCATACTTTCTATCAAATCTATTATTTGAATGCTGTGATCATAAGCGTCTCTAAGAAATATCTTCACTTTTTGATTAACTAAAGGATTTGTAGACCTTAATAAATCGTTTAATTTATCACGCTCTGGCCAAGAACTCCTCCGCATAGCAATCATTAATTTTTTTACGCCTTGTATCCTATACATCAATTGTTTTCTAGGCTTTTGGTAAAGATGATCTTCCACAATCTCTAATTCATCTCCTAACCTATTCACAATATTAAAATAATGATCAATTACAGTATCCATCAAAGCATATAGCATATATGATGGCCCAAGCGTTCTGATGTAACCCTTAACATTTTTTCTAAGTCTATTTCTTACAGGATCTAAAACATCATCATAATCTTCTTGAAAACTGATTAAAATATTTTTAAAAAGTAAGAAAGAAAGTTGCTCATTTTTAAGATGCAAACCATTATCAAGCTCTAACATTCGGCTTATCACAAAAATAAAACCCTCGTAATCTTCATTTTTAGGTCTTTGATAAGTATTTACTATATCTTCCATAACCAAAGAATTTACATCAAATTCTTTTTGAATTACATCTAAAACATCTTGAGAGCCTAAACCTTTAATATCAAGCCAATGTGTGTAGTTTGGATATTTTTTAATAAATTCTATGGCTTCTAAAATGTTGGTTGTATTTAATTCTTCTAAATGATCACTATTATAGGAGTAAACAAATATTTTGCTAATTAATGAAGTTTCAGTGATAGAAAAATTGCCTGGTACTTCTCCAGGATTATTTTTTCTTTTACTTTGGGTGATATTGATTTTGTTGATATTGATTTTTGGTAAATGAAGTTTCACATCTAAAAAAATTAATTTAAAAAAACTTTGTTGCCTGTGGCCCTTGGTTAAACAGTAAATCTAATATACTTATATTGTTTAAATATGGGTTTCTATCCTCAAAAACCTGATAATATTTTTTATGATGATAACCAGTAGGTTTTCTAAAATCTAATGCTGTTCTAAAATCTTGTTTATTATCATAAATAGGATGATATTCTTCTGTTAAAATATAATCTGCTTTTAATTTTAGCGATTTTAAAATCACTTCTAAAAGTTGCTGATTATAATCAAATAAAAAATCAAACTTTTGGTGGTAAAACGGTGCAAAAGCATCTTCATAAAACTCGAAATAAGCGGAACTTCTATAGCTTGTACAAAGACTAAACCAATGAATTCGCTGCCAATTATCGTCATTGCAAATTCGCAAATCTTTATAAGGAGTACGTTTAATATCCCCTTTTTTTACAGGCACACTCAATTCTAACTTTCCATTAGGGCCTGCAATTACAGCCCTATTTCTAAAAGTTTGTTTAGGATAATGCTCTTGATGTTCAATTAATATTTCTGTTGCTTTAAAGGATTGCAGATTTTTAAAAAATTCTACATTAGGTAGATAAAACAAAGGGAATACAGCCCCATTTTCCATTTCAAAATTTTTATGTTTGCAAATTAATATTCATCACAAAATTAATGATAAATAGAGGTCTTTTTTATGTTGCGGCATTTTTTTTATATCTGCTATCTCTATTACCCATGTCATTACTATATCTTTTATCTTATTTTATTTATTTATTTCTCTTTTATGTAATTAAATATAGAAGGCATGTGGTTTTAAATAATCTTCAAAACTCTTTTCCTGATAAAAAAATTGAAGAGTTAAAAGCTATCGAAAAAAAATTTTTTAAGTATTTATCAGACTTATTTGTAGAAACCATTAAAATGATCTCTGCATCACCAAAGTTTATAGAAGATAGATTTAAATTTACTAACGTAGAATTATTAAGAAAATATGAAAGTAAAAATCAGAATTATTTGTTAGGCGTTGGGCATTATGGAAATTGGGAATGGAGCGCAATAGTTACACCAGTGGCGGTTAAAGCTAATGTTTTGATCATTTATAAACCATTAAATAATACTTTTTTTGATGAGTTTTTTAAGAAAGCTCGTGAAAAAACAGGTGTTAAAATGATAAGGATGAAATTTGCATTGAGAGAGATTATTAAAAATAAAACAAAACTTACTGCAACCATATTCGCTACAGATCAAACACCTGCAAGTTTAGAGTCTGAAGTTTATATCAATTTCTTAAATCAGGAAACCAGAATGTTTATGGGTTTAGAGAAAATCGCTATTTCTACTAATTATCCAGTTATTTTTTGTGATGTTTCTTTAGTTAAAAGAGGATATTATGCTTGTGATTTTAAGTTGGTCTGCGATGATCCATCAAAAGCTAATCCTTTAGATATTACAAAAAAACATACAGAAATTCTAGAAAATAGAATACTTACCGAACCTGCATATTGGCTATGGTCTCATAAAAGATGGAAATATAAAAAGGAGGCAATTTATGGAACAGCCTAGTGTTGCCATTGTAATTTTGAACTGGAATGGTCAAAATTATTTAGAGAAATTTTTGCCTTCCGTATTTAATTGTCCTTATCCAAATTTGCAAATAATTGTTGGTGATAATGATTCTACTGATGAGTCTTGCAATTTTTTGAAAGAAAATTTTCCTTTGGTAAAGGTGATACGAAATGAAAGAAATTTTGGTTTTGCCGAAGGTTATAATAAAGTTTTAGCCCAAGTAGAAGCTGATTATTTTATTCTTTTAAATTCTGATGTAGAAGTTACTAAGGGTTGGATAAAACCGGTAATAGACTTAATGGAAAGTGATGAAGATATTGCCATTGCTCAGCCAAAAATCAAATCATTGTTAAACAAAAACCAATTTGAATACGCAGGTGCAGCTGGATGTTTTATAGATAAATGGGCTTATCCATTTTGTAGAGGTCGTATTTTTGATTTTGTGGAAGAAGATAATGGACAATACGATGACAACAAAGAGATTTTTTGGGCCGCTGGTTGTGCTTTATTTATAAAATCATCCATTTGGAAACGAGTAAACGGATTAGATGAGCGTTTTTTTGCCCATATGGAAGAAATTGATCTTTGTTGGCGAGTAAAAAATCTGGGCTATAAAGTAATGTATTGCGGGCAATCTATGGTTTACCATGTTGGAGGTGGTACTTTAAATGTGGAAAGTCCCTTTAAAACTTATCTCAACTTTAGAAATAATCATTACCTAATCAAAAAAAATATCAAACCTTTACGGGCAAATTTTTTAATTCCTTTTAGGTTTTGCTTAGATTTTTTAGCCTTAGTTAAATTTATGGCTGATGGAAAATTTGAAAATGCTGCAGCTGTTTCAAAAGCACACAGACATGTTATTAAAGCCTTTTATAATAACACAGTGAAGTACAATCGGGACATTTCTAAAACTCCAAATTTAGTAGGTATGTATAATAAAAGTATCGTTATTGATTACTTTTTATTAGGTAACAAAAGATTTAAAAATTTGAGGAAGAATTAAAGCAAAAAGCTTTGTAGAGCCAATTCATAACTCATCATCCCAAAGCCAGTTACAATTCCTTTACAATTTTTAGCCATCATACTTTGGTGACGAAATTCTTCACGAGCATGAACATTTGAAATGTGAACTTCTACAACGTCAGTTTTTATTGCGGCAATTGCATCGCCTATGGCTACTGAAGTATGTGTATAAGCACCTGCATTCATTACAATTCCATCAAAAGAAAAACCAATTTCATGCAATTTATTGATGATTTCTCCTTCTACATTACTTTGAAAATAAGCTAACTCAACTTTGGAATATTTGCTTTTTAAGGTTTCAAAATAACTTTCAAAACCTTCATTTCCGTAAATTCCTGGCTCACGTTTACCTAAAAGATTTAAATTTGGTCCGTTGATAATTTGTATCTTCATGCACCCAAACTTATCATTAAATTTTTAAAACAAAAAGTGGATTGGCAATTGGTTAAAAACTTAGAGTAAAGAAATAACTTCCAATGAAAAAAGAATTTAAAATAATACCCATTGATTTTTTAAACGAATATATTTCTAAATTAAGTCCACAAGTTTTTGAAAAATTTAACCAATTAGAAGATAGTGATTTAAGTATTGAAATTTTTAGTTTTTACACTTCTGTTTCTGCAGTTTTTTCCTCCAAAATTGAAGGAGAAAATATCGATTTAGATTCTTTTATAAAATATAAAAGGTTTGGAAATGAATATTTGCCAGATTACACACAGAAAAT
>JBBRYE010000147.1:0-7598 GCA_038237895.1 Sphingobacteriales bacterium | reverse complement strand
CAGCTTCTATTATTCCTTTAATGATATTTCAAATTTTTAGACAATTTGCAGAAGGTTTAGGCTATACTAAACAAGCCATGTATATTTCTATTGGTGGCAACGCTTTAAATATTCTTTTCAATTTTATATTGATTTATGGCTGGTGGGGATTTCCGGCCTATGGATTATTTGGGGCAGGAATTGGAACTTTAGTTTCAAGGATTTTTATGGCAATTGCCATGGGATTTTATGTGATAAAGTCTTCCCTATTTTCTGATTATTTAAGTGATTTTAAAGTTCATGTCTTAAACTGGCCAAAAATTAAAGCCATTACTAAATTGGGTTTACCTATATCCTTACAATATTTTTTTGAAGTTGGTGCTTTTTCTGGAGCGGCTATTATGGTAGGTTGGATTGGTGCTAAAGAATTGGCAGCACATCAAATTGCTATTAATTTAGCAGCATTTACTTATATGGGTGCTAGCGGAATTGCAGCTGCAGCTACAATAAAAGCTGGCAATGCTTTTGGTAAAAAGGATTTTAAGGAGCTTAAACTTTCTGCTATTAGCTCTTATCATTTAGTAATTATTTATATGTTGGTTACTGCAATTATATTCCTGACTTGCAATCGTTTATTGCCTTGGCTTTACATTAAGAATGAAGAAGTAATAGCTATCGCTTCTCAATTATTAATTCTGGCAGCCATTTTTCAACTATCTGATGGAATACAAGTTATTGGAGCTGGAGTTTTAAGAGGTTTATCTGATGTTAAAATCCCTACAATTATCACATTGATAGCTTATTGGGTAATTGGTTTGCCTTTAGGTTATGTTTTAGGTTTCACTTTTAAAATGGGTCCACAAGGCATTTGGATTGCACTTTCAATAGCCTTAACTGCATCAGCAACTTTGCTTTATTTTAGGTTTAGAAACATGATGAACAAACTAGCAATAGAATAATAAAAAACAAACCTTTGTATAAATCGTTCTTTTTAAATGAAGGACAGAGATCTTGAAATCCAAAAATTAAGACCTGAAATTAAGTTTGGAGAAATCCCACAACCTCTAGATCAATTTCAAGAAGTATTAAGACAAGTGCTTAAACTACAAAATGAAGTATTACTTAAAACTGCACTTTATTTTTTAGAAAATAAATACAAGGGGTTTATCAACCGAGATGAAACGATTAAAAAAGAATTATTTTACCAATCCTTAAAGAAAGATATTCCGTTTAAAAAAGATTTAATTGGTATGATTAAAGGCTTATTTACGTCACAAGAAATAGATTTTTATCTATCTAATCAGCAAGAAATAAACAAACGCCTTACAGAGTTTATTTATAAAAGAGTAGTAGAACAATTGATATAAAACATCACTTAAATTTAACATCATGTTTAAAGTGAAATTTTAACTTGGCAAAAATCATCAAGATGATAATTAAGCCAAAAAAACTATATCCTAGAATTTATACCCCGTCTTTAATTACCATATTTCTAATACTTATTTCACTTACCTACAGATTACTGATTACAGAAAATCAATGTTTTTTGTTCATTAACCAATTTCATAATACCATTGCAGATTATTTTTTCTCCATCATTACCAACCTTGGCGACGGTTTAATTTGGTTGCCTTTGTTAATATTTATCTATCAATTTAGGAAAAAAAGACTGGTGTTGGTGGTTACTAATTTTTTAGTCTCAACTATAATCACCTTGTTTTTAAAAAGGATATTATTTTGGGATGAATTAAGACCAATTTCTTTAATGGAAAAAGGGTTTCATCTGCACTTAGTAGAAGGGATTAGAGTTCATTCTAATAACAGCTTTCCATCTGGCCATACAGTTACAGTTTTTGCCATTGTTTTTACTTTATTAACTTTATACAAGAAAAAACTATGGTTAAAATACCTACTTATTATTACGGCTATTATGGTAGGCTTTAGCAGAATTTATCTTTCACAACATTTCCCAATAGATGTGATTTCAGGAGCCTTGATAGGGATATTTAGTACTTATTTATCAATTTTTATTTTATCAAAAATTAGTAAAGTCAAAAATTCTGTTACAGATGATGATGAACATTTTGAAACGATAGGAATATAAAATTATTTAGATCTTATCGCTTCAACAGGATCTAATCTTGCTGCAGAAAATGCTGGCCAAAAGCCTGATATTACTCCTATAATTACAGAAATACTTATTCCTCTAATGATGTTTCCTCGATCTAATACAATTTTGACATCAAAGCCGTAAGTAGCCACCAGCGTTGCTAAATAAACTATAGCTAAACCAATTAATCCGCCTATCAAGCATAAAGCGATGGCTTCAAAAAGGAATTGCATTAATATGAAGTAGTTTTTGGCACCTAAAGATTTTTGTATGCCAATAATGTTTGTTCTTTCCTTAACAGATACAAACATGATATTGGCAATTCCAAAACCCCCAACTAAAATAGAAAACCCTCCAATTATCCATCCTGCAATATCAACAATACCAAAAAGCTGATCTAATTGTCCTGAAAGAATAGTGGTTTTATTTAGAGCAAAATTATCATCTTCAGCCGGTCTAATACTTCTAATTGATCGCATCAAACCTCTTAATTCACTTTCTACATCATCTACAGAATACTGATCTTTACCTCTAACTGTAATTTGAGGACCATATCTATCACTTTCTACATCCACTAAATTTCTGGCAAAATTTAATGGCAAAAGCAAAGTATTATCGGATGAAACACCTAATAAATCTTCTCCTTCTCTGGCAAAAACTCCAATAACCTGCACTTTTCTTCCCAATACTTTTATATCTTTTCCTGTGGCAGTTTGGTTAGGGAAAAGCCCTTCAGCTATATCAGCACCAATTATACAAACTGGAGAACCACTATTTGACTCGTTATCAGTATAATATCTTCCTTCAGATAAATCAAAATTCCAAGTTTTGTTATAATCTTGCGAAACCGCAGAAACTCTTGCGCCCTCAATACTATTGCTATTATATTTTAAAGTTCTATTTGATAAACCAACCTGAAAACAAATTCCTTCTGCAGTGCTCACTTTACCTTTTAAAGCTTCATAATCACGAAGAGTTGCGTTTGGTCTTTGCATATATTTCCACCAAGGATAATCACCAAATCCACCCCAAGGCCACTTTTGAATATAAATAGTCTTACTACCTAATTTATCAACGCTAGTTTGTAGGTTTCCTCTAAAAGTATCAACTGCTGCAAAAACAGTAATAATGGTAAAAATACCAATAGTAATACCCAATAAGGATAAAAATGTACGCGTTCTATTTTGCCTTAACGCATCAAAAGCGAAAATGAAACTTTCTTTAAATAGTTTTAAAAATAGCATAGTTATTTGTAAGACATTTACATTTAAAGAAAGTTACAAGTTTAAATGAAATAAGTTTTAAAAAAGTAATTCTATTTTTTATGAATTGTAATTTTTTTGGTGTTTTTACAAATGGTTTTACTTTGATTTTTGGAATGTTTAAATCAAAAATTAGTGATTATACGTTTATAAATAATTATTTGGGCGTTTTAACACGTCACAAAGTGACCCCTTTGGGGCTATAAGCTATATCTTTTTGGCAGAAAAAGCCAAAAAGCCTGCCCAAATTACAGTCGGGGATGCCGCTACTATTGTTAACGCTCTTTCCAACGTCTCTTAAAAACTCAAAATATATATTTTTTATTAAAGTCCATCCAAAATTTATCATCCTTAAAACAATAAAAAATTCTGTAAATTGTTAGATTTGGAGTTAACACCAATCAGAAAAACCAATCATAATGTTGCAAACAGAAGATTTCAATAATCCTCAAGTTAAAAACCTTCCAAATCATTTAAGGCAATATATTATAGCCCAAGATTACGAAAATTATACACCTATAAACCATGCAGTATGGAGATACGTAATGCGTCAAAATTACAGTTATTTAAAAGATGTTGCCTATTATCCATACATAAAAGGTTTAGCCAGAGCAGGTTTAAGTATTGAAAAAATCCCTGACTTGCAAACTATGAATGATAATTTAGGTAAAATTGGTTGGGGAGCAGTTACGGTTGATGGCTTTATTCCGCCTGTTGCTTTTATGGAATTTCAGGCTTATCAAGTTTTGGTAATAGCTGCCGATATTAGACAGATTAATCACATTGCTTACACTCCTGCTCCAGATATTATCCATGAATCTGCTGGCCACGCTCCTATTATCGCTGATGAAGCTTATAACAATTACCTAAGTTATTTTGGTTCTATAGGAGCAAAAGCAATGTTTTCTTCTAAAGATTACCAACTTTACGAAGCCATCAGAAAACTTTCAATTTTAAAAGAAGATATAAATGCGCATCCTGCTGATATTAAAAAAGCAGAACAAAAAGTAAATTTTTGTCAAGAGAATTTAGGCGACCCATCTGAGATGGCATTACTTAGTCGATTACATTGGTATACAGTAGAATATGGGTTAATTGGAACTTTAGAAAACCCAAAAATTTATGGTGCTGGTTTGCTATCTTCTATTGGCGAAAGTGCCAGCTGTATGCAAAAGGATGTAAAAAAATTATGGTATAATTTTGATACAATAAATTACTCTTATGATATTACTAAAACACAGCCTCAACTTTTTGTAACTCCAAATTTTCAAAATTTAATTGATGTTTTAGAGGCTTTCGCCGATACCATGGCGTTTAGAAAAGGCGGTACAGAAAGTGTTTTAAAAGCAATTGAATGTAAAAAAACCTGTACAGTAGTTTATTCTTCTGGTTTACAAATAAGCGGTGTTTTTACTGATATTGGAATGGATAAAAACGATGAATTACTTTTTATCAAAACTACAGGAACATCGGCTTTAAGCCATAACGATAAACAATTACTTCATCATGGGAAGGATAATCATAAAGATGGATTTAGTTCTCCTGTAGGAAAACTTAAAAATGAAGAAAAGTGTTTAGAGAATTTTAAAGAAAAAGATTTAGAAAATTATAATATTATTATTGGAGAAAATGCAAACCTTGAATTTGAAAGTGGAATAAATGTAAAGGGAAATGTGAAATCTCTTTTATATAAAAATGAAAAATTAGTACTGATTAGTTTTGATAATTGTACCGTAACCACAAAAGAAAAACAAGTGTTATTTAAGCCCGAATTTGGGGTTTATGATATGGCCGTTGGTGAGAAAATAGTCTCTGTTTTTTGCGGTGCGGCGGATAAAGACGCTTTTGAAGAAATAGCACATGTTTCTAAAACTCAAACTAAAAAAATAGATTATTCTAAAAAACAGCTTGAATTGCAGCAACTTTATCATCAAACAAAATTAATACGCTTATTTGAAAACGATATTGAAAATGTTGCGCAAATATTTAATGAGCTTAAAGAAAATCATCGTGAAGATTGGCTTTGTTGTATAGAATTACTAGAGATTTTGAATCAGCATCAAATAAATATTTCGTTACAAAAAGACATTAAGATATATTTGGAGATGAAGGCTTCTAATCATCAAGATTTAAAGAAACTGATAGAAGATGGCATTAAATTAATTGATAATCCTGTTATACAACTTACTATAAAAGAATAAAATGCAAACCACTTCCTTAGATGAAAAAGTAGAATTAAAAAAAATTATAATAACCGGTGCAAGCAGCGGAATAGGTTTTGAAGCCACTATAGATTTAGCAGTCAAAGGGCATGAAGTAATTGCAATTGCCCGTACAAAAGAAAAGCTACAAAACTTAAATAAAATTGTAAAAAGTTTAAACCCTGACGCTAAGCTTTACCCTGTAGTTTTTGATATTTTAAATGATGATGAAGAGATTTTAAAAGCGTTTGTTAAACAACAATTTGGAACTTTTAACATATTGATTAACAATGCAGGAACGCTTTTAAATAAACCTTTTAAAGAACTAACGGAATTGGATATGGCTGATATGTTTCAAAGTAATTTTTTAAGTCATTTTAGAATGATACAGGCTTTAATTCCACAGCTTCAAGTTAATTCTCATATTGTGAATGTGGGTTCTATGGGCGGTTTTCAGGGAAGTTCTAAATTTGCAGGTTTAGCAGCATATTCTGCAAGTAAAGCAGCTTTACATAATTTAACCGAATGTTTAGCACAAGAATTATTAGATGATAAAATAAGCGTAAACTGCTTGGCCTTAGGTTCTGCACAAACAGAAATGTTAGAAAAAGCTTTTCCGGGCTATCAATCTCCAGTGCAAGCATTTGAAATGGGAAAATATTTAGCTGATTTTGCATTAAACGGTCATCGGTTTTTTAATGGGAAGATTTTGCCTGTGGCAGTAAGTACTCCATAATTATTCCATCCGTCACCTCGAGGAACGAGAGGTCTCACAAATAGGTAGTCAATTGTGAAATGGCAACCTTTATAGTGAGAAATCTTGTTGTCTCGACATGACATTTTCGTAATCCGTCATGTTGAACGATAGTGAAACATCTCACAAATAGGTTTTTTTTGCAATGGCAAATTGCGAGTGAGATGTCTCCTTTGTCGACATGACGAACGTAAAAAAATAATATTTTAAATAATAGATAATCATGAAACAGAATATAAAATATTTTTTAAGCATCCTAACAATAGGATTAATTTTTTCTGCTTGTAACAGTGATAATAAACAATCTAAAAATGAAGATAGCAGCAAGGTAATGCACTATTCCTTAAAAGATAAACCCACTCAAATTGCAGATTTACCTTGGGCGGCCAAATTAGATTCCAATTCTCAAAAAATAAGTATGCAAAAAAGCGATATGGTTAAAAGTGAGGATTTAGACATTAACAACGTCGCTGAAGCCATTAATAGAAAATATTCTGAAATACATATCACATCGCAAAATCAGAGCAACGATACTGTTTACGTAAATATCCCCGATGCAACTTATTTAACACAACAAAGTGGAAATATGGGTTCTGAGATTTATATGGCAGAGACTACTTATTCTTTTACAGAAATCCCAGGTGTTAAATTTGTAAATTTTAGTTTTAAAGAGGGAGATCACGCTACTCCAGGAACTTTTAAAAGAGAAGATTTTAATTTAAAAGGTGAGTTTGTGCCTGGGAAATAGGGATTAATAGCTCCAATATATAAGTTAGCTGTAATTATATCGAACGAAATATGACATTAATAAAGAAACGTTTGCTGAAGAAGCATTTCCTGTCAGTAATTTTTTTTTCAATTATGGCTATTTCCTGTAATCAGGAAAAACCCGCCGAAACCAAACATGAAATTGTTTCTGAAAATTCTAAAAACCGAACTAAAAGTGTAGACTCAAACTTAAAAATTGAAGAAGTTATTCCACTAAAAAACACTTTAGTAAATAATCACCCCGACACATCTTCTATATTCAAAATTAAAGGAAATGGGATTTTTGTTATTCAATTTACAACGAAAGAAGACGAAAAACTTGAAAAACAAGATTCGGCTAAGTATGAAGCAATATCCGAATACGCTAATAATATTTCTATGGCACTTTATGATCTGTTAAATACTATGAAAATACAGCAATATTGGACTGACAAAAGATATTTTGAATATTTTTTAAAGAACAAAAAATACTTAATAGACACTAGAAAATATGACAAAGTAAAAATGGATTGTTGTATTTTATT
>JBBRYE010000146.1:0-7902 GCA_038237895.1 Sphingobacteriales bacterium | reverse complement strand
GGTAAAATATTGATTAAAGCCTCTTTCGCCCGGCATATAAGGTTTAATTAAATTTCTTGGAATTGCACCAAGTCTTCCTTGCTGATTTGGAATTGCATTAGGCATATTAATTTTTGCCCAGTCTAAACATATTTCATTAGGTTCTAAATGCCATTTTCCTACTTGCCCGGTAACATAACCAGCAGATGAAAGCCTATCAGCAATTGTTTTTTCTGACTTAGGCAAGGGACCATCTGGAATTTGATCAAAACCAAAACGTTGTTGGTATCTTCCTGTTATTAAGCCTGCTCTTGAAGGGCTACATTGCGGAGCCGTAACATATCCATTGGTAAATCTAATACCACTGTTGGCTAATAAATCAATATTAGGGGTTTTTATATCACTAACAGAACCTTGTGCGCCAATATCGGCAAAGCCCATATCATCCGCATAAATTACTATAATGTTAGGTTTTTTTACTGGTGCCTGGGCAGCTGCTAATAAATTAGATAATAAAAAAACTGCCGTGAAGTATTTTGAAATTTTTATCATTTTTTTAGTTGTTTTTTTGCTTTTGGGGTTGCGAAAGATTTCCGATTTTTTTAACATGAAAATTAAAAAAAATATCATCTTGTGTATTAGTAGGCCTTGGCAAACCCGGAGCTGGTAAAGTTGCATTCCAGGTCATTAATTTTTTCTCCAAATCATCAGCAATTTTTGGTTCACTTTTAATCAGATTTTTTGTTTCGCCTTCTGGTATGGAAGTATCAAATAAATACTTCTCATCAGGGCCAACCATTATAAATTTATAATTTCCAGAAAGTATTGATGCTTGCGAACGCCATCTCCAAAACAAAGCATCATGTGGATTTCCTTTTAGTTTTCCTTGTACAAAAGGTATGATATTGACACCATCTAAATTATCTTTAGGTAAACCTGCCAATGCTACCGCAGATGCTGCAACATCCAAACTTGAAACTGCGGGCTCATAAACCTTTCCTGCCGGAAAAACGCCTGGCCAAACTCCTAAAAAAGGAGTTCTTATTCCACCATCCGTTAACATACCTTTTTCGCCAATCAAGGGTAAATTTAAAGAACCATTCCAGGCACCTTTTTTAAGAGGTGCTCCATTATCTCCAATAAAAAAGATAAGTGTATTTTTTTCTATTCCTTGTTCTGTTAATGTTTTTCTTAAGTTACCAATGCCTTCATCCATAGCTGCTATCATAGATAAAGCCTGCCTACGTTCTAAAGGTAAATTGGTTGGTGTTTTAGAAAACCATGGTTCAGGAGATTCTAATGGGACATGAGGTGTAAAAAAAGCTAAATACAAGAAGAAAGGACTTTTATTTGCATGGCGTTTGATAAACTGCATACCAGCATCTGCTTGCCACACACAGCGAAAACGACTATCGGTGATCATATTATTACCAGCTGATAATTTATTACCCATTAAATCATGTGAAGCCTGGATTCTATTCATTGATCCTGTATAATATTCATCAAAACCTTGATCTTTTGGCTGGAAAGAATCTTCAGGTTTTTCATCACTTATTGATTCTTCTTGTTTCCCTTTTCCTTTCGGAGGACTATCTAAATGCCACTTTCCTACTTGGCAAGAAACATATCCTGCTGCTTTTAGTCGCTCAGGAATTGTGAGTACAGATAAAGGCATTGCTGGATCACCATTTTTTTCTACACCAAATTTTTGTTGATACCGCCCCGAAAGAGTACCAGCTCTTGAAGGTACACATTGAGGCGCTGAAACGTAACCATGACTAAAGCGTACACCATCTTTTACCATTGCGTCCAAATTTGGCGTTTTTATATCACTATTTACGCCTTGTGCGCCTAAATCTGCCCAACCATGGTCATCACTATAAATTAAAATAATGTTAGGCTTTTGCTGACTAAATGAAAAATGTGCAATCATCAAAAACATGATAGCTAACGAGAAATGTTTTAGTTTATCCATTATTACTGTGGTTAAAATTTATACTCAAATGTGTATTCTCCTGATCCGGCTTCAAATTGCATTCCTTTATCAGTATTTTTTATCTCTCTAAAATTAGACGCTTTAAAAGGTTTATTGTCTTGTAGTACTTCATCTTTTGCCTTTGGCAACGTAATAGTTGCAGTGCTATTGACAGGTATTTTTATATTAAGTTTAATAATTCCCTCTTTTATTTCCCATCCCGAGTGTATTTCGCCGTAAGGGCTATTTAATGAGGATTTTGCATAAATCCATTCTCTTGTTGGTTTTGGTTGAATATAAAAATGTTTATATCCAGGTTGTAATGGGTCTATTTCTATACCTGTAGCAACACGATACATCCAATCTCCAACAGCGCCATAAGCGTAATGGTTAAATGAGTTCATAGTTGTAGTTTGAAAAGTTCCATCAGGCTTTTGTCCGTCCCAACGTTCCCAAATGGTTGTTGCACCCATAGTTACAGGGAACAGCCACGATGGATAGGTTTTTTGAAGTAATAAATCATAAGCCACGTCAGTATAGCCATTATCAGAAAGCACATGGCATAAATACGGTGTGCCTAAAAAACCTGTTGATAAATGATTATCTCTACTCTTTACATCGGCAACTAAATAAGCAGCAGCTTTACTTTTTAATTCTTTAGGCAATAAATCAAACATCAAAGCCAAAACATAAGCAGTTTGCGAATCACTTTCTTTACCGTCAATTCGTTTTACTTTACCTGTTGCATCAATATATTCTTTGTTGAAGGCTGTTTTGATATCTTCAAATAAAGACGTATAAAGCTTAATATCATCGGGTTTTTTTAATGCTATAGCTGTATTTTTCATTAATAAAGACATATATCCATAAAAGGCAGTATTGATGTACCTCTTATCTGTAAAACCATCTTTTAATCCATTTAATTTACCAATACTATCGGGTTTATAGGAAAGCCAGTCGCCAAATCCATCATCCTTTTGAGCAATACATGATGGACCAATTTTCTTTTGCAAAAACTCCATGCATTTTTTCATGCTAGGGTATTGGTTAGTTAGCAATTCCTTATCACCGTATGTTAGGTAAATAGTCCAAGGGGCAATAATGGCTACATCACCCCAGCCTGCAGCATGAGACACAGAAGGTGAGTTTTTAGGATTTAAAACATCAGGAATTATATTTGGAACAGCGCCATCCGGCCGTTGATCTGCAGCTACATCTTTAAGCCATTTGGTAAAAAAAGCTGCTACATCATAATTATAAGCTGCGGTACGTACAAAAGCCTGAGCATCTCCTGTCCAGCCTAACCGTTCATCACGTTGCGGACAATCGGTAGGCACATCTATAAAATTGCCACGTTGCCCCCACTGAATATTTTTTTGCAATTGAGTTACTAAAGGATCTGAACATTCAAAATTACCTGTCGGTTGCATATTGGAATGAACCACTACGCCCACTAAATTATTTGCAGATAATTCCATGCCTTCAATTAACACATATCTAAAACCAAAGAAAGAAAAACGTGGTTCGTAAACTTCAACGCCATCTCCTTTTAGGGTATATGTTAATGTGGCTTTTGCTTTACGCAAATTAGCATTATAGAAATTACCATCTCGATCTAAAACTTCACCATGTTGTATGGTAATTTTGGTACCTTTTGCTCCTTTTACGTTTAATCTGAGCCAACCAACCATATTTTGGCCCATATCAGCCACTAATTCTCCTTTTGGAGTTCTAAAAACTTTTACAGGTTTAATTTCTTGTATTTTTTGGACTTTAACACCATCAGTTCCTATCAAATTATTCATATCATAATTTGCAATTGTTACCTTACTCCAATTGGAATCGTTAAATGTGGAGGTATTCCAACCGATTATTTCTTTCGTAGCATCATAAGTTTCGCCATCATAAATTTCGTTTACACGGATTGGCCCCTCATTTGTTGATTTCCAGGTGTCATCTGATGAAATAATTTCTTGTTTACCATTATCGTATTTAATAACGATTTGACATAATAAACCTAAATTATTATCATAAAACGGTGCATTATTAACTGTTCTTTTCCTAGTAATTTGGCTTCTATACCAACCCTCTCCCAACATAGCTCCCACTGCATTTTCACCCTGATTTAAATATGAAGTAACATCATAAGTTTGATATTGCAAGCGTTTTTGATAAACTGTCCAACCTGGTGTTAATACTTCATCGCCAACTTTTTTACCGTTTAAACTTAATTCATAAAAACCATGGCTGGTTACATAGGCTGTGGCAGATGCGATTTTATTTTTCAGCGAAAAATTTTTACGCAACATAAAAGCCGGAGAATTATCTGTAACGGGAAAGGGTTGAACTGTAGGCTCAATCCACTGAGCTTTCCATTCATTAATAGTTAACAAACCCATTTTCCAAAAGGCAACTTTACTCCAAGCCGATTCAAAATTTTGATTATCCCAAACCTTAACTCGCCAGTAATAAGATAAGCCACTTTTTAAAGCTTTACCTCTATAAGCTTGCAAAATAGATTCGGAAGTTGGCACTTTAGCATCTAACACTAAATTTTTAGCAGCAAAATCAGGCGTTGTTGCTACCTGAACGCGATAAGATTTTTGACTTATATTACGTTTTTGAGAAGTTAGTTTCCAACTTAAACGTGGTTGCAATACAGTTATCCCTATTGGATTAATTTTATGTTCGCAAGTAAGATCCACGGTATTAGTTTGAGGATAAACGATAGTGCTGAAACAAACTAAAAAAAACAGTGATAAGACTAATTTAGACATATGGTTTAATTTGATGGTACTGATACAGCTTATTGGTTTAAAATGGTTATTCAATATTATTAACCTAAAAATCATTTATATTTCGAATATTTGAATCATTTGGGTTAGTAACATTTAAAATATGATAATATTTTTTAATAGGTGTATTCAAATACGTAATTACCAGAACCGGCATCAAATACTAAACCTTTTTCTGTTGTTTTTATATTTTTGAAATTAGCTTTATTAAACGGTTTTCCGTCTAGCTTAACCGTTATTGCTTTTGGAAGTGTAATTGTTGCTGTGGTGTTAGCAGGAATTGTAGTTTCTAATCGTATAGTTTTATTTTTAATTTCCCAAGCCGATTTTATATCACCATACGGACTAACTAAAGATGATTTTACATAAGATAATTGATTTGTAGGTTGTGGTTGAATGTAAAAATGTTTATAACCAGGCTGACCGGGATCTGTTTCAATACCTGCAACTACAGCATATATCCAATCTCCAATAGCGCCATAAGCATAATGGTTAAATGAGTTCATTGATGGCGTTTGGAAAGTTCCATCAGGCTTTTGCCCATCCCAGCGCTCCCAAATAGTGGTAGCGCCCATTGTTACCGGAAAAAGCCAAGATGGATAAGTTTTTTGTAATAATAAATCATATGCTACATCTGTATAGCCATATTTTGTTAACACGTGACATAAATATGGGGTTCCTAAAAAACCCGTTGACAAATGATTTCCTCTACTTTTAATATCTTCAACTAAATAAGCCGCGGCTTTTGGCTGCAATTGTTGGGGCAATAGATTAAACATTAATGCTAATACATAAGCTGTTTGTGAATCATTTGGTTTACCATTTATAGGTTTAATCCTGCCTTCTGCATCAATGTATTGATTATTAAAAGCCACTTTAATTTTTTCAAATAAATCAGTGTATTTTGCTACCTCCTCTTTTTTATTTAATGTTGCAGCAGCATCTATTAATAAACTTGTAGAATAAGCAAAAAAGGCAGTACCAATATATCCTTTATCTGTGAAACCATCTTTAGCACCTGAAAGTTTACTTATGCTATCTGGAATATAATACAACCAATCTCCAGGACCAAGTACTTGTTTTGAAATATAAGTTTCCCCTATTTTTTTACTATTATAATCAACCCAACCTTTCATGCTAGCGTATTGACTTTCTAATAATTGTTTATCACCATAAGACAAATACATGGTCCATGGCACAATTACCGCCACGTCTCCCCAGCCAGGATTATTGCCAGTTGTATTTCCGTTTAATCCATTCAATACATCTGGAATAACTGGGGGTACGGAACCATCCTTTTTTTGATCAGCGGCTAAATCTTTTAACCATTTTGCAAAAAAACCTGATACATCATAATTAAAAGCAGAAGTGCGAGCAAACACTTGTGCATCACCTGTCCAACCTAATCGCTCATCACGTTGAGGGCAGTCTGTTGGTACATCAACAAAATTACCCTTTTGCCCCCATTGAATATTGCTTTGTAATTGATTAACTAATGGATTTGAACATTCGAAAGTACCTGTTGGTTTCATATTAGAATGCACAACTACTCCGGTAATATTGTCAGCATTTAGATCCATACCTTCTATTGAAATATACCTAAAACCAAAAAATGTAAATTTTGGTTCATACACTTCTATCCCATCGCCCTTAAGCGTATAAGTCATGGTTGCTTTTGCTCTCCTCAGGTTATCGGTATAAAAATTTCCCTTCTGATCTAAAACTTCTGCATGGCGAATGGTAACAATTGTACCTCTTTTTCCACTTACTCGTAAACGTATCCAACCTACCATATTTTGACCCATATCGGCTACTAATAAACCTTTTGGAGTTCTAAAAACTTTAATAGGTTTTAACTCTTGAATGTTCTGTACTTTAGGTCCATCTTGAGTAACTAAAACACTATTATCATAATTGGCTTCTTGTACATTTTTCCAATTGCTATCGTTAAATTGTGCATTGTTCCAATTGGTAAATTCTCGAGTAGCATCATAGGTTTCGCCATCGTAAATTTGGTTCATTATAATTGGGCCATTGGTGGTGTATTTCCAACTACCATCTGTTATAATCCATTCACTTTTACCGTTTGCATATTTTACATAGATTTGGCATAATAAACCAAGTTTACTACTATGTATAGGTTTCTTTAATCTTAATAATGCCACACTACCTCTGTACCATCCTTCACCTAAAAAAGCCCCAACTGCATTATCACCCGATTTTAACATATTTGTAACATCATAAGTTTGATATTGCAAGCGTTTTTGAAATGCTGTCCATCCGGGCGTTAACAATTCTGTTCCTACTTTATTCCCATTTAAGCTTAACTCATAAAAACCATGACTGGTTACATAAGCTCGGGCAAATACCACTTTATTTTCTAATGAAAACGTTTTACGTAACATATAAGCAGGTGATTTATCATCAACAGGCAAAACCTGCATAGTAGGTTCTATCCATTTTGCCTTCCATTCATTAGTAGTTAAAAAAGAAGTTTCCCATGTAGCGGTTTCACTAAAATTTGTAGTGCGATTTTTATTATCCCAAACTTTAACCTGCCAATAATATTGTTGTTGGCTTTTTAATGGTTCTCCTTTGTAGGGTTGTAAAATGGATATATTAGAAGTAACTTTTTTTGAATCCCAAACTAAAGAATTTGAATTGAAATTAGGAGTAGTTGCTACACGGATTTGATAAGCAACCTGACTAATATTTCTTTCTTTAGATATAATTTTCCAACTGAGTTTGGGTTGAGCATAACTGATATCTATTGGGTTAGTTTTATTTTCACAAGTAAGCGCTATGAGCTTAACTTGGGCAACTCCAAAAGTGTTGAAAAGTAAAAAAATTACTGAGGCCAAAAATAATCTTATCATTTGTTTCGATTTAATATTTACCTAATATCTTAAAAAAGATAAGAGGGATTTTTTTTTAAAAAATGGTTAAATTGATGGTTTATTATACAAAACTATTTGTTTTTAGCGGAGTGGCATCCTGTACTTACATGTTATAATCTACTTGAGAATAGTTAGCCTTATTATTAAACCATAATTTAGAATAAATAAATAAAGCAGCCCAAAAGCTGCTTTTTATTATTTAGTAATTTTAACCTTATTTTACAAACTTTTGAGATAATGTTTTGCCACCATCTGT
>JBBRYE010000145.1:0-7918 GCA_038237895.1 Sphingobacteriales bacterium | reverse complement strand
GGAGGAAGCGCGGGAACTGGCAGGGGATGTGCCGTTTTAATGTTGGACATCTGCTGGCGCATCGCCGAGGCCGAGGCGGTGCTTGCCGGGTTTCCGGTGATCGAGCCCGCGCATTTTTGGATTGGCGTGTGCAAGGCGGTGGGTTTGAGACAGAAGAATTCAAGACACAAGACGCAAGAGAAGAGAGAGAAAATGCAAGGAACTTCGACAGGAATGTCGGCGCTGGAGAGTTTCTGGCGCGCCAGGCCAGGGGCTTGAGAAAGCAATTGGAAATTGGGTTGCAATCTGATTATCTGATTTTATGATTTTACTAGTTGGATTACTTAAAGCTTTAGATTTAATATAGGTGACTTTTGATTTTGTAGTATCTAAAACCATAAGCCCTTGTATTGTACCTATCCATAACTTACCGTCATTATCAAATTGTAGGGAATTAATTTTATCATTTGTTGCTTTCTCTTTACCAGAAAACGAATAGTTAACAAATTTTTCTGTTGCAGGGTCAAATTTACTTATGCCATGAGATGTACCAATCCATAGTCTATGATATTTATCTTCTTTTATGGTATTTACCCAATTACCGGATATGCTATTGGTAGATTCTGATTTGTAATAGTTTTTAAATTGATAACCATCATAACGGCACAATCCATTCATGGTGCCAATCCATAAAAATCTTTTAGAATCTTGAAAAATATATCTTACTCTATCATCGGGCAGTCCATTATCGATAGAAAAGCGTTCAAAAACTAAATTAGAATTAATTTCTACGGGTTTAACTAAGAAGCTTTCAGGTAAAATTGAGGCTAACGAATTAAATAAAATAACAAAAACAATTATATACTGCATAAGCCAGACCGTAAAAAAGCATTCTATTTAATAAAGCTACTAATCTAACAGCTATTTGATGCAAATAATTTTAAAATTCTTAAAATATTTAATGTAACATAAAAAGCTTCAATAATTGCTACTACAACTATTGAAGCTTTAAAATTTTTTATAATAATGTAACGTTACTTAATGCTTTTATACTGCTCTTGTAACCCTGCTTTTTGCATAATCTCTAAAGCTGGTGCAGGCCATTTTCCATCAATAGCAACAATAATAGGGTCTACTCTAACTCTTGTACCTTTATTCCAAAAAGTCTTATCATCTGCAAAAGTATTAGTAACAATTAAATCATGCTTATCTTTAGTAGAAATGTTAATATTTACAGATTTTATATTTTCAAAAACATTATTATCAGCAATAAACCAGGACGATCCCTCATCAAAATAAAGCGCATGGTCGTTTGATGTTTTTACGTAATTACTGTCAATTCTAGAAATTTCTGTTTCGGAACCTTGCGGTCCTAAATTATAAATACCAGCACAGTCGTCTAAGTCTGTCAAAATGTTTTCAATACGATTAAACTTTATATTATTATTTTTTGCGGATGACGAACTAAAAAGAACCCAGCCCCACCCTATATGAATCCCACCATAAGGCATATTAACAATCTCGTTATGTAAAATATCCATGTCTTGTACAATACTAGCAGATATAGCATTTGCCGAGCGATAATCTACTCCGCAACTGTCTAAATAATTATTCTTTACATCGTTATTTCTAAGAAGCAATTTTGGATTTTGAAGCTGAAGAAAGTTTTTACTTGTTGGAATTTTAAAGCCTAAATAATCTCCTATTTGAATGCCAGAGGCTGATATATTTCTAAAATAACAGCCTTGTATAAGATTATCTTGGCAGCCAGAGTACATGTTAATACCTGCACCGCCTAATTGTACAAAACGGCATCTTTCAAAAAAGATAGCATTGGCATTTCTTAAAGTTACAGCTGCCCCATCAATTATAAATTCTCGGCCCAATTGCCTTATAACAGAATTTTGAGCATCGGAATGACCAAATTCAGAAGAAGGACGCATCCAGGTAGTACCTTTAA
Source organism: Sphingobacteriales bacterium (assembly GCA_038237895.1). Lineage (GTDB taxonomy): Bacteria > Bacteroidota > Bacteroidia > Sphingobacteriales > Sphingobacteriaceae > Pseudopedobacter. The sequence goes on along the minus strand of JBBRYE010000145.1, from coordinate 5,979 downwards.
AAGTAATACCTTCAAAAACTAAATTTTGTATTTTATTATCTTCATTTTCGCCTTCTAAAACTATTAGCTTTTCCAGTAACGGAATAGTAATTACTGATTTGTTAATAGGTTTGTTATTAAAAGGCTTGTAATAAATAGTGTAAGGATTACCATCAATTACACCCGTTTTATCCAAATACCACTCGCCTTCTGTATCTAACAACTCGTAACTATTTTCTATGTACCATGGGTAACCCGCTCTGGTAATGCCTTTAGATCTACAATATAACCAGCCCGGCTGTTTCATGGTTATAACAGCTCGGCTATCTTTAAGCTGGATAGACTTAACACCGCATCTAGGATTGGTAAACTTCTCTTTATAAACCATCTCTAAGTCTTCAATGTTTTTCCATTGGGCCATATAAGTGGCTGTTGTGGTATGCCCTATAGAGTCATAAGTGGCATTTTCTAAAGTATCTTTACTTCTAGCCCTTAACGCTCTACCATTATCAACATAAAGCTGCCGAGTGTTAATATTACTCGGCAGTTTACATTTATAAATTGATTTTTGAGTATCATGAATAACCCAATTAGTTAAAACAACCTCACTGGTGATAATAGGTTTTTCCTCCGCATAAGCTTTAAAGATGATTTTATAGCCATCTGCTGCTCCATCGGTTTGGTTAAAAGATATAGTTTTATCTAAATTATAGTTTCCACCACGTAGGTAAACCATAATGTCTCCTTTTACTTTGTCTTTAACGTTTCTTATACTAAGTTTAGCACCTTCAATTGTTTTAAATGGAGTTTCTAAAGAAGTTCCATTATTGGTATCAATGCCTTTAACAGGATCTATATAATACGTCTTTTTTATATCTGCCAAAGCCATGGTTGTATAAAACAACAGTCCTAATGTGGCTAAACGAAGTATGTGATTTTTTAAAATCATTTTATCTTATTGTTTTATAAACTTAGAAACAGAAACAACCCCACCATTATTAAGCTCTAATAAATATACTCCTGCAACTAATTTAGATGCGTCAATAGAGGATTGTATGTTTCCGGTTTGCAATTTAAATGTTTGAACAGTTTTACCAAGAGAATTTTTAATGTTTACAAATGAATTTGCATTTAAAACCTCGTGATTTATAAATAATTCTGCAAAAACGGGATTTGGAAATACAGAAGTAGTTTGGGTTTTAGAAAGTTTATTGTCTATAAACTTCACTTCGCTGTAAAAATATGTACCGTCTTGATCGCTAATCTTTAAACGATAGTAATTTACTCCATTTTGTATATCTCTATCTTGGTAGTTATAATTTTGCTCACCACTTTCATTTCTTGTATAAATTACAGCTATTTCTTTAAAATTATCGGCATTAACACCTCTTTCTACGGTAAATTGTTTTGTGTTTACTTCATCTGTTGTAACCCATGAAAGATTTCCAGCGTTATTAGATAATGATGCTTTGAAAGATTTCAATTTTAAAGGTAACGTTTGCACATCAGAATTTGGTGTAAATGCAACGCCTTTAAAAGTATATCCAGTGCCAGCCGAAGCTAAATGGGTAAATGTATAATTAATTGTGTTACTGTAACCAGTTTGATCAACTAATTTTATTAAAGAATTATTTGCAGCATCACCACGGGTTAAATATAATGCTACTTTTCCACTTTCAATTGTTCCTGTTACATCAAGTAAAGCGCCTGGATTGGTTGGATTTGTTCCTAAAGCTCTAGCATCTAAAGAATTAGTTCCGACAACAAAACCTCCTCCAGTAGTCCATGTACCACTAACTTTTATACTTTTCACTAAGCCTCTAGTTGTATTAGAGCCCTGGGATAAATGATAAGCAACATCATAACCTGCCTCTGTAGCGTCTAAATCAAATAAAATAAATCCGTAACCAGAAAAACTTGGACTAGGACTTGAGTTATGAGTAAATAGAGCAGCAGAAGTTAAAGGACTTAGACTATTTGTTGCAGCAGTAATAGCACCAATTTGTATTAATTGATTGCTAACATTACCATATAATTGCCCATTAATAATATTAATTGCTCGCCAATCTCGCTGATCTGCAATGCGAAAATGCGAAGTTGCGGTACCGCCATACTGCATGTAAGATACTCCAGGGCTGGAGGCTCCATTAAAATTAAACCAAAATTTTGTGCCATCTGTAGATACAACAGAGCGTATACCTAGAGCAGTACCGGTTTGTGTGATTTTCGTAGTTAAATCTACAACCTTATCAAGCCCAACCCTAGCTATTACTTTTGTGGTATTATCTTGAGTTAAAGCAGCGGTAGCTGCTAAATCGGCATCATAACCAGCAAATGTCAAAAATGCCTTGTTCTCTGAAAGCCTTAGAGCACCTTCTAAATTAATTGCAGTACCGGGATTACCTTGTAAAACTAGCCTACTTCCGGCTGTAGTACTTGGAATATCTAAAGCTGAACCCACAACAGCTCCCGCTTTTGTAAATTCTACTAAACTTACCTGAGCGGAATTTGTACCCAATGCGGTACTACCATCCCCCACTCTTAATACCACTAAATTGTTAGCAGTAAACTGAGCTGCAGCCGTAAGGCTACAAAAAAGTCCTAATGTTGTAAAAATTGATTTCATAATTGATTTTTTAATTGGTTAAAACTTTATTATTTTTTTGCTTATAAATTCTTTATCAAACTGTATATTAATAAAATAGGTGCCTGTGTTGAGGTTACTTAAATCAATTGTTTCTTCCTGCATTCCCTCTCTTAATCTTATTACTTTAGAAAATATTTCATTACCTAAAACATTTATTAATCTTAGTTTAACATCTTGAGCATAAACAGTATTTATTAAAATTTTTGCTGTTGTGCTTACTGGATTAGGATAAACATCAAAATCACTTAGTAAATTTTTTATGTTTACAGAAACTAGGTTTGTATAATCTATTTTCCCTTCTTTATCTATAACCTTTAAACGATAATAATTGGTGCCAAAATGAGGCAAAGTGTCTTTTGAAAAATAAACTGCTTTCTTATCTTCAATATTTCTGATTGTTAGGGTATCAATTGCAGTGAATGAAAATGCATTTTTATATTTTTGTACTATAAATTCCATATTCATAGTGTCTTCTGATGACTGCCATTTAATGTTAACTTGTTTTTTAGTGCTATTTGGATCTATTTCTGCTGTTAAATGAATATATTTTGCAGATAAAACTGTAAGAATTGGGGGGGATGCATCATAAATTTGAACATCATCAATAAATAAGTTGCCTGTATAATTTTCATCTATAGCAAATTGTATTTTGCTGATATCTGCCACATTATTTCTAAAGCTTTCTTGTGTTAGTTTTATTTCGTTATTGATGTATACATCTACTTTGTTGCTCTCTGTGTTTAATGCAAGCTTAATTTCATACCAAGTGCCAGCTAAAAAGGGTTGTATAGTGATATAGTTTCCAGAGCCATTAAATAGCTGAATATTACCATCTTTAAAAATTAGACTTAGCGCAACTACTCCTTTCCTATCATACAAATAGGTGGCATTTTTCCAATCGGTAATAGATTCTGTCATTACCTTTGCATAAACTATAATTTTACCGCTTAAAGGTTCTAGCGTTTTTGACGCTTGTACGTTATTAGTTGTACCACTTTTAATAAGTTTTATTGACTTATCTATACTTGAAGGAATTTCTTCTACTCTGGCAGTCCCGCCTGAGCTAACAGTTTCCCATAAATAAGGTCTAGCGTTTGTAAGTGTAGTATTAAAGTTGTTTTTTAAATAATTTAAGTCTGATGATACCTTGAAATTATCAACATATAAAGTCCCAGAGTTACCAGAGCCAATACCAAATAAAACTTGACTTATTTCTAATACCCTATTTCTAAAAACTTTATTAGAGATTTTCAATATGTTATCTACAAACACAGAATAATTTTGAGTTTCTGTATCCATTTCTATTCTGAGGCTATACCATGTAGATGCGATAAAAGATTGAATAGTTGTGTATTGACCAGAACCATCAAAAATCTGTAAATTACCTTCTCTAAATATGATACTAATAGCCACTGTACTGTTCTTATCCAAAATATAAAAGGCATTTTTCCAGCTTGCAGTAGAGGGAGTCATTAAAGCAGCTTCAAATATTATTTTTCCTTTTGTAGAATCGAAAACTCTTTTTGCATCTGTAAATGTAGAAGTGCCGCTTTTAGCTATTTGTAAACTTTTATCTACTGCATCTGGAGTATTGGAAACAGTAACAGACCCATCGCCTGGATTAATAACATAAGCGGAAGGAACGCTATTTGTAATTTCTCTATTAAAGTTATTATCGATGATATCTGTAAAACGTAGATATTTAAATTTGGGTTTTAATCCAGCATTATCTATTACATACCTTGCTGTTGAAGGCCAATTCCCGTTTGTTACAACTGTAATTGGGCTTACAGTGGTTCTTGTACCACTATTCCAAAAGGTATTGTCATCAGCAAATGTTCCGGTTACACTTAAATCACGTTTATCTGGTGTAGAAATATTGATATTAACCGAAATAATATCATCAAACACGTTATTAATGGCCCTAAACCAGCTAGATCCTTCATCAAAATATAAGGCATGGTCATTAGAAGTTCTTACATAATTACTATCAATTTGCGATATATTTTGTGATGACCCATGAGCCCCAAGATTATAAATACCAGCTCCATCATCAAGTTCGGCCATTACGTTATGAATATAATTATGCTTAACTTTTACATTTTTTGCTAAAGTTGAAGCATAAGTTTGCCAACCCCAACCAATATGAATGCCTATATAAGGCATGTTGGCTATTTCATTATTATAAATCTCCATATCTTGGGTAACGGTTACCCCTATTGCAGAGGATGACCTGTAATCTATACCACAATAATTGAAAAAGCAGTTATGAACATCATTATTTTTAACAATGAGTTTTGGATCTGTATTTAAAAGATAGTTCTCGCTTGTTGTTAAGTTCCATCCATTATAATCGCCAATTTGTATTCCATTAGCAGAAATATTTTCAAATGAGCAGCCTCTAATCAGATTATTTGCAGAACCTGCATACATATTTATACCAGTTCCGCCAAGTTTACTAAAGCGACATCCTTCAAATAAAAAATCACTTGCATATTTAAGCGTTACAGCGGCACCATTTATAATATTGAGGTTAGCAATGGTTTCTAATAATACATTGTTTTGGGCATCAGCATGTCCTCTATTGCCATCAGGCCTATTCCAAGTAGTATACTCGAAACCAATCCCTAAAAATTGTATATCATGTATTGGGTTATCTTTATTAGAACCTTGTGCAACAATTAATCTTTCTAAAATTGGAGTTTTAATGATAATGTTACTCATATCCTGTGAAGGATATGGTTTATAATATAGTGTATTAGCTAAACCGCCTACGGCCCCTGTTTTGTCTAAATACCATTCCCCGTCAGAGTCTAAAAGTTCGTAAGCATTTTCATAATACCAAGGGTTAGTTGCAGATGTTAATCCTTTATTAGAGCAATATCTCCATCCAGGTTGTTTCATTGTTAAGCGGGCAAGCCCGTTGTTTATAGAAATAGTGCTTATACCGCATCTAGAGTTTGTCCATTTCTCTTTATAAACCATTTCCATATAGGTAGGATTTTTCCAAGTAGCTAAAAAAAGATCAGTGGTGGTATGCCCAATAGAATCAAAAGTTGAATTAGATAAACCGCTATTACTTCTTGCTCTAATTGCTCTGTCTCCGTTTACATAAAGCTGCCTTGTAAATATGTTTCCTGCATTTGCTTTATAAATATTTTTAGTAACATCATGAATTGCCCATCCTGTAATGTTTTTTTCGCCACTAATAATAGGATATTCATTTGGATAAGCGCTGTAAATGATGCTATATCCATTAGTGCCAGAATCAAATTCATTAAATGATAAGGTACTTGTCAAAACATGAGCGCCTCCTCTTAAATACACAATTACATCCCCACTCATATTGGAAT
>JBBRYE010000144.1:0-7953 GCA_038237895.1 Sphingobacteriales bacterium | reverse complement strand
ATCTTGTTGAGCTTTAGATTCTTTAGCAAAAGCTAGCAGCATCAAAAAATAAATGCTTGTATATATTAATTTTTTCATGACGATTATCTGTTTAGAGTTAGGTATCCGTTATACTTTTTACCGTTGTAAATTACTATGTAATAATAAGTTCCAACTGGTAAATCCTGACCGATCAATAAACCTTTATTTGCGGTTCCGTTCCAAGTATTTAAATAGTTAGAAGATTTGTAAACCACATTTCCCCATCTGTTATAGACTTCAAAATCAACAGGGGTTAAACCCGAGTTAGGTATCACAAAATCATCGTTTGTGCCGTCTCCATTAGGAGAAAAACCACCTGGAATAAAAATTTTATCTACTATAAATTTAACTGGTGTTGGAATTGAAGGCGTTACATCATTAGGTGTAATCGGGTCTGGTGAAATTCCATCTGTAGATTGATCCGTAGTTTTTGTTCCGTCAAGTACTGAAGCACCTTGAGCAGTAGCAGTATTGTTATAATTGTAATTGTTACCGTTAACAGTAATATTTACTACTAATTCTATTTGTGCAGTTGCATTTCCAGGGAGCTGATTATTTCCATTTAACATCTCTTTTATAGAAGTACCATTATAAGCCGCATTTGTAGTTAAAACTGTAGCACCTGTAGATGTTAAACTTATCACTCTAATTGTAGTGTTTGGGAATGAAGCTGCCAAATCATCAATTAATGAAATATCTTGAAGCGCAACACTACTGTAATTCTTTATGTTAAACTGAAATTTCACATTGAATGAACCATCTGGTTGTGTATCAATATTGATCAAAGATTTGGCTAAGCCGATTTTTGGTGGTATAGGTATAGTAATTCTTACAGTTGCAGGATTTGATTCTGCTCCTCTAATATCCTTTACAGTATAAGTAAAGCTATCCGGACCAGAATACCCAGGATTTGGCGTATATGTAACTACACCTGTTACTGGATTAACGGTTACCGTTCCGTTTGTTGGTTGAGTTTTTATAACAACTGTTGTTTTATCTATCGTTGGGTTTCCATCTCTATCGGTATCATTACCAATCACATTGATTGGAATTGGATTATTTAAACTTGCGGCTACAATATCATCTACAGCTACAGGAATAGCATTTATAATAACTTGTACATCATCAGTTACCGGACACTGATTTGGAGCTGTTAAAGTATAGGTGAAAATGTAAGTTCCGTTTACACCTGTAATTGCTGTTGATGGAGTGTTTGGCGAACTAATTACTGTACCAGCAGGTCCAGATGTTTGTGTCCATTTTCCAGTAGAATTTAATGGTGCGTTACCAGTAATTGTTGTTGTACCGGTTGCAGCACCGATATTAATTAATTGATCAGGACCTGCGTTAGCCAATATAACAGTTACAGGTTCAGAAATCACAATATTTGCAGGAGCAGATTTATAACCAAAACTATCTGAAATGGTATATTTTGCATTTATTGGTCCAGTTACAGTTCCGTTAAGCGGTGTAAAAGTTACGGTACCGTTATTATTTGCAGTAAAAGTTCCTTTTCCAGCAACTAAAAAACTTTTTTGATCGCCTGCAACAGTTGGATCTAAATCTATAGAAGTTAAATCTATATTACCTCCTGCATTTGTAGAAGCATCATTAAATGCAACATTAATATTTGTTGTTTTGCTTGCACATTCTGTAATAATATCATCTAAAGCTATAGGGCTGGTAAATGGTGGTGCAAAAACATTAATTCTTAAATTTCTAATTTCATGAAAGTTGGTTAAATCTCCAGTGGATGAAGAAATACCATATCTTACTAAGGCTGGTGCAAGATCTGGATAATAGTAACTATCAATTACCGTAGTGGTTTTTGTAGGCGTTCCACCAACTTTTATTCTTACAGAAACATTATAGCCGCCATTTACATTTGGTTGTAAATCAACGAAAGCTTTTCTATAACCTAACTGTGTGCTGTCTGGAGTACGCATTGTGGCTGCACCATCATCTACTAAATCTACACCTTTACTACTTGCAGTTACAGAGGTTAGGTATCTATAGTTATTAGGAACTTGTGCGGCTCCGTCTCCTTTACCTCTTATGGCAACAGATTTAGAAGAGATACCATAAAATCCTGGCCCTACAATACCACCTTGTCTACCTTCTCTAGGATTTGGAAAGTTTCCAAATTCATCTAAGGCTACACCAATGTATCCCTTACTTACTCCAGGAGAAACAGGATTTGTTAAATTAAATTGTGCATATCCTAATGAACCTCCAAAACCTCCAATATTGAAAGGGCTGGCGGTAGCATCAAATAAGAAAAAACATATTCCATCTGCACCACTACCACCGTAAGTAAAGTATTCAAAAGAAATACTTAAACCCTGGTTGGTTGTAAAATTATCAGTGCCATAAATATATCCTTTCTGATTTACCAAACCGTTAGTTAGTCTCAGATATCCATTTCCTGGAGCATCTATTCCGGAGGCTGCAGTTAAAACAGCAGTTGGAGCACCGCCAAATTGGATGTTGTTTGCCGTTGTCTCTTTAAAACTTTGAAAGTAGGGTAACTGCGCTTTAGTTATAAAACTAACGAGCACAAAAACTACCGTCATGATAAGACTTGGTAAAGATTTAATTTTCATGTTGAGCGTTATTTAGTGAATGCAATCTTTAAGTTGTGAAACCGTATATCCAAATATCAATCCACTACCATTAATTTAATAGTATAGAATATTTAAATACTCTTAAAGGTATTTAAGGGCTATATTTTAAAATATTGCGTAAACTTAGTAATAACCTAATATTTATTTATAAAGAATAATATTCTACAATTAGGAATTTTATTCCCCAGTTTAATCAATTGTAATATTAAAATTCCCCATCTATAAATCGGTGATTTTTAAATAAATAAGGCTTTATTACCATGTACGCCCACAACAAAGCTGTTTTACATAAATGTTTGGAAGTTGGCATTATATTGTCTAATCAAGGAATGGAGATTTGAGGGATTTTTATAATCAACTCTCCAAAACTTAAACTAAAATATATGAATCGCTCTTTCAAAAGAATCTGTTGCTTGTTGCTGATTGTATTGTCTTTATCGGTTTTTACAACTAAAGTAAAAGCCCAACAAAGTATGATTCAGGATGTAAATTATTTGTATCTAGAAAAATTGCTTGCTACTGCAAGAGAAAATTATCCTGCCGTTAAACAATATCAAATACAAAAGGATATTGATAAATTAAACATTACAGGACAGAAATTGAATTGGTTTTCTCCTTTAAACGCTTTCTATTTAACAAATCCTAACACTGTATTTAATTCTAACAACTCTCCATTTGTATCAGGACTTCAATTTGGTGTTAATATAAATGTTGCTGATATATTGCAAAAACCTAACAAGATAAAAATTGCTAAAGAAAATCTTCTATTAACAGAAGCTAACGAAAGCCAGTATGCGCAAACATTAGAGATTGAGGTTAAGAAGAGATATTTTACTTACATACAACAATTAAATACTATTAAACTTTTTTCAAAAAGCGTACAAGATGCTGAAGGACTTTTAAATGATTTAAGAGTTAGATACCAAAGAGGCGAAGTAGAATTTAGAGTTTATAGCGAAGCATTAGTAAACTTTAGTAGCATAAGTAAGCAAAAATTAGAAGCAGAAGCTACATTTCTTACCGCAAAAGCATCAATAGAAGAATTGACCATAACTAAACTAGAAGACATAAAATAATGGAAGAATTAAAGAAATTTTACAAACTACTTTACAAGTACAGATTTGTAATTATATCGGTGCCCATCATCACCATCATCATTGCTTTTTTCTTGGTGAGAAACCTAGAAGATCAATATGTTGCAGAAGGACAAGTAGCTACTGGTATTGTTGACGAGACTCAGGTTTTATCAAACACTGCAGATAAACAAGAAAGTAGTGTAATAAGAGAATTCTCTAACTTAATAGAGATTATGAAATTGCAAAAAATTGTTAATATGGTTTCTTACCAATTAATGATTCATGATCTTACATCCGATAAACCTTTTAGAGAATGGAGTAATAAGATTAAAGATTTATCTGAAGTTGAAAGAAGAAAACTTTTAAATAGTTATAAAAGAAAATTTTCTAACAGAGAAACCATCAACAGATTTGATTTAGAGGACAAAGAATTGTATGATATGATGGAATCTATGGATTATACATCAGAAAAAGTATTAGACAATCTTACTGCTGATAGATTAGAAAGTAGTGATTTTATATCTGTAAGGTATACATCAGAAAATCCTGAGCTATCTGCATTTGTTGTAAATACAGAATGTTCTGAGTTTGTAACCTATTACACATCTATATTAAAAGAAAATCAAAATAAAGCGGTTAGGTTTTTATCAGAAAAAGCAAAAGTTAAGAGCGATACACTTAATAAAAATGTACAGGCTTTAAAAGAATATAAAATCAGAAATAGGATCATCAATTTGCAAGAGCAATCTAGAAAAATGTATGAGCTTTCTGCAGAATATGAAAGACGTAAACAAGAAGCAGAAAAAGATATTGTTTCTTTAAAAGGTACAATTTCTAACATTGATAAAAACTTTGATCCAAACCAAAGAAGATATTTTGAAGCTTCGTTAACAAAAATTAATCAGGCACTGGTTCAAACAAAAAAAGAACTAGCTATGGTTACTGAAAAATACGTTCAAAGCGGATTTGAAGAATCATATAAGTCTTCTATAGATTCTTTAATGGAAATAATGAACAAACAAATACTTACCGCTTCTGATAAGTATATTGATAATCCTTTAAACCAGAAAAGAGATTTAATAGTAAAAAAATTAGGCTTACAAGTAGATTATGATATCGCTAGATACAGCCTTAATTTATTGAAAAGAGAATTAGCAGACATGAATAACCGATTTGATAAATTGGTGCCTCATGAAGCTGTAATCCAATCTTTAGAACGTAAAATTGATATTGCTAGTAAAGAATATTTAGATATTTTAGATAAATATAACGACGCGAGTTTAGATGCCAGCTTAACATCAAGATTGAGACAAGTACAAGTTGCTAATCCAGGAATAGAGCTTCCATCTAAAAAGATGCTATTGATTATCCTAAGTGGTATCATCAGCTTTGTGTTCTGTTTATTGGTGTTCTTTATCATCTTTTATTTTGATAATAAAATTGGTACACCAAGAGAACTTGCTCAAATTACAGAGATACCGGTTTTAGGAAAGATTAACCGTGTAAATTCTGCTAGTTTAGCTCTTAAAGAAATCTGGAGCAACCTACACTCTAATCCAGAAATGCAAGAGCTTAAAAAACAATTAAGATCTGCAAGGTATGAGATAAGCAGAGAGCTAACACCAATGACAACTCAAACAAAAGGGCAAGTTTTAAACATTACCAGTATGAATGATAGTGAGGGAAAAACGCTTTTAGTAGCTTGTATTGCATATTCTTATGTGGTTATTAGTAAAAAAGTATTATTAATTGATGGTAATTTTGATCACCCTAGCATTACAGAAAATTCTAATTCTAAGTTTTTTATAGAAGATTTTCTTAAGACTGGTAATTTAGGATCTGCAGAATTTAGTGCAGGAATTATGGTAATGGGAAATAAAGGTGAGGATAAATCTTTATTTGAAATTGCAGATGAAGAAACTGTAAACAGACGTTTCGATCAGTTAAGATCAGAGTTTGATGTAATTTTAATAGAAACACCATCTTTAGATACCTTAAGTAAAGCAAAAGAATGGAATTCTATTTCTGATAAAGTGATGGGTGTTTTTGAAGCAAATCAAAGTTTATCGAACAGTAAAAAACAACATATCAATTACCTTAAAGGCTTAAACGGCCAGTTTATTGGATGGGTAATAAATAAAGTATCAGTAGAAACTAAGATTAAGAACGAAAGTAATTTTAATGCTAACTTTATAGAATAAATGATAAAAGAAGCAATAGAGATCAGTTGGTTGGTTTTACAAATCCTTATCGGATTCCACCTGTTTTTCCCTATTGCTTTATTTGTTTTTAGCAGGTTTCAAAAGCAGTCTTTTTATATTGATAAACAAAAAAAAGAGTTTGATTTTGCCATAATAGTTACTGCTTACCAACAAACATTTCAACTTAAAAGCGTAATAGAATCCATTTTAAAACAAAGCCATCAAAATTTTATAGTTTATTTAGTTGCCGATGATTGTGATGTAACTTCTTTAATTTTTGAAGATGAAAGAATTAAAGTTTTAAGGCCAGAGCAAATAATTGCAAGTAATACAGGTTCTCATGAATATGCAACAGAACATTTTATTCGCAACCATGAGGTAATCACAATTATTGATAGTGATAATATTGTTGATGAGCATTACCTCTATGAAATAAACAAAAATTTTGAAGCAGGTTTTAAAGCAGTTCAAGGAATAAGAGAAGCTAAAAATTTAGATACCACTTATGCATGTTTAGATGCAGCCAGAGATATTTATTACCATTATTATGATGGTAAATTATTATTCAAAAGTGGTTCTTCCGCAACATTAGCAGGATCTGGGATGGCATTTAATGCCGATATTTATAAACAGTTTTTAAAGCATAACAAAGTTAGCGGGGCAGGTTTTGATAAGGTTTTACAAAATTGGTTGGTAAAACAAAATATAAGAATAGCATTTAATAACAAAGCAATAGTTTACGATCAAAAAACCTCCAATAAAGATCAATTGGTAAAACAAAGATCACGATGGATAAATACTTGGTTTAAGTATTTTAACTACGGTTTTGGATTAATAAACAGGGGAATATCAACACCATCATTAAACCAATTTATTTTTGGTTTTGTGTTATTAAGACCTCCCCTCTTTGTGTTTTTATTATTGTCGATTTTAGCAATATTTATAAATATAATTTTAGCCTTTAACTATACAATATGGCTTTTAGGATTTGTATTATTTATAGCAAGTTTTTTATTAGCATTATCAAAAAGCAAAGCTGATAAAAGAATTTACAGAGCGTTAAAAGGAATACCAAAGTTTATGTTTTACCAAGTTTTATCTTTAACAAAAATAAAATCTGCAAACAAAATCTCGGTAGCAACTAAACATCAAGAAATTATAAATTAAATAATTTAGAATGAGAGTAAACCCAACAGGAACCGTTAAAGAAAGAAATGAAGCTAACTTAATTCGTTTTAAAAGAACATTAGCTATTCTTATTTGTGCTGTTTTGGTTTATTTTTTCGTTTTTAAAATAGTATTTTTTTAGTGGAAAATCTAGAACTTCAATCTCAGGGTTACGATAAATCAAAATTACCCATGGCATTAATCATCATGATTTTGCTATCCATAATTAGTGCTTTCGTTTTTACAAACTATGGCTTTAAATATGGTTTATTGCCCTTAATCTTTTCATTCATTATTGTCTTTGTTTATCTTGTAATTAAAGAACCAAAATTTGCTGTTTTAGCATTAATGTTTGGTTCTTACTTCATCATCTTCTTAATTACTTTGGTAACTACTACATTTCCATTGGGTACACTAATGGATGGAATGTTGGTTGTTTTAATTTTAGCCTTTTTTATCAAACAAAAATATAACCGTAATTATTGGATATTTAAAAACCCTATTTCTTACATATTAATCATTTGGATAGGATATAATCTTTTACAGATTTTTAATCCGGTTGCAGCATCAAAATTAGCCTGGCTTTACACCATTAGAAGCGTTGCATTGGTTATGCTTTCCTATTACATATTCACTTACTACATCAATAACGTTAAATTTTTAAGAACCATTTTAATTTTTTGGTTATCATTATCTGTATTTGCAGCTTTATGGGCTATTAAACAAGAGTATTTTGGGTTTTTCGCTTTTGAGCAAAAAAATCAATACGATCAGTTATACATTAACCTAAACTTTATTGACGGGCAATGGAGAAAAAATTCTATTTTTTCTGATCCAGTCGCCTTTTCTTACAATATGGCAGCT
>JBBRYE010000143.1:0-8337 GCA_038237895.1 Sphingobacteriales bacterium | reverse complement strand
AGCACCCATTCAAAAAATGGCCGATAAAATCTCAGGATATTTTGTTCCAATCGTTGTTTTGGTTTCCATCATTACCTTTGTTATTTGGGCAATTTACGGTCCCGAACCTTCTTATGTTTATGCATTTGTAAATGCAATTGCAGTTTTGATTATCGCCTGCCCTTGTGCATTGGGTTTGGCAACGCCGATGTCGGTAATGGTGGGTGTAGGTAAAGGAGCGCAATCTGGTGTGCTGATAAAAAATGCTGAGTCATTAGAAAAAATGAATGAAATGGACGTATTAGTTATCGATAAAACGGGAACTGTAACCGAAGGAAAGCCATCGGTAGAAAAAGTAGTCAGTAAATCATCCACTTTCAGCGAAAGCGACCTCATAGAAAAAATTATTTCTTTAAACAGTTCAAGTGAGCACCCTTTGGCACAAGCGACTTTGAAATATGGTCAAGAGAAAAATATTAAAGTACAGCCGATTTCAAATTTTGAAGCCATCACTGGTAAAGGGGTAATTGGAGAATTGAACGGCAAGAAGTTAGCCTTAGGTAATGATAAATTGATGGAAGATGTTAAAGCAACCATCACAAAAGAAATTAATGAAGAAGTAACTGCTGTACAAAAGCAAGGGAAAACTGTTTCTTATTTAGCTGTTGATCATAAAGTGGTAGGTTTTGTGGTGATTGCTGATAAAATCAAAGCATCAAGTAAAGAGGCGATAAATCGGTTACAAAAAGAAGGGTTGCAGGTAATTATGTTTACTGGCGATAATGAGGATACGGCAAAAGCAGTAAGTGAGACTTTAAATTTGGACGGTTACAAAGCCCAAATGTTACCTCAGGATAAATTGGAAGAAATAAAAAAACTTCAGGCATCTGGCAAAAAAGTAGCCATGGCTGGCGATGGAATTAACGATGCACCTGCACTTTCTCAAGCTGATATCGGGATTGCAATGGGTACAGGAACAGATGTAGCGATACAGAGTGCAGGAATTACTTTAGTTAAAGGAGATTTAAATGGTATTGCAAAAGCAAAACAACTGAGCCATAATGTGATGAGAAACATTAAACAAAATTTATTTTTTGCATTGGGTTACAATGTAATTGGTATCCCAATAGCTGCGGGAATTCTTTATCCATTCTTTGGAATGTTACTTTCACCTATGATTGCTGCATTGGCGATGAGTTTCAGCTCAGTTTCAGTTATTGTAAATGCTTTAAGACTGAAAAATGCTAATATTGATTAATTAGATTTTTTGTCTCTTAATAAAGGTGGCTATTTGAATTAACTCTTAAATACGCTCTCTTACTGGTTAGGTAAAACTGATTTACTTCTGTATTTTATTATGATGAAAAAGTAGCATAAGATAACTAAGAATGGTTTTCCCTCAATTAATAAAATAGCTGAATACTAATAAAATCTGTTGATTAAACTTAAATAAGTTTAATCAACAGATTTCTTATTTTATATATAAAACGCTCTTATTGGATATTTGTCAATCATTATGTTTTATAAGACTAAAATTTAAAACCTAATCCTACATAAAAACTTCTACCAATAGAAGGTATAATTCCTGGCCCTGGGTACTCATCAGTCCTTTTAGTAAAATATTGGGTGTCTGTAAAATTATTAGCTCCTGCCTTTAGGTTTATCTTTTTTAAACGAAGTGTTAAAGCAAAATCCATCACAGTATATGAGGGAATTAAACCTGCAACAGCATCAGCAGATGGTTTTACAGCATTTGATGCGTCTCCAAAAGATTTGGAAGTATAGCTCAGCAAATAAGTAGCCGACAGATTTTTGTATCTCCCTGTAACTCCTAATCTGTTAATTATTTTTGGTGCATATTCCACTTGTTTTCCTTTAAATTCTCCATTGATGTATTTGGCATCAATCAAAGCATTCGAATTAAAAACACTAAAAGTCCAGTTTTTCTGATCTGGCGAAAGCCATTTTGTTATATTTAATTCTAAATAACTTTCTATCCCTTTATGTTCGCTATCTGAAATGTTGGTTCTAAATGGGAAGGTATTTCCCTGTCCATCTGTTTTTTCTATTACTCCTATTCTGTCGTTATACCTCAGGTAAAAAAGGCTGATATCATAGTTAAGATAATCTTTAAGAATTCCTCTAAACCCTGCATCAATGTTATAACCCTTAGCATCTTTTAAGTTTGGGTTTACCTGAGCTATGCTGGCTAAAGGTGTTAAGCTGGAATAATCAATTGGGCGATATGCTTGGGTAATATTTCCATAGAAGTTGCTATTAAAGTTTAGATTATATTGTAATGCTAAGCCGCCTAAAAAAAAACTTCTATTTTGGGTATAATTACTCTGTAAAACCTCACTATGGTCCGAAGATTCATTATATCCTTTTACACCTGATTTAATAAACTCATATCTTAATCCAGGCGTTATTGATAGCTTACCAAATTTAAAAGTGTTTTCTATAAAAGGAGCGACATTTGTGGTACTAAAATTAAGATCGTATCCAAAATCTGGTTCAACTAATGTCAAATTGTAATCAATACCTGTTGTGCCAACGCCACCACCTTGCCGTCTTAGTTTACCATAAAAACCTCTAACACCAGCAGCTAAATTACCTGAGAAATTGCTGCTCTTATATTCCTTAAAGAAACGAAGCTCTGTAGTGTTGTTGTGAAATTTTTCTATACCTACTTCTCTGTTCACATATTGGTTGGTTGCTGGATCTATGTCATCCATAGCGGCAGGACCACCATCTTCATTACGCCAAACCAAAGACCTACTGCTCAAGTTCAAAGCATTTGTTAAGGATATAAAAGTTTTATCAGATAATTTGTAATCTGCTTTTAAAGCAATTATATTCCAAGGCGAAGTAATCCAGTTTCGAGAACGATAAGATGCCTTACTATCCGCGTTAAACTGTTCATCAGTAAAGCCTCCAGGCATCTGAATTCGATTTCTTAGTAATGAATACTCTAAATCTAACTTAAGTTTGTTATTTACTTGATAAGATAAAGAACCGTAACCACTTAAACGTTTTACATTAGCGTTGGGTCTGTAACCATCAATTCTACTCAATTCTAAAAAGCTGAAATAATTTAATCTCCCTAATTGCCCTCCAATAGAATTATATGCATTTACAAAGCCGAAGCTTCCTGCAGTTTCTTTAGAATTGAGTTCGAACTTTTTATTTGGATTGCCTTTTTTAAGTATATAATTAATAACACCCCCAAACTGAGAACCAAATTGTAAGGAGGAGGAGCCTTTAATTACCTCAATTCGCTCAACCGCTTCTAGTGGCGGTAAATAATAAGCCTCTGAATATCCATATAAATCTGCAGCAATGTTATATCCGTTTTGCCTAGTGTTGGTCTCTATGGATTGTGAAGGGTTTAATCCTCTGAAGCCAATTCCGTTAGTAGGAAATCCACTTCCTTCGGTTTCGGAATAATTAGCTCCTGGAATGCGACCTAATATTTGTCTGGGATTATTTTGCGCAGTATTGGCATCTAAACTATCCAATAAAATAACCTCTGTCTTTTTCCCTGAGTAATTGATATGATTACTAGTTTCACCCAAGTAACCCATTCCTTTAATCGCTTTAACATCAATTATCCGCACTTCATTTAATATGATGTTACGTTTACCTACTGTATCTTTTTTGGTTTGCGCCTGTACGTGAATTCCAATACATGCTAATAGAATGATGAGTATCTTTTGCTTCATTTTTATTTAGACTAATTATAAATAATGTTGCAATGGTAAGAAAAAGTTCTGCTTTTTTCAAAAAAAAATTGATAAAATTTAAAACATATCAGATTCGACCGTTAAAAAACGACCTCACTTATGGTAAATAATTCGTTCCGGACTATAACTTTGATGCATCTAAAGAATATAAACGATCCTATTATTGGGATTGAAAGTAGAAGAGTATTGCCAAATTTTTTTGACTATGATTGGGTAAATAAACTGGGTAGTAAATAGAAATATATGCTAGCAACTGCTAACAACCAAATCAATACAATAATAAACACAAACCATTTTGCCTTTTTAATTTGAATGGGTTCCGATATCGCTATTTGTAAGCTAGCTTCCCATACCTTTTTAGGAATTAACTGAATGGATAAGACAATCAAAAAAGGTACAATTAGCAAATCATCCAGCAGACCTAGAACTGGAATAAAATCAGGGATAAGATCTATTGGACTCATCAAATATCCAACAGTGACACCAATGAGTAATTTTGCAGTAAAAGGTGTCTCAGGATGTCGATAAGAATAATAGAGAGCAAGAGTATCTCGCTTCATTTTTTTTACTTTATCCTTCATCCTTTTAATGAAGGATGGTTTAATTTCACTTATCGACATTAATTTTTCCTTTTCTGAATTTCTTTAATGAAACTATTTTTAACGGATATCACTACTTAATCTTATAAATTCAATTTCAAAGCCAAATTAAAAACCCTCCCTTCTAACGGAGCATAAATTTGTCGGAAAGATGGATCATTTAATGGAGGTAATACTAACGTTTCTTGTTTGCTTTGCTTTACATCCAATGCATTTTCTAAATTAGCTATTAGGCTAAAACGTTTAAAATATTTTTGTAAGCTAAGACCTAAAGTGAAGAAAGAAGGCGTTTTAGTATCATTATCCCTATACATAGATGATAAATAAAGACCCTCTGCTGTAAATGAATATTTCCCCTCAATTTCATAAATCACATCTAAATTTGCTTTATGTTGCGGTGTAAGCGGAATAAATTTTTGTTCTAAATTATAAGTTCTCTTCGCGTTTGTAAAAGAGTATGCTCCAATAATCTGAAATTCATCTTCCCTAAATTTAATATCACTTTCAAAGCCAGAAACATTAATTGGTAAAAGCTCATTTTGATACGTAAATTGTTGTAAAACTAATGGATTTTGGATTTTAGTGGTAAAGAAAGATTGATTAAAAGTAAGATTAGCTTCATCATCTAAATCAACTTTATAGTTAAAATCTAAATTGGCACTAATGGACTGTTCTACTTTAATATTTTGAGGTAGTGGTTTTATTAAATTAATACCCACTTCTTCTGCCGAAGTTGAAAATATAGTAGGTAACTTATAACCTAACCCACTCCCTGCTCGAATATAAAACCCTGAATTAATTTGATAGCGTAAGGATAAACGAGGAAGAAAAAATACTCCAAATTTATTCTGGAAATCGTTTCTTAATCCAACTTCTGCAATCAAATCTTTGCTTAATTTCCAATCATCTTGTAAAAACAAACCAATAGTGAAGTAATTTAAATCCCTTTTTAAATGACTTAAAGCAAAATCTTCCTTAAAATTTTCTGTATTCAAATTAAAACCGGCAACTAATGTATGTTGCCTAAACTTTTGGAGTAAACTGGTTTCAGAAAAGCTATTCCATTGATTACCAGCGAATGATGAATTATCCAAACTAATAGAACGTTTGAAATAACTTTCACTGTTTTTAAAAGTTAATTGTGTATTTGGAGTAAAACGATGTTCTACCAAAAATTGGGAAGATAAGCGACGTGTTATATTTTGCTCAAAATAAACATGTTGAGGATTGGTCTGTTGACTTATTGCCAAGATATCGCCACCGTTTCTTTTATCAAATGTTCCATTTAGGCCAAAACGTAAAGTTGTATTTGCATTTGGATAATAATAAATAGTTGGTGAAACATTAAATGTTTGGCTTTGAGGTAACTCTGTAAAACCATCCAAATTAATGTCTTTTGCCTTTTGCCAGCTATTAGCAGACAGAAAACTAAGACCAAATTTCTTCCATCTTTTCGAATAATAAACATTTGCATCTTCTCCTCCTAAAGAAGTTCCATTAAATAAGAAAGTAAGTTCATGTTGCTTTTGAGGTTGTTTACTTATTAAATTAATAGTTCCTGCAATGGCATCGCCACCGTATAGAGAAGATGAGGAACCTTTAATAAGTTCTATTTGTTTTAAATCTAAAGGTGGAATTTGAACAACGCTAAGGCCTTGAGAAAAGCCACTATACAATGGAAATCCATCTTTTAAGACCTGGGTATATTTACCGTCTAAGCCTTGCAAACGGATACTTACATTTCCATTAATTGAGGAAGTTTGTTGCGGAAGAACACTTCCAGATTCTGTTAAAAGTTTGGCAATACCCATTGGTTTTATAGATCCTTCTTCTGAAATCTCTTCCTGTCCAATTACTTCTATCCTAATTGGGTTATCTTCAATTCTTGAATTGGTACGAGTGGAAGTCACAATAACTTCCTGCACCTCCATATCTTTTTGAATTAAATTGACCTTTAAAGTATCGTTGTTTATGGTATTTTTAGGGTAAAAATCAATAGTTTGGGTTACGTAATTAATCTCGGTAAAGGTAATTCTGTAATTTTTTGACGGTTCAATTGAAAATGAAACTTCTCCATTTTTATCTGTAGTACCTATCAGTTTAGAATCTTTAATAAAAATCGATACTCCCATTAATGGTAAGTTTGTTTTTGCATTTTGAACAATTGCAAATATGCGATGTTGGGCAATTGCTGCTGGTGATGCCAATAGCAAAAGCCATAAGAATTTTCTCATGTTAAAAATTAATGTAAATGTTTTAAAAAGTTAGCCGAAAAAACTAAACATGAGGGGGCCTGAACAATGAATTGATATATCCCTCAATAAATTTTTGGCCTGTAGGAATATTATATAATTCAGAATTATCTATATGATAAATTTGAGGAATGATAAACGAAATTAGGATATAATTAGTAGGACTAGGATGATGAATAAATTGCACTGAACCATAATCTTTTGATGAAGCTTCATTATAATTATGTCCAAAAATAGTTTCACCATGAAGTAAATAATCAAATACAAAATCTGAAGCACCAACCTCATTTCTGTTTTCTACTATTTGATATTTCTGATACATGCCCTTTAAATCACTCATCAATGAAAAATCTCCTAGAGGGAAAATTAACTGCCCAAAAAGAAAATATCCAGTAATAATAATAGATGCTACTTTTCTACTAAACATAAAAAGAGAAAATTTAAAATTTTTTATTCATACTTATTTACAATGTAGATTAACTAACAGAAATCTTAGATATTTCAGTTTCTTTTTTCAAAGTCACAAAAAGTAAAATTAAACCGATTATAAAAAACAAACCAAGGCTTGCTGCACTGTTGCGCATATTTCCTGTTAATTCTTCTACAAATCCAAAACTAAAAAGCCCAGCTACAATTGCTAATTTTTCGGTAACATCATAAAAACTAAAAAATGAGGCTGTATCTGGAGTTCCTTCGGGCACATATTTAGAAAAAGTAGATCTTGATAAGGATTGAATTCCTCCCATTATTAAACCAACTACAGCTGCTAAAACATAAAATTGATATTCATTAGCCACAAAATAAGCAGCTACGCAAACAAAAATCCATAACACTACTACAAATATTAATACTTTAATATTGCCATAAATTTGTGAAAGCCTCGACATTAAATAAGCACCAATAATAGCTACTAACTGAATAATTAATATGGTGGCAATTAATTTGGAAATGCCTAAATGCAATATTTTTTCGCCAAAATTTGCTGCCACCAACATAATGGTTTGTACGCCCATTGCATAGAAAAAATAAGCTAATAAAAATGATTTTAAAACAGGCATCGATTTTACCTGATTCCAAACTTTTATTAATTCTCCAAAACCGCTACCCACTTTTTTCTTATCTAATTTATTATAATTCTGACTCGCCTTTGGCAATACAGTAAATGGAATATATGAAAAGCCTAACCACCAAATACCCACCAATAAAAAAGATAACCGAGCAGGGAATGATGCATCTGTAATACCAAATAAATCTGGCATCAATACAAAAACAAAACAGATTATTTGTAAAATAACGCTACCTATATACCCATAAGCAAAGCCTTTAGCGCTAACTTTATCTTGCTGGTCTAGTGTTGCAATTTCTGGCAAATAAGAATTACTAAAAACAATACCTCCGCAATAACCAATTGCCGCTATGGCAAATAAAATAATACCTAACTCTAGTGTATCAATCTTAAAAAAATATAATCCAGCGCAAGCCAAAGCACCAATCCAGGTAAAAACTATCATAAAAGTTTTCTTGTTTCCTCGATAATCTGCAGTTGCCGTTAAAATTGGAGTAAGAAAAGCAATAATCAAATAAGCAACAGCTAAAGCGTAATTAGAAAGCGCAGTATTCACAAATTTAAACCCAAAGAAAAACACTTTATCGTTATTATTGCTTGTAGTAGTAATGGCGGTGTAATAAGCGGGGAAAATGGTAGAAGTAATCACCAAATTGTAAGCAGAATTTGCCCAATCAAACATTGCCCAAGCCTTTATT
>JBBRYE010000142.1:0-8415 GCA_038237895.1 Sphingobacteriales bacterium | reverse complement strand
GACTCTGCGTTAATTAGCGCAGGGTCCTTTCCAAGAGACCCTGCTGAGACAAAAGCCGGTAGACAAGGTTTTCCCTTTGGAACTGTCCATTACTTCGCTATCGCTCCGGTGCTGAGCATAAATTTTTTACCCAAAGGGGATGCCCTTGGTACAAAATTATAATTACCATCCCTGTTGCGTTTTTAGAATGGATAGAAGCAATTTTTTAAGTAGAATCACACTTATCTAATTGTTCTTAGAATTCTTTAGTCCAAGCAGGGTCTCCTATTTCAGGGACTCTGCGTTAATTAGCGCAGAGTCCTTTTCAAGAGACCCTGCTGAGACAAATCACGATCCCTGTTTTGGTCCAAACAGTGTCTCCTATTTCAGGGACTCTGCGTTAATTAAAGCAGGGTCCTTTCCAATAGACCCTGCTGAGACATCCCAGTTGCGAAATCATTTTTAGTCCAAGCAGAGTCTCCTATTTCAGGGACTCTGCGTTAATTAGCGCAGGGTCCTTTCCAAGAGACCCTGCTGAGACATCCATGTTGCGAAATCCTTTTAGTCCAAGCAGAGTCTCCTATTTAATGGACTCTGTGTTAATTAAAGCAGGGTCGTTTCCAAGAGACCCTGCTGAGACAAATCCACTATACATTCTAAAATCCCCAATCAAATTCCTTAGATTTGCACTTTAAAACAAAGACGTAGAGATTGAACTTTTACCTTCTATATTTTTTGGTCGCCATTTCCATCTTTGGGTTTATTGCCTTATTTTCTCTAGTGAGTGTCTATGCCGAGCGAAAGATTTCTGCTTTTATCCAAGACCGTTTAGGGCCAATGGAAGTTGGAAAATATGGCTTACTACAAACCTTTGCTGATATTCTAAAACTCATTCAAAAAGAATACATCGTTCCTGCCTTAGCAGATAAAGTACTTTTTACCGTTGCGCCAGTAATTATTTTTGTAGCTGTTTATTTGGGCTTTGTTGCTTTGCCTTGGGCACCAGGACTGGTCACCGCAAATATGAATTTGGGCGTTTTCTATGTCTTTGCAATTATATCTATAGAAGCTTTAGGTATTTTAATGGCGGGTTGGAGTTCTAACAATAAATACAGTTTGTTGGGCGCAGTTCGGTCGGTGGCTCAAATGGTTTCCTATGAAATCCCAATCGGTTTTGCTATCATTTCGGCAGTCATGATTTCCCAAACTTTAGATTTACAATTAATAAATTATAATCAAGGTATTTTATCCAAACAAGATATCCTGTTTTTGGGTTTTATCAATGTAAACCAAATTGGTGGAATTTTAGCTTGGAATGTTTTTCAAGCACCACATTTGTTGGTTGCTTATATGATTTATTTTATCGCTTCATTGGCAGAATGTAACAGAGCTCCTTTTGATTTACCCGAAGCAGAATCGGAATTGATTGGCGGTTTCCATACAGAATATACAGGCTTACGGTTCGCCTTTATATTTTTGGCAGAATATGCCATGATGTTTTTGGTAGCGATGTTAGGCGTAACTTTATTTTTGGGAGGTTGGAACACACCTTTTCCTAATATTGGAAGTTTTAAATTAGCAGAATACACTACCGGAATTTTTTGGGGTATTTTTTGGGTGATGGGAAAATGTTTATTGGTTGTTGCAGTACAAATGTGGATCAGATGGACATTACCTCGTTTACGGGTAGATCAATTAATGACTTTATGTTGGAAAGTGTTGACGCCCTTAGCTTTTGCTTGTTTGGTAATTTCTGGTTTGTGGATGTTACTTTTATTGTCAGCCTGAGCGGAGTCGAAGTCTAACCACACAGAACGCAGAGTTTTATCACAGAGTAAAAGGAGAATAATGATTTTTTTTTAATCAAGTTAATCCTGAAATCTTGTAAATCAAGATTCAGACAAATAATTACAGAAAGCGAAAAGTTAACAGAATTGAAAGATTAAAAAATATGCTTTAGGTTTAAAATCTTAATAATCCTAAAATCAAACAAATCATAGTTTAGATAATTTTTGAAACATTTGAAAGGTGGGTTAACGATTGAAGCGGCATCCTTTTTATTTGTCATTCTGAGCGGAGTGGAAGAATAAGACAAATAAAAAGATACAGCGTAAAGCGTGTTAAAACCCCAAAATAATTGAAAATATTAAATGATTAAAGAAGCTTTTAACGGACTACAGACGGCATGGAAAGGTTTGGCGCTTACGCTGAAGCATTTAGGTGGCGCAACTGAACCTAAAAAAGTGAAGGGAATTGCAGAGACAAATTATTTTGAGCAGCAAAGTGGGATTGCTACTGTGCAATATCCTCATCAGAAATTGCCAGTGCCAGAAGTTGGCAGATACCAGTTAGATGTAATAATTGACGATTGCATTGTTTGTGATTTGTGCGCCAAAATTTGTCCGGTTGATTGCATTGACATTGAGAGTATAAAAGCAACGGAAGCGATTGGGAAAACCTCTGATGGTTCTGTTAAACGTTTATATGCGCCCAAGTTTGATATTGACATGGCAAAATGTATGTATTGCGGTTTATGCACTACGGTTTGCCCTACAGAATGTATCATCATGACACCCCAATACGATAAAAGCGTAACCCATATTTCTGATTTGAATTATAAATTTGCCACCATGACGGAGGCGGAAGCAGTAGAAAAAAGATTGGAACAAGAAAAACAACAAGCAGAAAGGCAAGTTGCAAAATTGGAGGCTTTGAAAAAGATGGAAGAAAATAGATAATGAATATAGAAACCATTATATTTTACATTTTAGCTTTTACGGGATTGGCAAGTGGTGCTTTTGTTGTATTAAGCCAGCATTTGGTACGCTCTGTTTTTATGTTTTTTGTAACCCTTTTTGCCGTTGCCGGGTTATATGTTTTTGCTTTGGCAGATTTTGTTGCTTTGACGCAAGTAGTTATTTACGTTGGAGGAGTTTTGGTGTTGTTGCTATTCGCTTTTTTACTTTCGTCTAAGCAATCTTTAGAAGGCATGGAGAAAATTCCATCGGGATTATTATCTGCTCACCGTTTGCCAGGAGCAATTATTTCTTTGGCTTTTTTATTTTTGTTAAATTTTGTTTTCTTCCATACCGACTTTGAAAATCTAGCTTGGATTACATCGGAGAAAGCCAAAGGAAACGTAATTTTAGTCACCGATAATACCATTAGAAACATCGGGATAAATTTGATGAGCAAATATTTATTGCCTTTAGAAATGATTTCAATTTTGTTGATGATGGTTTTAATTGGCGCAGCACATATTGCCAGGAGGGAGTCTGACTCTGTTCAGTTAGACAAATAAATAGCCAGGAATCAATTGTAAAAGATTAAATTTGAATATAAATTTATTGATATGACAAAACAACTTATTATTGAACGGACAGCAAAGATAATTAATCAACTTCCTGATAATAAAGCTGTTGAAATTTCTGATTTTGCAGATTTTATTTTTAAAAGATACGAGGAGGAAGAGCTTACCAAAGGAATTGAATCTATGATTTCTGAAAGTGATTCATTTCAATTTTTGAATGATGATGAAGATATTTATAGTGTCAAAGATTTAAAAGAGGTTTTTTAATGATTAAAGGAGACATCGTTTTAATCCAATTTCCATTTACAGATTTAAGGGGAAGTAAACTAAGGCCAGCTTTAGTAATTGCAACCACAGGTTTAGATTTAACAGTTTGTTTTATAACTACACAATTGCAATGGAAAGAATCAACTGATATTGAGTTAGTTCCGTCTTCGGAAAATGGTTTAAAAACTAATTCTTTGATTAGAATTAGTAAAATTGCGACTATAGATAAAAAACTAGCAAAAGGAATTTTAGGTCATATTAGCAAAAATCAAATTGAGGATTTAAACATAAATTTAAAATCGATTTTAAAACTTTAATCTGATTTGATTCCACTACAACATTTCCTTTTCATAAGCGCAGCATTATTCAGTTTAGGATTATTTGCGGTGATTACCCGCAAAAATGCTATCCAAATTTTAATGGGAATTGAGTTGATGATCAATGCTTCCATTTTAAATATGGTTGCTTTTGGCAAGTATGATAAAATTGACAACACAGGTCAGGTTTTTGGCTTGTTCATTATAGTTTTAGCTGCCGCGGCAGTTGCGGTGGCATTGGTTATCATCATGAATTTATACAAAAGGGCAAAAACCATCGACCCTAATCAAACCAATTTTTTAAAAGGCTAATGGAGCAATTTTTAAATCCTTATCAGCTTTTTTTAATCGCTATTTTAGCAATTACCGCTCCGTTTCTGGCTTTTATTTTTTCCCTAATTTTTAAAAAAATTGCGGCTGCTTTAGGGATTTTAAGTATTTCTATTTCATTGGTTTCTTCTGTAATTCTTTTTTTACACCTATGGAAAAAACAGATTTTACATTATTCTTTTCAGTGGATAAATATCGGAAACGTTAAAATAGATGTTGGTGTTTTACTGAATGATTTAAGCGTAATTATGCTGGTTTTGATTAGCTTGATTGCTTTATTAGTCCATATTTATTCGGTAGAGTATATGCGGAAAGATGTTCTTAAATATCGTTATTTTGCTTATTTAAGTCTGTTTTGTTTTGCCATGTTGTGTGTGGTAATGGCCGATAATCTTTTTATTCTCTATGCTTTTTGGGAGATGGTTGGTTTTTCCTCTTATTTATTGATTGGCTTTTGGTTTACCAAAGAAAAAGCAGTGCAAGCTAACAAAAAAGCCATGATTATGAATAGGATAGGGGATATTGGTTTCCTTATCGGGATCATGATCATGCTTTCCCAGTTTCATACCTTAAATATCGATACACTTTTTGGTTCGGCTAAACTAATTGATTCTTCTTTTGTGAAAAACGGATTATGGATAACTCCTTTTAGCTCTATGCCCGGTTATTGGTTAAGTATTGCAGGTTTTTGTTTTTTTGCTGGGGCAATCGCAAAATCGGCTCAATTTCCGTTACATACTTGGCTTCCAGATGCCATGGAAGGGCCAACAGCTGTTTCTTCTTTAATCCACGCGGCAACAATGGTTGCAGCTGGTGTTTTTTTGTTGTTAAGAATTTCGCCGTTATTTAATGATGTTGTATTGGTAAGTATGGCTTCTATTGGGTTATTTACTGCTTTTATGGCCGCAAGTATCGCTTTAACGCAAAATGATATTAAGAAAGTTTTAGCGTTTTCTACCATATCGCAATTAGGTTTTATGATTTTGGCAGTGGGCGTTCAGGATAATGCAGCGGCGGTTTTTCATTTGGTTACCCACGCTTTTTTTAAATGTTTGTTGTTTTTAGGAGCAGGGATTGTTATCCATCAATTTCACCATATCAAAGAAAAATTTAATATTGATTTTGATGAGCAAAACATGGATAATATGGGTGGTTTGCGTAAGCTGATACCCATTACCGGAATCGTTTTTTTTATCGCAGCAATGGCGCTTTCTGGTTTGCCATTTACTTCTGGATATTTGTCTAAAGATGCTATTTTAGTCAGCGTTTTTGAATGGGCAGATTTGCGAGGCGGTTTTTACTGGATTTTTCCGTTTCTGGTTTCCATTACATCTTGGTTAACTACTTTCTATATTTTCAGAGTGGTTTATAAAGTTTTCTTCGGTAAATTGAGGTTAGAAAAAATCTTATCAAAAACTAAAGAAGAGTTACATCTCCATGATCCAAATCGTTGGATGACCGTCCCAGTAATAATTTTAGCGGTATTTTGCTTTGGAGTTATCTTTGCATATAATCCCCTTAATTTGGATAGTTCTTGGGTTTACCACGGGTTTAATTTGCAAATACATAATGAAGGGATTTATCATTTAATGGTTCCACTTTATATCAATGTAATGAGTTTGGCTCTGATCTTTTTAGCTCATTTAATTTATGCTAAAAAGAAAATCACCATCAACTTTGAGCAGACTTGGTATTATAAATTATCTTATAATCAGTGGTATTTTAATGTTTTTTACGATGTTTTTTTAATGAAAATGGTGTTGTTTAAAGCACAAATTTTTTATTGGTTTGATAGAAATATCATTGATGGAGTTGTTGATTTTTCAGGAACTTTTGTTCTTAGGATTTCTAAAACAGCCGAATGGTTTGATAGAAATATCATTGATGGATTGGTTAATGGTTTGGCGATGTTGGTGAGTAGATTAGGGCTTTTGTTACGTGGGATGCAAAGCGGGAAATTGCAGCATTATTTTATTTGGATGCTGATTTTGTTTTTATCTTTTATGATTTTTAAAATTGTGATTTAATGGGCATTTTAACCATTTTAATATTTCTTCCTTTGGTTTTCGGTGTCGTTATTTTACTGATGCCAAAATCGCTAGCGGTTTATTTTAAATATTTAACGGTTGCAGTTTCTTTAGCTCAACTGATTATTGCATCGTGGTTGTTTTATCAATTTAAAACCGGAGTAAATTTTGCTGGTGTTAGTAATTTATCGCAATACCAATGGGTAGAAAAACTGGATTGGATAAGGCTGGAAGTTGGTTATTCTGGAACATTGCAGATAGATTATTTATTGGGAGTGGATGGATTTTCAATAGGTTTGGTTTGGCTCTCGGCATTGGTAATGCTGATAGCCGCACTTTCTTCTTGGGAGATAAAAACAAATCTGAAAGGTTATTTCGCCTTATTTCTTTTGCTTGATACCGCAATTATTGGTGTTTTTTGCTCTTTAGATTTATTTCTTTTCTATATCTTTTATGAGTTGATGTTGCTTCCGTTGTATTTCTTAATTGGAATGTGGGGTGGTGTTAGAAGAGAATATGCAGCCATTAAATTCTTCCTTTATACACTTTTAGGCTCGATATTTATGTTGTTGGTCATTGCCGGTTTGTATCTTTCCGTTACCGATCCAACAAATGGAAACCATACTTTTAATATGGTTTATGCCATGAATCCGGCTAATTATTCGTCAGGTTCCATTTTATCGGCCGCGGCTAATGTCCAAATATTAGGTTTTTCTGCTCGGTCAATTGGTTTTATAGTAGTATTTATTGCTTTCGCCATCAAAGTTCCTGTTTTCCCTTTTCACACTTGGTTGCCCGATGCCCACGTGGAAGCACCAACTTCAATTTCCATTATTCTTGCAGGTATTTTATTAAAAGTCGGTGGTTACGGAATTATCAGAATTGCTTATGGTATTTTCCCAGAAGTAGCAGTTTCTTTTTCTTTTTGGATGGGATTATTGGGAGTGATATCCATCATCTATGGCGCAATGAATGCTTTAGCACAAAGAGATTTAAAAAGATTAATCGCTTATTCTTCTGTATCTCACATGGGTTTTGTTTTACTCGGGATTGCCTCTTTAACTGCAGAAGGTTTAAATGGAGCCATGATGCAAATGATTTCGCATGGATTTCTTTCTGTGATGTTGTTCTTTATTGTAGGGGTAATTTATAATCGCGTTCACGATAGAGATATTTATAATTTTAGAGGTTTAGCCAATCAAATGCCTGTTTTTACAGGATTTGTGATGATTGCTTTTTTTGCTTCTTTGGGTTTGCCCGGATTTTCCGCTTTCATTGCAGAAGCTTTCACCTTAATTGGCGCATTTAGCTCGCAAGCTATAAATGGTTTATTACCAAGATGGATGTCGATTGTAGGAGCTTTTGGGATTTTATTAGGTGCAGCTTATTTATTATGGACGCTACAAAGAATGTTCTTCGGCACTTTAAGATTGAAAAAGGAAGAATGGCAAGCCAAATTGAAAGATTTAAACTTTAGGGAGATTTTAATTTTAACGCCTTTGGCGTTTTTAGCTTTAGTTTTAGGAATTATGCCTTCACTAGTTTTTAATGTAATGAGTAGTTCCGTAAATCAGTTTTTGTTGTTGTTTAAGTAGGTCTTTTATTTGGATTCTTTTTGTTGTGGAAACATGCTAGGATTTTTATTGTTTTACCTTTTTCATTGACAGTATAATACAAAGAAAAAGGAAATTTTTTTAAGGAAATAGACCTGATATTTTTATAACGGATTTGATGAGAAGGATTTTTAGATAGATTAGAATAAGTATTTTCTAATGTTTTTATAAAGTTTAATGGTGCAATTTGACTATGTAAACAATAAAACTCAATTGCTTCTTCAATTTCATATTGACAACGAGCAGATATTGAAATTTTATACACCAAACTTTGTTTTTAAGTTTTGAATAGAATCATTGGAACTAATGAAATTATTATCTGAATCTAACAATCGTTTGTCTAATTCGGTAATCATGGCTGGAGTAAGTTCAAAATTTTCTTCCTCATTTTCTTCAACAACAATGGTAATAGGTTTTGATTTAAATGTACTTTTAATGGCATCAAAAATATCTTGATTCAATTCTTGAGCAGATGATAAATGATAAATAGTATTCATAATATCGTTTTATATTTTAATTAAATATAGAAAATTAACGTTGATTTACACAAATAAATATCTGTTTGATTAATT
>JBBRYE010000141.1:0-8420 GCA_038237895.1 Sphingobacteriales bacterium | reverse complement strand
TTTACGAGGGGCTTTAAACTTTTTTGGAGAAAGACAAATCCAATCCCAGTTACCTGAAAGTGGATAAGCACCAGAAGTTTCAATAAATGTGGCTATTCCTTTTGCTTTTAATTGTTGGGTTAAATTATTCAAATTGTAAATTAAAGGTTCGCCTCCGGTAACTACAACTGCTTTACCCGGATATTGGATCGCATTTTCTACAATTTTATCTGTGGGCGTAAGAGGATGTAAATTGGCATCCCAACTTTCTTTTACATCGCACCAATGGCAACCTACGTCACAACCTCCTAAACGAATAAAATAAGCGGCCTTTCCAGAGTTAAATCCTTCACCTTGAATGGTGTAGAATTCTTCCATTAAAGGTAATAATGAGCCGTCTTCTGGAATAATATTTTGTGTTTTCAAGCGGGCAAAGATAAGGCTATTTTGATTAATGAGGATTTTTTATTCAATTATGATATTGGTGTGAATAGGGAAATTGAATTAAACTTATTGAATGAAATTTTCAACCTCGGTCTGTGTCCTCACAGACCGAAACTAAAAAGTTTGTGAAAATACATACTATGGGAAAGACGGAAACTTTGCTAATGAGATGTCTGCTGTCGTGGATATGACGGGACGATAAAAAAATTGATGTAAAACTTATATCCTCTCCAAAACTTTCAAAATCATATCCTCAACAATTTTATCTGGGTTTTTGGCAAATTGAAGTTTAATTCTTTGAGCTAATATAGCGTTTACAGATAACGCATGGTGGCCAAGTGCATTTGCCAACGCATAAATCCCGGCGGTTTCCATTTCCAGATTGGTAATTCGTTGATTTTTTAATTGAAAAGACCCTAGTTTTTCTATCAAATTTGGTTGAGAGATTTTTGCTCTTACTTGTCTGCCTTGTGGTGCGTAAAATCCTGGCGAAGTCGCTGTAATTCCTTGAGGCATATCAAACGCTATTTGTTTCAATAACTTTTCTGAACCTGAGGTTAGGTAAGGTTGTGAATTTAATTTGGGTAAATGTTGGGTTATGGTTTGGAGGAGAAATTTATCTTCTATATTTATATCTTGCTCGTAATAAGACATTAATGCATCTAAGCCTAATCCATGACTTGATGCTAAAATTGTACCTACTTCAATATCTTCTCTTATGCTGCCAGAGGTTCCTACTCTAATAATATTTAAAGTTTTAAGGTTTTCATTAACAGTTCTTGTCTCAAAATTGATATTTACTAAAGCATCCAACTCGTTTAAAACAATGTCGATATTATCCGTTCCTATTCCTGTAGAAATAACGGTGATTCTTTTATTTCCTAAATAGCCGGTTTGTGTTTTAAACTCACGTTTGCCTTTTTTAAGTTCTATGCTATCAAAATGTTTGGTCACCTCTTCCACACGGTCAGGGTCGCC
The DNA here is from genome assembly GCA_038237895.1 of Sphingobacteriales bacterium. Lineage (GTDB taxonomy): Bacteria > Bacteroidota > Bacteroidia > Sphingobacteriales > Sphingobacteriaceae > Pseudopedobacter. Next base: position 7,019 of record JBBRYE010000141.1, on the reverse strand, counting down.
AACGGTGATGATGGTATCGGCTACATCTTCCGGTAAAATATTTAGATGGTAAATGCTGCCATCTGCATTGATGATTAAATCTGCTTCTGAAATGCTTTTCATATTGTATAAAGATAAGTGGATTTTAAGGCTTCAATTTTTCCTAATTTATCAATTATTTTATTCAATCCTGATTGGTTAATTGCAATTTTCATATCACAATTTAAATCAAAATTTTGATCGATTATTTCCAGATGATCATCTTTTATTAATTTCATTACGTCGTTCATTTGTAGATAATCAAAAGATAATTGGTAAATATCCTGAACAGTTTTTTCGATGATGATCGCTTGTGCAATTGCCTCTTCTGTTGATTGTTTATAAGCATTAATTAAACCGGGAACACCTAATAATGTCCCGCCAAAATACCTCACAACCACCACTAAAATATTAGTTAAATCATTAGATAAAAGCGTATTTAAGATGGGCCGCCCTGCGGTGCCAGAAGGTTCGCCGTCATCATTAATCCTATAAACGTTTCTATCAGTTGTAAGGAGATAGGCAAAACAAAAATGCCTGGCTTTTGAATGTTCGGTTTTTAGATGAGCGATTATGTTTTTTAGATCTTGTTCTTGTACAAATGGATAGGCATAAGCTAAAAACTTGCTTCCTTTATCCTTAAATATGCCTTCGGAGGGTTTAGAGATAGTTTTATAAACATCGTTAAATAACATTTGGTAAATTTAAAATGATAATTGCCATCAATGCTAAACACAAACCAAAGCTGTTTAGCTTAGTCAGTTTTTCTTTAAAAAGTAAAATACCCACTAAAGAACCTAGAACTATTACGCCAATATCTAAAGAAGAAAAAACGACTGATGGTTGATCATTTTCTATTTGTAACGCTTTGATATAGAAATAAATACTTCCAAAATTAAATATTCCTAATACAATTCCAGCTAAGGCCGCTTTGATTTGAAATTTTAAGTTTCCTTTAAAATATTGAACCAATAAACTCAAAAAACCCAAAATTGCAGCAATGGTAAAAATGTAAACCAGTGATGCAGTAAAGGTTAGAGTCTCTAATTTTGTAAGGAAGTTAAAAAGTATATCAAGAATCCCGGTTCCTAAAAAAACAATTAAAGGATACCAGTTGATGATATTTTTAAAATCAAATTTGCCATTAGGTTTAGAGAAATAAATAGCCACTAATCCTAAGGTTAAACCTATTAATTTAATAATTGTAGGCGTTTCTGAAAAAATTAAAAAAGCGGATAAAACCGGAATAATGAGCGATAAACGCTGAGCAATTGCAGTTAACACAATGCCAGATGTGGCAATGCTTTTACCTATAAAATAAAAGATAGAAATTAATAGAAGAGCGATAATAATATACAAGCCCCATTCAGTAGGATTTGGTGCGATTGATAAATTGGGCTTAAAAACTAAATAGCAGAATATTGCAGCAGTAGGATAGTTAAAAACAATGGCCTGAAAGGCATTGGTGTCATATCTTTTAAAAAGCTTAAAATTGATACTCACAATTACGCTACAAATAATAGCAATCAGGACGTAAATCATTATAATGGTTTAAGAATGGTTAATAAATCCTCACCAATTTTATCCTGACTTATCAATTCTCCTTTTAAATTAGGTGATTTTTTTCCTTCGCCCCAAATTTTTGTTGCAGTAAAAATTCTTGCTTCATCCCAAAGATTGGCATCTATAAAAGATTGTAATGTTTTAGTTCCTCCCTCAATAATTACAGATTGTATATCTTGTAAATAAAGCTGGAAAAGGATGTATTGAGGTAGAAAATTTTTAAAATCCTCGATAGAAATATAAAGTGTTTTATCTTTTATATCAGTTAAAACATCATTAAAAATAAAAGTTTTTGTGCCGTTATCAAATAGGTGAAGGGTTTTTGGTAAAGTTAATTTTTGATCTATTACTGCCCTAATAGGGTTTCTTCCTTCAACCAATCTTACATTTAATTGAGGATTATCTGTTAATGCCGTATTTTTACCTACTAAAATACAATCTTCTTGTGAGCGCCAAAGATGTACCAATCTTTTAGCTTCAGGTCCTGATATCCACTGTTGATTACCAAGGGTGGGAGCAAAATATCCGTCTTGTGTTTGCGCCCATTTTAAAATTACAAAAGGCCTTTGCTTTAATACCCGGGTAAAAAAACGTTTGTTTAAATCTAAACATTCTGCTTCTAATACACCTGTTATAACGTTTATTCCAGCCGCCTTTAATTTGCTAAATCCTTTTCCATTAACCCCTTCAAACGGATCTAAACAACCAATTACAACATTCGGAATTTGATGTTTGATAATTAAATCTGCACAAGGTGGGGTTTTTCCGAAATGCGCACAAGGCTCTAGCGTAACATAAATTGTAGCTTTTTTTAAAAGCTCGGCAGCATTTTTGTAATTCTCAAAAACTTGATTAATAGCATTTACTTCAGCGTGTGGACCACCATATTTTTGATGGTAGCCTTCACCAATAATTTTATCTTTTACTATGATTACAGCACCAACCATTGGATTAGGACTAACATGCCCCAAACCTAGTTTCGCTAAATATATGGCTCTTTTTAAAACCGATTCATGACTTATCACGTATCAAAGGTAATAATTACAAAATACCTCTCTATTAAAACTAATCACTCAAATAAGAAATGCTAAAATTTTTACTTTCAATTGTATTTGGGTCTTTGTTTTTTGGAAATGGAGGGATAAATAATTATCAAAAAGAGCAAAGTAATAAAGATTCTATCAATACAGTTTTTAATAACTTACAGGAACGAAAGCCAAGTAATTTAGTAGTTGATGAAATTAATAATTTAGCTAGTAAAGTTTTAGAAAATGACTATCTACAGGCTTTAACCTTCTCTAAAAAATCTTTATTGCTGGCAGAGCATTTAGGTTATGAAAAAGGGCAGGCAGAAGCGCTAAATAACATCGGTTGGTCTTTTAATGCAGGAGAAAATTATACCATTGCTTTAGAACAAATTGAAAGAGCATTAGTATTAACCAAAAAAATTAAAGATGTATTTTTATTGGCTAAAATTAATAATACAAAAGGCTTATTACTTTTAAATATTGGCTATTATAATGAAGCACTACAAATTTTTAATCAATCACTACAAAACCTAAAAAAGGTTGATCCAAATCATCCACTTATTGATGTTGTAATTCATAACATCGGTTTTTTATACTTAAAAAAGGAAGATAATTTAAAAGCTATCCAATTTTTTGATCAATCTATTGCTCTTTGTCATCAAACAAAAAATAAAAATTGGTTGGCTCAAAATTATTTTGAAAGGGCAGTAGCTTATAAAAATTTAAGTAATTATTATCAATCAAAGGCCGATGCTAAATTGTCTATAAAAATAGCAGAACAGCTAAATGATTTTAGCCAGATAGTAAAAAACCTTAATTTATTAGGAATTATTTATTTAAATTTTGATGACTATAAAAGTGCAGAAAAACTGTTAAATAAAGGATTAGAATTATCTATTCAGCATCAACTTAGTGAAGAAAAATTAACTATTTATAGATCTTTATCGCGTTTAGCAGAAAAGAGTAAAAATTATAAAAAAGGTTTTTTAATAGAGAAAAGCTACAACCAACTTTACGATAGTTTATATAATAAAGATCGTTACAGACAGCTAGACGAGTTTAGGGTTTATTATGGAGCTAAGCAAAAGCAAAATGAAAATATTGCTTTAAAAGAATCTAATTTGAGAAAAGAAATTAAAATTCAGAATAAGAATTATTTTCTTTTGGCCTTCATCATCTTATTAATTTTAACTGCTTATTTACTTTGGATGATTTTTGAAAGAGGTAAAAGGATGGATAAAACTAACTCTATTTTAACCCTGCAAAATGAAGAAATTAATAGGCAGAAAAGAGAGTTAGAAGAACTTAATCAATGGAAAAGCAAGTTTTTTTCTATTGTATCTCATGATTTAAGAAGCCCTATTTTATCTTTAAAAGGCATGTTAGAGCTTTTTCAAAGTAAGCTATTAAATGAAGAAGAGCTTAAATTGTTTATGAAAGAACTAAATAAAAATTTTAGAAATACAGCAAATTTAATGGACAATCTGTTGATGTGGGCAAAATCTCAGATGGAAGGACAACAATTAAACAAAAAGGAAATAGATATTTATCAGATTACTAAAGATAATATTGAAGTTTTAGAGCAGAAGATTGGCGAAAAGAAATTAAAATTTAAAAACAACATCCATTTTCGTTTTGCTTACGCAGATGAGGAATCCATTTCTATTGTAATTAGAAACCTAATTGCCAATGCCATAAAGTTTTCTAAACAAGGAGACGAAATTGTAATCAATTCAGAAAAAAAGAATAATAAACTAATTTTTTGTATTAAAGATAATGGTGTAGGAATGACATCAGAGCAGGTAACGAAGGTATTAAGTCGTGTTTTTTATACTACAAGCGGCACCAAAGAAGAAAAAGGTACGGGATTAGGAATACTATTATGCGACGAGTTTGTACGAAAAAATGGTGGTGAGTTTTGGATAGAAAGTAAATTAGGGAATGGAAGTTCTTTTTACTTTAGCTTACCTTTGCAAAAATAAAACACAATTGTTAGCAGATAAAACACAATTTAAATCCGTTTTAAAACATATTTATACAACAGATGAAGCTGAAATTTTGTATAAAATGTTATTGGAAGATTTTGGGTTCCAAAGGGTTGTTAATCATGTTGAGTTAAATGAAAGTCAATATAAAATCTATAATGATCATCTAGAAAAGTTAGCACAAGAAATCCCCATCCAATATGTTTTGGCTAAAGCCGATTTTTATCGATTAAAATTTAAAGTTAGCCCAGCTGTATTAATTCCAAGGCCTGAAACGGAAGAATTAGTTCATCTAATAATTAATGACTTTAAAAATAGAGGAGCTATATCGATTTTAGATATTGGTACAGGTAGCGGTTGCATTCCAATTGCATTAAAAATGCATTTACCAAAAGCAAAAGTTTACGGAATTGATATCAGCCAAAAGGCTTTAGAAATTGCAAAGGAAAATGCTTTGCTAAATAGGGTAGAAGTAGATTTTTTATGTGACGATGCCATAAATATAATAACATCAAATTATCCTAAATTTGATGTGATGGTTAGTAATCCACCATATATCGCTGAGAAAGAAAAAGATGAAATGCAAAACCAGGTTTTAAAACATGAACCTCATTTAGCGTTATTTGTGGAAAATGAAAATCCTTTGATTTTTTATGATAAAATAGCTGATTTCGCAATTACAAACTTAAAAAAAGATGGAGCTTTATACTTTGAGATTAATCAGTCATTAGGTTTTGAGACAAAAAAATTAATAGAATCTAAAGGTTTTAAGGCGAAGATTATCAAAGATTTGAATAATAATGATAGAATAATTAGGGCGAAATTTATTGCCAAAATCTAGATTTTGTCTGAATCTTGATTTTCTCGATTTAAGGATTTTCTTGATTTAAAAATTTGCTTGATTTCCCTTCCTATAAATTTATCAATTAAGATTAGTGAAATTAGTGGCAAAGAAAATATCAATTTCTTGGATGGAATTCTTTGATTGTCTGTTTTAAAAAATCCCTATCTAAATGTGTATAAATCTCTGTGGTTGTGATACTTTCATGTCCTAACATTTCTTGTATTGCTCTTAAATCTGCACCACCTTCAATTAAATGGGTGGCAAAAGAATGTCTAAACGTATGCGGACTAATGTTTTTTTGTAAGCCTATTTTTAATGCTAAATCTTTGATAATCATAAACACCATAACCCTGCTCAGCTTATTTCCTCTTCGGTTTAGAAACATAAAGTCTTCTTGTCCTTTTTTTATTTCCTGATGGTTCCTTACCGTTTCCCTGTAAATGGCAATATGTTTCATAGCACTATCGCCAATAGGCACTAATCTTTCTTTATTTCCTTTTCCTGTAATTTTTACAAACTCAACATCGGGATAATAGTTAGATATTTTAAGTTCAATTAACTCCGTTACACGTAAACCGCTGCTATATAAAAGTTCTAGCATAGCTTTATTTCTGATATTTTCTATTTTGCTTAAATCTAAAGCTCCAATCAGGTTTTCTATTTCTTCGATAGTTAAAACATCTGGTAGTTTTCTTCTGGTTTTTGGAGCCTCAATTAGTTCTGATGGATCTTTGGTAATTAAATCCTCCATTATTAAAAATTTATAGAAAGATTTAATTCCACTAATTAATCTGGCTTGGCTTGTAGCTAACATTCCAAGTTCATTAACCCATTGTAAAAGATCTTTTAAATCTTGAGTGCTGATTTTTAAGGGTTCAGTTTTTTTATCTTGATAACTTAAAAACTGTTCAATTTTATCAATATCTCTTAAATAGGCTTCAATAGAGTTTTTTGAAAGCGAACGTTCTAACTTTAGATAATTTTTAAATGCTTTTCTTGCCGTTTGCCAATCCACTTTTTGTTTTAAAAATTTGAGTTAATTATTTTTAATAGCGTTAGGAAGCATTAATAAAAATGATAACGATTGCTTAAAATTTAGCTCTTCGTAATCTAAACCTAACTTTCTAATGTTTTGATAATAAGTTTGATGATGATCATAATAATTTTTTTCTGATTGTATATACCAAGCTTTTTCCCCTAATTTTTGGGCAATAAACCATTTTTCCATTAATCTTGCCATCCTTCCGTTTCCATCGTTAAATGGATGTATTTTCACAAAAACCAGATGTATCATAGCAGCATAATATAACACTTCACTAAAAGATAATTCTTGAACAAGCAGAATTTTTAAATCAGAATAAAACCTTTTCATTTCCTCTTTTACTTTTTCTGGGGCTGTAGCAACATATTCAATTTTACCATCTTTAGTAACTACAAACATATTATTAGTTCTAAATTTACCTTGCTGAGTTTTTTTTAATATATGTTTAGTAATTAGGGTATGAGTTAAATTGAGGTTTTTTTCGCTTATTATATTTTTCATAGCAAAAATATAAGCTTCATATAAATCATCTATTTTCT
>JBBRYE010000140.1:0-8582 GCA_038237895.1 Sphingobacteriales bacterium | reverse complement strand
GAATATTTCGTTTTGATCGTTTTTTCTTCTTCTGTTTTTGCATCTTCGGGATAATTTGGTAATGCAAAGCCTTGAGATTGCAACTCTGCAATTGCTTCTTTTAACTGTGGAATTGAAGCAGAAACGTTTGGCAATTTGATAATATTAGCTTCTGGAGTTGTTGCCAATGCACCTAGCTCTGCCAATGCATCCCCAATTTTTTGATCATCTTTTAAAAACTCCGGGAAGTTCGCTAAAATTCTTCCTGCTAAAGAGATGTCTCTAGTTTCTACATCAATATCTGCGGCAGCTGTAAAAGCTTTTACAATAGGTAAAAATGAATATGTAGCTAATAAAGGAGCTTCGTCTGTCTTGGTATATATAATTTTCGATGAATTTGACATGTATTTTGTTTTATGATATTTGAAATGAGATTCCAAAAAAGGAGTGATTTAATAAATCGCATAAAGATAAAGAAAGCATTGAATTTTATCCCAATTTTAATGTTTTTTTAGTGATTTTATGCCATAAATTGATGTGAATTTAAAAGCAAAATTGTGTTAATTATTTTTTTTGGACGAATATTTGAAAGCAATAATCTAAAGTATTAAGGCTTTTAAGTATCTAGAGCTTGCAATAAATTCTTACATGAATAATTTTGTTACAGAATTCTCTAACGCTACACAGCATTATTGGGATTCTTTCATTATCGCGTTGCCAAAACTGATTACTGCAATTATCATCATCGTAATTGGTATTCTAATAAGCAACCTTATTTCTGGCTTTATACAAAAACGATTAGTAAGAACATCAAAAGATCCCTTAACTGCAAAATTCCTGACTAAGGCTTTAAAAATGATTTTTATCATTTTGGTAATTATGATGGCTTTATATGCTGGTGGTTTTGGCGGGATTGCGGCGGGTATTTTAGCTGCAGCTGGAGCTAGTGCTATTGTTTTGGGTTTTGCCTTTAAAGATATTGGAGAAAATTTTATTGCGGGGTTTATACTAGCTTTCAGCAGACCATTCAACGTAAATGACACCATCATGGTGAACGAAATTTTTGGAAAAGTTAAAGCTTTAGAACTTCGATATACAAAAATAAAAACTTTTGATGGGAAAGACGTTTACATTCCTAATGCAGATGTACTAACAATGCCAGTTACCAATTATACAGAAGATGGTTTTTTTAGGCTTGAGTTTATTGTTGGTATTGCTTATGAAGATGATATTGATGGTGCAAAAAAAGAAATCCTTCAAATTTTAAATAGTCACCCAGATTTAGTTAGGGATACTGAACATGAGAATTTTGTAGTAGAAGATGAGTTGGCTGCCAGCACAGTTAATTTAAAAGTGTTGTTTTGGGCAGATACCAAAGATTTTAGGAAGGCAGCATTAGTTACCAAAGGGCTAATAATTAATAAAGTTAAGAAAGAATTAATATTAAAAGGTTACAGCTTACCATCTGATATTCAAGAACTCAAATTATATGGAAGTCAGCAAGAGATTCCTGTAATCATCAAAACATCAAAAGAAGTTCAAACAGAAAAAAATATCCAAATATGAAGGAAGAAAAAAAACTTGGAGAATTAGCATCAACAGCAATTTGCGGAAACGACATTAGTTCTTCAGTTCTTTATGTATCGGCTTTAGCTATCGGCTTTGCCGGACAGTATGCCTGGATTACGTTGCTAATTGTTGCGGTAGTATTATTTAGTTTTAGAAAAATTTATGGGGAGGTTGTTGGAGCGCTACCATTAAACGGAGGTGCATATAATGCCTTATTAAATACTACAAGCAAATCAATGGCATCATTAGCTGCTTGTTTAACTATATTATCATATATGGCAACGGCTGTAATATCAGCTAATGAAGCTATGCATTATTTGGCTCATCTAATTCCATCTTTACCAATAATAATAGCCACAATTGTAATCCTGGCAATTTTTGCTTTCTTAACCATATCTGGCATAACCGAATCTGCTAAAGTAGCAATTGGAATTTTCTTATTCCATTTAGTAACTATGGTTGTACTTATTGGCTCAATTATATTATATATTTTTAATATCGGCATTGAGAACCTTCTTGCCAATTGGCATCGTCCGCTAACTTTTGGAAGTATAGGAATGGCTATATTTTTTGGTTTTGCGGCTTCAATGTTAGGTATATCTGGATTTGAAAGCTCGGCAAATTTTGTTGAAGAACAGAAAAAAGGTGTTTTTCCTAAAACATTGAGAAACATGTGGATAGTGGTAAGTGTTTTAAATCCGTTAATCGCATTTTTAGCTATTTGTGTTTTACCAATCCCCGAAATTAAATTATATAGCAATGCCTTATTAAGCCAAATTGGGTTGATAAGTACAGGAGAATGGCTAGCTTTTATAATCTCTATTGATGCTGTTTTAGTTTTAAGTGGTGCTGTATTAACATCATTTATTGGGGTATCTGGATTATTAGAAAGGATAACATTAGATCGTATTATGCCTAACTTCTTTCTAAAAAAGAATAAAAAAGGAAGCTCGTATCGTATTATTATTCTATTCTTTTTATTAAGTGTTTCTGTACTACTAATCACTAAGGGAAATGTTACCCTATTAGCGGGGGTTTATACGCTTTCTTTCTTATCTGTTATGGCACTTTTTGTGATTGGAAATATGCTATTAAAAATTAAAAGGAAGCGTTTGCCTAGACCAGAAAAAGCAAAATGGCCAGCCTTAATTTTTGCACTGTTTGCAGTAACTTGTGCAATTATTGGTAATATATTAATAGTACCAGAAAATCCTGCAGAACCAAGAAACGTTGTTGTGTTTTTAGTATATTTTATTCCTACAATTCTGTTCTTAGTTGTTATGCTGAACAGAACTACGCTCTTAAAATTTCTAATTAATTTTATTCAGTACCTATTTGCCCCGATTAAAAAAGCTATAGATAATAGTAATTTAGAAATCCCAGTAAGAAAGGCAGTGGTATCAATCAGTAGAAATTTACAAAATAATATCAACAGAATAAATCAGCAAGAATTTGTTTTTTTTACCAAAGGTGATAATGTGGCGAATTTAAATCATGTAATGAACTATATTAGAAATAATGAGCATACCAAAAAAATTAGGATTGTTACTATATTAAAAGAGGGTGAAAAAGTGGCTGAAAATTTAGAAACTGATATTAATGTATTAGATAGAATGTATCCAGAAATTGATATACATTTTATAAAATTAATGGATAAATTTGGTCCCGAATTAATAGATAAGTTATCTAACGAATGGCATATACCACCAAACTTTATGTTTATTGGATCGCCTGGAGATCGTTTTCCATATAGAATTGAAGAACTTGGCGGGGTAAGATTAATAATTTAAAAAATGGATGGAACTGTAAGGGCAAACATAAAACCCGGGATGTTGGTTAACATCGTTTTAAAAAAAGACCAAAGAAGCGGTGAATTAACAGAAGGAATTGTGAGACGTATTTTAACAAGCGCACCAAAACATCATAGAGGTATAAAAGTGATGTTAGAGGACGGACAAGTTGGAAGGGTACAAGAAATTATTGAAGATTAAATTGTTTCTCAAGTAACATGTCGGCATGCTATTTTTAGACTTTCCTATTTAATATGATTAAAGATTTAATAAAATCGCCTTTAGGTAGATTAAGAATTATAGCTTTTTTAGAAGGCTGTTCCTTTTTACTGTTGGGCTTTACGATGGTTTTGAAATATGGATTTTTGATGCCTTTTCCTAACTATATTGTTGGTATGGCTCATGGTGTGCTTTTTATAACTTATGTAATATTAGTTTTGCAAGTTTCTTATATAAAAAAGTGGAGCTTAATTATTATGTTTTGGGCATTTATTGCTTCTCTTCTACCATTTGGAACTTTTTATGCCGATTATAAAATTTTTAATAGAACATTTCCTGAAAAAGAAATTAAATCATAAAAGTTTCACCTTCTATGGCTAAATAAGTTTCAGAGAATATCTCTTTTGCCTCCATCAACAACGGAGATAAGTCTCTATACCTAGCAGAAAAATGGCCAATCATTAATTTTTTAACCACGCAATCTTTAGCAATGATAGCTGCCTCTACAGAAGTAGTATGAAAGGTTTCCTTCGCCCTCTCTACCATATCATGCATAAATGTGGTTTCGTGATAAAGCAAATCTACTTCTTCTAATTGCTTAAGGTATGAACCATCAGCCACAGTATCAGAACAATAAGCATAACTTTTAGGTATATCTGCTTCAGTGGTTAAATCTATTGCTTTGTGAATTTGCCCAGTTTCAGTCTTAAAATCAATTCCTTTTTTAATTAAAGGATAATATTCTTCAGGTATATTTAGCTTTTCTACAACTTCTTTATTTATCCTTCTTAACCGTTGTTTTTCTTTAAATAAAAACCCTGTAGTTGGAATGCGATGGTTTAAAACAATAGTCTCTACAATTACATCGTTAGTCTCTAAAATAACCTCGGAAGTGTTGTTTTGAATAGGATAATATTCTATCGGAAACTTAATAATTGTAGCAGAATGCTTAAATTGAAGTTCTAAAATTTCTTGAATTTCTGGTGGAGCGAAAAGATAAAGCGGCTTTTTACGTCCGTTTAAATGCATAGAAGAAATTAGGCCTACTAACCCAAAATAATGATCACCATGTAAATGGCTAATAAAAATATAATCTATTTTATGATACTTGATACCGAAACGAAGCATTTGTTGCTGAGTGCCTTCTCCGCAATCAATCATCAAAAGTTTTTCGTTTACATTAAGTATTTGGGAGGTTGGGTTTCTATGAAAAATTGGCGTTGCCGAACTACTGCCCAAAATCGTGATCTCAAATTTCATATTCAGATTTGGGTTTAAATAATTAGGGACGAATTATTTCATCTCCTTTTTTAGTTGTTTTTCAACTTCTTCCATAAAAATTAAATCAATAGCTTCTTCTACTTTAGGAACTATTGTGATCACATTATCCAATTGAGAGATGTTGATTAATCTGGATACAGCTTCATTAATTCCTGTTAAAATAAAAACTCCATCAGAGTTTTTACACAATCTATGTCCAACTAATAGGCTACTTAATCCGCTAGAATCTGCATATTTTACATCCGACATATCTAAAATAATATTTCTTTGACCCTCTGTATTAGTCAAGATTAATTCTGATTTTAATTGTGGTGAAACAAGAGAGTTTAATTTGCCCTCGTTCAATTTAATTAAAATGTATTTTTCGTGTTTGTCTATTGTAAATTTCATAATCTTAGTAATGGTGTTAAAGTTAATTATTTTCTTGTAAAAAAATAAAATAATTATTTAGAGCGTTTTTAAAGCTTCTAAAACATTATTTTCAACTCTATTGTAAATATTTTCGTGGTTTTCTTTTTGAAACACTTTACCTGTAATTTTTTCATAAAGCTCTATATATCTATCTGAAATAGATTTAACCTTATCATTATCCATTGAAGGTACTTTTTGACCATCTTTACCTTGAAAACCGTTTTCTATTAACCATTTTCTCACAAATTCTTTTGAAAGCTGCTTTTGCGCTTCTCCTTTTTGTTGCAATTCTTCGTATCCATCTTTATAAAAATAACGGGAAGAATCAGGCGTATGGATTTCATCTATTAAATAAATTTTTCCATCGGCTTTGCCAAATTCATATTTTGTATCTACTAAAATTAAATCCCTTTCTGCCGCAATCTCTGTTCCTCTTTGGTATAAAGCTTTGGTGTATTTTTCTAATTGTAGGTAATCTTCTTCACTCACAATTCCCCTTGCTAATATATCTTGTCTTGATATATCCTCATCATGCCCAACAGATGCTTTTGTTGTTGGGGTAATAATAGGTTCTGGTAATTTATCATTTTCCTTTAAGCCATCTGGCAATTTAACACCACAAACTTCTCGCTTTCCTAAAGCATATTCTCTGGCTGCATGCCCTGCTAAATATCCTCTAATTACCATTTCTACTTTAAATGGCTCACAAATTCTACCTATTGTTACGCTAGGGTCTGGCACATTAATTACCCAATTTGGAACAATATCTTTGGTAGCTTCTAATGATATTGCTGCAATCTGGTTCAAAACTTGACCTTTATAAGGAATTGGTTCTGGCAATACCACATCAAATGCCGAGATGCGATCACTAACTACCATCACCAAATACTTATTTTGTATCGTATAAACATCCCTAACTTTTCCTTTGTAAAAATTGGTTTGGTTTGGGAATTTGTAATTTGTTTCTTTTATTGAATCCATTTTTTATGCTGAAAGCGAAAAGCCTAAGGCAAAAAGCACCTGTAAGCTTTTAACAAATTTATTTTTAAAACCGATATTCTTTAAGCCTTTTGCTTTCAGCCTTTAGCCTTCTTGTATATCGCCGTAAGCTTCTAAAATCTTAACTACTAATTTATGGCGCACCACATCTTTACCACTTAAATAAATCACATCAATACCTTTAATACCTTCTAAAATTCTTAAGGCATTATGCAAACCAGATTGCTGTTTTTTTGGTAAATCTATTTGGGTAACATCGCCAGTAACGATAAATTTAGCCGATGGGCCCATTCTTGTTAAAAACATTTTGAGTTGCATATCAGTAGCATTTTGTGCTTCATCTAAAATCACAAAACAATTATCCAACGTTCTACCACGCATAAATGCTAAAGGTGCAATCTCAATTGTTCTGTTTTCTAAAAAAGTCCTCAACTTATCAGGCGGAATCATATCGTCCAAAGCATCATAAAGCGGACGTAAATAGGGATCAATTTTTTCTTTTAAATCGCCTGGTAAAAAACCTAAATTTTCTCCCGCCTCTACCGCTGGCCGGGTTAATACAATACGTTTAATTTCTTTGTTCTTTAAGGCTCTTACCGCTAAAGCAACAGCAGTATAGGTTTTTCCTGTTCCGGCAGGGCCGATTGCAAATAGCACATCGTTTTTAACAATGCTTGTTACCATCTTACGTTGGTTAACAGTTCTGGCTTTTACCATTATCCCGTTAGGTCCAAAAACGATAACTTCAGAAGAACCTTGCGAATCTTCACCCTCTTTGGCAATAGCCGCTATTCTGGCAGAACTATCGGTTCCTAGAATACTATCAACATCTCCAGTAGATAAATTTTGATATTTGTCTAAGTGAGAAATTATCGCGTTCAGCTTTTCCTTAAAATTATTAAGTTCTATCTCGTCTCCCAAAGCTTTTACTTCATTACCACGGGTAACGATTTTAAGTTTTGGAAAAGAGCGTTTAATAATGTCGTAATATTCGTTATTTGGCCCCCAAAGTACTACTGGGTTAACAGATTCTAAAGTAATTAATAGTTCGTTCAAGTTAGAGATTTTATGTTTCTGATATGAATGTAAATTAAAAATTTAATATTTGTAGCATTAATCTTGTGATACAAGATTAAGAATAAATATTTACAATATTAATGGCAATTATTACTTTAACAACCGACTTAGGTTACAAAGATTTTTATCAAGCGGCATTAAAGGGAAGTATCTTAAATACTTTGCCTAGCGTAAATATTATTGATATTACACATGAAATTGAAGCTTTTAATATTTCTAAAGCTGCGTTCCTTTTAAAAAATAGTTTCTATTATTTCCCTAAATATACCGTCCACTTAATAGGCATTGATACAGTTTACAGTGCTTCTAACAAATATTTGGCAGTAAAATACCGCGATCATTATTTTGTAGGTTCTGATAATGGCATATTTTCATTAATTTTTGATGAAAGCCCACAAGAAGTTGTAGAATTAAATATTTTACAGAGTTTAAAATTTTTACATTTCCCCTTGGCAGATATTTTTGTTAAAGCTGCTTGCCATTTAGCCTCTGGAGGTGAATTGAAAGAAATTGGATACCCAACTTTTGAGATTGAACATCGAATGAATTTTAATCCAGTAATAGAAAAAGACCTAATTAAGGGATGTGTTATTTTTATTGATTCTTTTGAAAACGTAGTAACTAATGTTAGAAAAGATTTATTTACTAAAGTACAAAATGGCCGCAAATTTACGCTACATTTCAAAAGAAGTGAATCTATTAGCCAATTGAGCTGGCATTATGATGAAGTGCCTGAAGGAGAAAAACTTTGCCTTTTCGGAATTTCTGATCATTTAGAAATTGCAATCAATAAAGGTAAGGCGAGTGGATTATTAGGTTTAAAAGCAAACGATATGATAAGAATAGAATTTCATTGATGATTATACGTTTGGTAAAAATGACTTTTGAGAAATCTAAAATTGAAAGTTTTAAATTAATTTTTGAAAGCTCACAATCTAAAATTATTTTAATGCAAGGCTGTTTAAAAGTAGAATTACATCAAGATATAAAGCAACCAGAAATATTTTTTACCATCAGCCATTGGGAAAGAGAGAGTGATTTGGAGAATTATAGGAAATCAGAATTATTTATTAACACTTGGAAGCAGGTTAAACCTTTTTTTAAGGAAAAAGCCGAAGCTTGGAGTTTAACATAAAAAAAATGAAGTATATTTTATTGAGCATTTTTATATTTAGCGCATTTTTAGCAAGCGCTTTTCAAAACGTAGATAGCTTAACTTATAGTTTGCAAAGAAATAAAATAAATGGGATGTTGCAG
>JBBRYE010000139.1:0-8652 GCA_038237895.1 Sphingobacteriales bacterium | reverse complement strand
GCCCTCCTAATTTGAAAAGGGATTTTGTCAAATTCTTGCCCCACAGAAATATATCCTAACTCAGACTTTCCTATACTATCAAATTTTATTATATGAGGTATCATATGTGTAAAATTACTTCATTTTTTTTATGCATTTAAATTGATTTCTTTATAACTAATATTATAAGGAATAGTATAATTTAAAAAGCCCGGCAATTGAGTTGCGTTGCTACCTTTCATCTCATTTTCTATTTCAAATTGTAGGAAATCTTCTTTTAATAATAAAGCGTAGCGTTGATCTTCACCAAAAATTAAATTAAATTTATAAATTCCTGAATTTAATAAATAGGCGGGAATGGTCCCTTCTACAGTATAAATACCCCTTATGGAGTCCTTTTTAGTACTTATAAATGTACCATTATGAAAAATGGTTATATCATCTAAAGATCTTAATTCGAATGTAATATCTAGATTGATATTTTCTTTGATATTGAAAAAAGATAGCCGAAATAAAAAACCAGAAGAAATAGTGATACTAGCGCCGGTTAATGGCAATACTTCAAATTTAAGGAGTCGGATATCTTTGTTACCAGGAGCTTGATTCATTTCTCCAATGTGTTCAAAAATCGCTGTGGTCTCTCCCGTATTTTGGTAATGACTTACAGATTCTAAAATTGGCCCGCTGTAAATACTTTTACCGTTTTCTAAAACTATTCCTTTTTCACATAAAGCCTTTACTGCAGCCATATTGTGACTTACAAACAAAATTGTTCTTCCCTCTCCCTTGCTCACATCATTCATTTTACCTAAACACTTTTTCTGAAATTCTGCATCGCCAACTGCCAGTACCTCATCTACAATTAAAATTTCAGATTCTAGATGAGCAGCTACAGCGAATGCTAGCCGTACGTACATGCCAGAAGAATAACGTTTTACGGGGGTATCTATATAGCGCTCTACACCAGAAAAATCTACAATTTCATCAAATTTTCTTTGTATTTCATGCTTTCGCATCCCTAAAATGGCACCATTTAAAAAGATATTTTCTCTTCCGCTCAATTCTGGATGGAAACCGGTACCTACTTCTAATAAACTGGCAATCCGTCCTTTTACTTTTAAACGTCCTGTGGTCGGTCCAGTAACACGGCTCAATATTTTTAGTAGGGTACTTTTACCTGCTCCATTTCTTCCAATAATGCCAACTGCGTCACCTTGTTCAATTTCAAAGTTAATATCTTTTAAACTCCATACATATTCGCTTTCACCCTTTTTACTACGATCATTGATTTCCCCAATTTTTAAATAAGGGTCTTCTTTACCTCTAACGGTATGCCACCAACGGTTCAAATCATGAGAAATGGAACCAGTACCAATTTCACCAAGGCGGTATTGTTTCGATAAATTTTCTACTTTAATAACTGATGCCATAGATTGGTGATTCTTGTTTAAACAATGATTGAACCCTCTCTCCTTTGGAGAGATAAGAGTGAGGCTTCTCAACTTTTATAACACTACTCATATTAACACGAATGTTAAATTTAAGATAAAATTAACTTCTCCCCTATTGGGGAGATAAGAGAGGGGCTTCTCAACTTTAATAACTAATGCCATACAAAGATGATTCTTTTTTAAACAATGATTGAACCCTCTCTCCTTTGGAGAGATAAGAGTGAGGCTGCTTCTCAACCTTAATTATACTACCCATTTATTATTCTTACTCTTTATTCTTTGATCTTTACTCTTTATTCTTTCTATCTTACTCCTAAACTAAACAGTATCCATAAAAGTTTTCTCTACGCGGTTAAAAATAACATAGCCAAAAGCCACAGAAACCAACATAAATACAAAACTATATAATAATGAATAAGGCTCTACCAAACCTTTTCCGAAAATACAAAACCTAAAAGCTTCTACCAAAGAACTGATAGGATTTAAATCTATTATCCATTTATAGCTTTTTCCCTGTAAGTAAGAAAGTGGATAAATAACAGGTGTAGCATACATTAATAATTGTATGGCGAAACCTAATAAAACGGTAAAATCTCTGTATTTAGTGGTTAACGAAGAGAAGATAATCCCCAAGCCTAAACTAATACCTGCAAGCACAAAAAGGATAATGGGGAGAAATAATAGATTGATGCTGGGTACAAATGGATATCCATTAAAATGATAATAAATAAGTATAGCGATCAGTAATCCAAATTGAATGGCAAATTTGACCACATTGGATAAAATAATGGAGATTGGAGTTACAATTCTTGGAAAATAGACTTTACCAAAAATACCTGCGTTGGCAGTAAAAGTACTGGAGGTCCCTGTAAAACAAGCGGAGAAATAATTCCAAACTGTTAGACCAGACATATAAAAGGCGGCAGGGGCAATTCCATCCGTTGGTATCTTAGCAATTTTTCCAAAAACTAACAAAAACATAATGGTGGTTAAAGCAGGTTGTACTACATGCCATAGAGGACCTAAAACCGTTTGTTTAAACTGCGCCGTAAAGTCTCTTTTTACAAAGAGCCACATTAAATCTCTATAATGCCAAACTTCTTTAAGCTGTAGGTCAAAAAGGTTGTTTTTTGGGTTAATCTCTATATCCCACTTTTCGTCTATTTGCTCCATTTAATTGAGTAATAATGTTTCTAAATTCTTTTTATATTGAGGATAACCAAAATTTTCATTTACTTTTTTAATCAATATTTTTGGTTGATGGGATAAAGGATGATTATCATAATTTTTGATAGCATTTAATAGGGCTTCCTCGTTGTTAGGGTCTATTAAAATTCCTAAATCGCCTTGTACTAAAGCATCTACAGAGCCATCTAAATTACCTGCAATAACAGGTAGGCCGCAAGCCATGGCTTCTATAAAAACAATTCCAAAACCCTCTTTTTGGCTGGGCATTACAAATAAATTTGCCAAACCAAAATAGCTGCTAATTTCTTCGTCGGCAATATATCCACAAATCTCTACCTCTTCTTTTAAATCTAGCTGGTTAATTAAACTGTAAACTCGGTTATATTCCTTTTGATCATACTTTCCTAAAATTAAATATTTATACTTTTTACCCTCTGCTTTTAGTTTGGCAAGGGCGAGGATTACTTTATCATATCCTTTATACTTTTCTGTACTTGCCAATCTAGTGAGGGTAATCAAAACCACTTCATCTCCTTTAATGTGGTGTTTTTCTTTTAACATTTGCTCTATGGATAAATCAGTTGTAGTATTAAAAAAAGGATCTAAACTGTTATGGAATACCACACATTTTTCGTTTTTTAAACCATGATGTTCAATAATATTTTTTTTTGTAAATTCACTTACAGACAAAACTAAATCAGCTTGTTTTAGAAATTGTTTTTTAAGAAAGCTTTGTTTTCCCCAAACTTCTATACCATGGGCTTGCAATAAGATTTTAGTTTTTGGGTGTAAAAATTTAATCAATAAACCCACTACAGCCATATTGATATGACTAAACATCACTACATCACATTTAATCCCCTTTTTTACACTTTTAAATATAAAAGGAATTAAATTCCCTTTAAAACCCTCAAACCTTCTTTTACTAATGTATTTTTCTATTGGGGCATCGTCGTATAAGCTTTTGGCATGAAAACGTATTAAATGATGGGATTGAATGTCTGTGCCGGCTTTCATTAAAATTCGATTCACTTTTTCTATCCCGCCGGTGTGACTAAATGTTTTAAGCGTTAAAAAAAGCGCATCTTTTTGTGGGAGAAAATTTTCTAACTGTAATAAAGCAAAGCACCTGCTCCAATGTAATTTATTATTTAAGAAAAGCTGCCCTAGTTTAGCTACTTGTTTATTAGAGTGGTAGGCAATCCGATCAATAGAAGGATGCTTCTTATTCCATTCTTGAAATGGGAAGGTAAAACCCATTTTTTTTCTTTGGTAAATTTCGACTGGCAAAATATCCTTAAATGAATTCACCAATAATTGCTTAGGTAAATCTCCTTTAAACTTTAAAACAGGATCAATACGGTGTACTAACTTTAAAAATTCTTTATCTAAAAAAGGCACCCTTACTTCTACACCATGTTGCATACTCATGTAATCGGTATCTCGTAATAGTTGAGAACGCATATAAATATTTTGCTCTAGCCAACTTACATAATTTTTTGGAGAGGGTTGCTTATTTGGACTTTGATAGGATAAATTTCTTAGGGCTTCTTCAATTTCTCCTTCTGTGGCATCTAATAATTTACTAATGGTTTTTGGAGTATAAAATCCTCTTAAAAATAAATAATCTGCATATGTTCTTTCATCCCGTAAAAACACCAATTTCTTTAATCGGTCATCGGATAAATGATCGGCAATATTGAAAATCCTTAATGGCATTTTTCTTAAAGAAATAGCAGTATCTATGCGTTTAAAGGAAGGGTATCCGCCAAAAAGTTCATCTCCACCTAAACCAGATAAAACCGCCTTTAATCCGTTCTGTTTGGCACATCTACAAATGAACCATGAGTTGATAGCGTCATTACTTGGCTGATCAAAGGCGTTTTTTAATTGTGGCAAAGCATCAAAATAATCATTTTCTGTAATGGTGTAATGGGTATGCTTGCTATTTATTTTTTGCTGGATAATTTTCTGATAATAAGATTCATCGTATGCATTCTCATTAAAACTGACGGACAAGGTTTGAATTTGTTGGGTAGAATTTTTGGCAGCTAATAAAGAGATTATGCTACTATCAATCCCGCCACTTAAAAAAACACCAATGGGTGCATCAGAAATTAAATGTCTTTTAACAGAGGCACTTAAAGTGGATGATATTAGATGATGTACTTCCTCTTCATTAGTCAAATCATTAGTAAATTTTAGACTATCAAAAATCTCTGATTTTACCTGAGATGTTTTTAGATCATAAATTATCGCATGTCCCGGGGGTAAAGATTGTACTCCTTTTAAAGTAGAATTGGGTTCCGGAATAAATCCGAATGAGAGAAAATAAATTTTCCAACTAGGATCTTCTTCAAAATAAATTCCAGATGCTGCAAATGCTTTTACTTCACTTGCAAATATCAATTGATCATGTTGATGGTAATAGTAAAGTGGTTTGATGCCAGCAAGGTCTCTAGCTAAAATCAATTGTTTTTTGTGCTGATCATAAATTGCAATCGCAAACATGCCGTTAAATAAGGTAAAGCATTTTGTTCCCCACTCTGCGTAAGCATGAAGAATAACTTCAGTATCAGAATGAGATTGGAATTGATGACCTAACGCAATTAAATCGGTTTTAATTTCTTGATAATTATATATTTCTCCGTTGAAACTGATTTGGAGATGTTGAAAAGCCATGGGCTGATGCCCAGCAGAACTTAGATCAATTAAGGAAAGTCTTCGATGACCTAATGCTAAATGTGTGTTTGCATCTACAAAATAACCTTCTCCATCTGGCCCTCCATGTGCTTGTAAATCACACATTTTTTTAATGTGATGCTGCAAAGTTTCTTCTGAAAAAAAAGGATGGATGATTCCAGCAATTCTACACATGCTTTGCTAGTGTTAAATTATTCATAAAATGAAAGTTAAATCTTCTTATAAAATTGCTTACTATCCACTTAAAACTTATTACTTAAAACTTACCACCTAAAACTTACCACTTAAAACTTACCACTTAAAACCACTAACTTAATCTTAGCTATCCTTCTTCTTTTTAAAATAGTATTTAACCTGTCCTACAATGTTCCACCACTTAGGTTTTATATCATCATAATAACCATATCCATAATAACCGCTATAATCTGCATAATAATAATAGCTTTCATAATAACTATTGGCATAATTAGTACTGTAATATCTGCTATATAGAGAATCATTACTAAAGGCATTCAAAATGATCACCATATTATTCAGGTTGAATTCTCGACTTAACTTATTAGGAATGGTAGAAGCACCCACCCTTGAAATACCTGAACGAATCACAAATATATTAATGTCAGACTGTCTAATTAAGGGCACCGAATCGGAGACCAAACCTACTGGAGCAGTATCAATCAAGACATAATCATACTTTAAAGATAAATAATCAACCAATATCTTCATCCTTTCAGATTGAATTAATTCTGAAGGATTAGGTGGATTAGGACCGGAGGGGATAAAATCTAAGCTTTCTACATGCGTTTGTAAAAGGACATCTTCAATTTGGTGTTGATTCGCCAAATAGGTACTCAATCCTTTATCATTATCTACCTCAAAAGCTTTATGCATTTTTGATTTTCTTAAATCGGCAGCTATTATAACTACTTTTTTATCAATCAAAGAAAGTGTACTAGCCAAGTTAATGGTCATAAAGGATTTTCCTTCTCCAGATATTTCCGAGGTAATACAGATAACTTTAGATTGTTTTTCAGAGGCCAGGAAGCTTAAATTGGTACGAACAGAACGTATAGATTCTGCAAATACCGATTTTGGTTTTTCTAAGGAAAGTACTTGTTTATTAGATTTGTCTAATTTAGTAGGGAAGGTTTTTACTACCCCAATAATAGGCACTGTGGTTAAAGATTCTACGGTTTCCTTATCATAAACATAAGGATTGATTACCCTTACCAATACAATCAAACCAAGACTTAAAATAATTCCAATTAATAGGGCAGACGAATAGATTCTTGCTTTTTGTGGCTCTACAGTTTTAAAAGATAATTCAGCTAAATTTACAATACTAACACCGGCAGAAATAGCTGATAAGGATATTTGAGCATCTATTTTTTTCTCAGATAAAAAGGAAAAAACTTTTTCGTTGATATCATAAGTTCGTTGCAAGTTAGTTAAACCTTGTTCTGTACCTGGTACAACAGCAAGTTTTGCATCAGCATTTCTTAATTGCAGCTCTAAATTAGCAATATACTTATTTTGCCTATCTCTAAAACCTTTAATATTACGGATAATAGCCTCTTTAATTTCATAAATTTGTTTATCTATCTCTAAAATAGGGTTAGATTTTTCATTATAAGTAACCAACTTTCCAGATCGCTCTATTAATAAACCATTTAACCTATCTATTAAATTTTTTAAGAAACTACCAGTTTCACCCTCGATATTAAAATTGAGATAAACTTTATCTTTATTATTTTTTATTTGCTGTTCAAATATATCTAAATTAATGTTTTGAGTCTTTAAATCTATCAATTGTTGCTGGTAGGTAGATAAGTTTCTTTCTCTGGAAGAACTGTAAAAGCCAATGCTAGAGATTTTATTGTCAACTTTAAAATCTTTCAATTTATTTTGAGCAATTTTGAGTCCATCAGACATAATTTGTAATTGTTCGTTGATGAATGCGATGGTAGAATTTGCGCCTTGACCTTTCTTTTGTTCGTCAAAAAAAATATATTCTTTAGTTACCGCATTTACAACATCCTTAGCGAAATATGGATTTTCATCTATATCACTAATGGAAACAATACTGGTATTTTTACCTAACTCTTTTACTGCTATCCCTTTACCAACTCGGTCTAAGAAATCCTCTTTATGATTAATCTTAAAATAATAATCAGAAAAGTCTGTCTTTGAAGAATCTTCAATGATAATGGTATAACCATATAGACTAAATATTTCTCCAAAACGTTTATGATAGCTTATATTTTGATTTTCATTTTTAATGCTAATCTGAAAATTGTTAACATCTAATTTTTTGAATAAAAAAGGACCTATATATCTTTGAAGAGAGTCCTCTCTAATTACCTTTACTGTAAAAGGTTTAAAAGGGTACATTTCTTTAGTTCTAAACCTCCCTACAATAAAGTAGGATACTCTATAATCTAAACGGTTTATAGCATTTGTTAAAAGTGTATTAGATTTTATCACATAGCTTTCAGTTTCTACTGTTTTGGCTGCACCAAAGGAAAAATTAGATTTTATAATACCTTCTGCTTCACTATTATTACCTTCAAATTTTATAGAAGAAGCAGTAGTAAAAGTTTGGGGGGTGTACCATAAATATATATATGAGCAAATAATACAAATAGTTAAAATGGAGGCTATCCAATACCATCTACTCCATAAAATTTTAAGTATTTTAATGTAATCAATCTCTTGATTTATCTCCAAATCCTTATGTATATCTTGATTTTGATTCAAATCCATTAATGTTATTTAATATTTTTAATTACGATGTAAGTACTAAGAAATAAAGTAAATACTGACGCCACAGCAGTAATTCCATTAAGATTTTTACTAAATACAGAGAACTTATTACGTCCTGCAATTATAATATCTCCATCTTGTAACTTTAATTTAGGATTTGACAAGGTATTAACGTTGGTTAAATTGACAACAATTAATTCTGGTTTTTCTCTATTACCTCTTATTATTCTGATATTCTTCACATTTGCTTCATCAGATATTCCTCCTGCCTTACCAATCATATCTATTAAATCAGTTTTTTCATTTTCCAATTCAAAATTACCCTCTGTGCCAAATGCACCAAGCATAGTTACTTTTAAACTATTAATATTAAGTTCTATAATAGGATCTTTAAAAAGTGTTTCACCATATAGTTTTTGTATTTTATCCCTAGCCTGTTCTTTTGTGAGGCCTGCAATTTTTACAGAACCTATAACAGGAAGTATAATTTCTCCTTTACTATCCACTTCATATTTTAACTGTAAAGTACCTACAGTAACATTTCTAGAACCTAAAAGCTCTGGGTCTT
>JBBRYE010000138.1:0-8733 GCA_038237895.1 Sphingobacteriales bacterium | reverse complement strand
GGTGGTCGACCCCTCGCACAGGTGTTCCTATTCAGATCAGAGCAGATCAGGGGTAGCAATTACCGGCGCCGGTTACGACGAAATAGACTCTCAACAATAACGCAAAGTGTTCCGTAGACTAACGCCATTGCTAGCCCCTCCAAGAGTGAAAACCGGAGATCATGGCCCTTGAGTACGTAGGTCACGACTCCCAACAAGACCACGCCCCCGACAAAGTGGGGGATAGATCGATAGGCGAACGATTTGCCAGGGAGTGACTTCAATGGGCGACGACGCCAGGGCAGCATGGATCAGAAGTTCGTACAGAGAGCGTCGACGGCGGTAGCACCTGCCGTTACGTACTTAGAGTTGGATCCAAACACGTAGCTCTCGACACCGAACTCGACGGCGGCAATCGCTGCCTTATTCGCCGCCTTAGTCTTATCATAGCCGAACTGATTATACGCTCGAGCGAACCCACCGACGCCAAGAGCATCAGAACCAACCTTCACCCAAGAGGGGCAATGAATATACTTCTTAGTGGTATTGGGGACAAAACCAAAACCGTAAGCGGTAAGTTGAATGATTGCTGCAAAGATGCTTAAAAATGCAACTTTTATTGATTTATTTTTAGACCAAGCATCAAAAAATATTAACAATAAATAAATTGCTAATAACAAGTTACAAAATGCAGCAAAAGACCATCCTAAAACATTAGCTAACAAAGTAAAGATTAACCCTACAGTAAATAAAGCCGGAAAAAAATGAACTGCTTTTAAGGTTTGTGGATAAAACATAGTGATGTTAATTCTTGCCCTACCAAAAAAGTGAAGCTGTTTATAAAACTGATTAAAACTGGTGCGCCTTTTATGAAAAACTTTCGCATCTGGTATTAACCCAATTTTAAAACCTGCGTTTTGAATACGAATAGAATATTCAATATCTTCACCTAATCTTGTAATGATAAACCCTCCAACTTTTTCCCAAACCTTGCGGGATAAACCCATATTAAAACTTCTTGGGTGAAACTGTCCTCCAGCATTATTAGATTTCCCTCTTATTCCACCTGTAGTAAAAACAGATGTCATGGCATAACTGATGGCTTTTTGTATTGCCGTAAACGATGTGTGAACATCATCTGGCCCACCAAAAGCATCTAAATTGGCGTTATAAAGATGGTTTTTTACGTTTTCTAAATAATTAGAGGGGATTAAACAATCCGAATCAAAAATGATAAAGTAATCTCCCTTAGCTTTTTCAAAACCTAAATTACGGGCAAAACCCTGACCTTCATTTTGTTTAAAATAATAATGAATATCTAAATCGTTTTTAAAGGAATCTACAACTTCTTTTGCATCATCTTTAGAACCATCCTCAATAATTAAAACCTCAAAAGCAGTATAGGTTTGCTTAACTAAAGTGGCTAAAAGTTCCTTTATTTCTTGTGGGCGATTGTAAAGTGGGATGATGATGGAGAAGAACATTTTTGATTTATCGATTTGGAAATTTGTCGATTTGCTTATATGAGAATTGATTTAAAAAAATTATTAAATTTTAAAATGTGGACTATTTTTTAATAATCTCTTACTATGATGAATAGTTAAAATATCAATAATATTCTCATTTTTAAACCTGTAAATAATTCTGTAATTACCCAAGAGTATTTCTCTTATGTTTTCATTAATAACTTCAGCAACAGCTTTTCCAGTTTTAGGGAAATGTGATATAATCTTTACCGCTTCAAAAAATCTATGTGTTTGAACAGAGGCATATTTTTCAGAATCTTTAGCGATATATTCTGCAATATTATAAACGTCCTTTATTGCTTGCTTAGTCCATCTTATTTTAACCATTTTGCTAATTGCTCTTTGGCTTCTTCTGTAGAAAATGTATCGTTGTTATCAGATTGTTCTACACCTAATCCTATCTTTTGAATTAATAAAATTTTATCTAAAAAATCATCAAAAGAAAACTCTTCTGGCATTTCTTCTATCGTCTTAAACAATTGTGATTTAGTAATCATATTCAAATATAAGAATTACATTTCTTTAAAAGACGATATGAAGTTTTTGGATTTTACAAAATCTCTCTCTCTATTTGATAGTTATTTCTAGTTATAGAATTTCTGGAAACCAATTCTGCAACAAAGCCTGTTAAAAATAGCTGACTGCCTAAAATCACGGCTACCAAAGCAATATAAAATAAAGGTTGATCAGTAATTTCTCTTTGCAATTTAATATGCGCTGCAATATGGTAAAGCTTTTCGCCGATAATCCAAAGTGCCATGATGGTTCCAAGTAAAAAACTTAAAACACCCATTGTACCAAAAAAGTGCATCGGTCTTTTACCAAATTTCCCAACAAAAAATATCGATAGTAAATCTAGAAATCCGTTTATAAATCGGCTAAAGCCAAATTTTGTGGTTCCGTATTTTCTTGCTCTATGTTCTACAATTTGTTCTTCTATTTTATGAAAACCTGCCCATTTTGCCAGTACAGGAATATATCTATGCATTTCGCCATAAACTTCAATATTTTTAACTACCTCTTTTCGGTAAGCTTTTAAACCGCAATTAAAATCGTGAAGGTTATTAATTCCAGACATTTTTCTGGTAGCGGCATTAAAAAATTTTGTAGGGATAGTTTTACTTAATGGATCATAACGTTTCTTTTTCCAACCAGAAATTAAATCTAATTTTTCTTCTTTAATCCTTCTATATAATTCTGGAATTTCATCAGGAGAATCTTGCAAATCTGCATCCATTGTAATAACTACTTCACCTTGTGTGGCTGCAAAGCCCACATTTAAAGCTGCAGATTTACCATAATTTCGTCTAAATTTTATGCCTTTAACTGCTGCATGGTTTTGATGCAATTCTTCAATTTTATCAAAAGTACCATCGTTACTGCCGTCATCAATAATCAAAATCTCGTAAGAAAATGATTTTTCTTGCATCACTTTTCTTATCCAATCTGTTAGTTCTGGTAAAGATTCTACTTCATTATATGCCGGTACTACTATAGAAATATCCATTTTATAAAGCTTAAAGCTACAGGCAAAAAGCCAAGAGCAATTTTAAAAATAAAAAAACGCTAAATGTTTAACATAAAGCGTTTTTATAATTTTATCAAATATAAAAATTTTGTGCTATTCTGCTTCTTCTACTGGTGCAAACATTGGAGGATTTCTTTTAAAGATAGCGGCAAAAATTAATGATAATACAAATCCTATCAAAATTGCAATTGCAATATTTTTTAAGAAATCTAAAGGACCCGGTTGATATTGAGATTTTAAACTTTCAGTTGCTTTTTCAATGGCCTCATCCATTGCTGCACCGCTCATTCCCATTTTTTCAAAAGTTGCGGTCAAACCTTCAGTTACATAATCTTTAACTTTATCATAAGCATTTGGCTCGATAAATTTATAGAATATAAAATTGACAACACTTGAAACTACATTAGCTAACAATGACATTATAAAAATACCTGTTAAGGCTTGTTTAAATGTCCAAAAACCACCAATTTTTTTTCTTAAATCTAAGGTAAAAACAATGTAAATCACTAACGATAATAGTGAGATTACGATACCATACCATGTAGCACCCAATAATTGAGGAGCTGCATAATACGTTAAAAGTTGAATTGCAATGGTAATTACAGCAATAATTATCCCATTGTTGATTGCATTTTTGTTTAAATTGTCCATTTGAGTGTTTAAGGTTTGATTAATAATTATTGATTAAAGCTTAGGATTAAAGATAGGATTGCTGCATCAAAAGCAGGGTCTTCACTTAAATCTTTAATTTTTTTAATATCTGCATCAGAAGGTTGTGTATCGTAAAAGAAAGCCATCATTGGGTAAAATATTTCTCTAATTTCAGATTCTTCATCTAAACTTTTGGAAACCCTGGCAATCTCTTCAATGCTGCTTTCCATTAACATTTGGTTCGCAATTACTTCTTCATAAATTCTGTGTTCATCTTGAAACTCGTCTTCTTCTACCAATAAAAACTCTTTCAAATAATCTTCTAGAGAGGGTTCTATATCTTCATCGTCGCATTCGTTTAAATAAAGTAACAGATTTAGCAATTCTGTTCCCCTATCTAAAGTTTCTTCTTCAATTTTTTCCCATTCTGGCGAGTCTAAATAATCTTCATCCAATTTTTTGGCATCCTCTGCAAAAAAATTAATCAATAATAAATCAAATGTAACTTCGCGTAAAGCATCCAATTTTGGGGCATCATCAAAAACTTTATCCATCAACATTAACTTGGTCATAAAGTCTTCATCGCCATTAAAAAGTTGATTTAACTTGCTAAGTTCCTGTTGCCCAGATACATTTTCTAAAGCTGTGAAAGTATTAAACAAACTTTCTAATGCATTTTTTACTTTATTATCCATATAATTTAAGATCGTAATTAATTAGATTCAAATACTTGATTATTATTACAAGTTAGCCAAATTTTTCCTTTTAGTTGTTGATTTAAAAATGGAGTATTTGCAGATTTAGAATAGTTTCTATGTTCATTATAATCCCATTCTTCCTCATTAAACAAAACCAAATTTGCTTTTTCATTCTCTTCAATTTTCGGGATTGCGATTTCTAAAATCTCTCTTGGTTTGATACTCAGTTTTTCTACAATTTCTTCTGGACTTAGTCCTGCTTTAAACATTAATGGTAAAACAGTTTGTAAACCAATTATGCCATAACTAGCAATTTCAAACTCAACTTCTTTAAATTCAATTTCTTGAGGTTTATGTTGAGAAACAACAACATCTATAACACCTTCTTTTAAGCCTTTTATTAAAGCTTTAACATCCTTATCAATCCGTAAAGGTGGTTTAACTTTATAGTTACTATCAAAATCTGATACAGCTTCATCAGTTAACACCAAATGATGAGCAGCAACATCGCAAGTAACTTTTAAACCTTTTTTCTTAGCTGCTTTAATTAATTCGACAGAATGAGCGGTTGAAATAGTAGAAAAATGAACTTTAGATTCGGTGTACTCTGCTAAATATAAATCTCTCACCACCATTAATTCTTCTGCTAAATTAGGGATGCCTTTCATTCCTAAAAGCGTACTCATGGCGCCTTCATTCATTTTTGCCTTACCGGCGATAGATTCATCTTCTGGATAAGATAAAATCAGGGCATCAAAACCTTTGGCATAAAGCAAAGCTCTTTCCATCAATCCAGCATCTTGAATAGGTTTATCACCATCTGTAAAGGCAATTGCTCCCGAATTTTTCATATCAAAAAGCTCGGCTAAATCTTTACCTTCTCGCTTTTGCGAAACACAACCATAAGGATAAATATCTATTAAATTACCTTTTGCCTTATTAATTAAAAATTCTATTTGAGATTTAGAATCGGTTGTGGGTGAGTTATGAGGCATAATACCCAAGCCTGTAAAACCACCAGCCATTGCAGCTTTGCTACCTGTTTCAAAATCTTCTTTAGTTTCTAAACCTGGTTCTCCAAAACTTACATTCATATCAAAAAAACCTGGAGCTAATAGTTTTCCTGTGCCATCAATAAAATCCCCATCAAAAATTAAATCCTTGCCAATTTTAGAAATTACCCCCGCTTCAATTAAAACATCAACAACTTGTTGATTAAATGAGGAGTTTGGATCGATAATTTTACAAGATTTAATTTGGATTGATTTACTCATTTTAAATTATGCTATTTAATGTTTTTACCTTTAAAAAATCTGATTAATAAAATTTCTATCAATAAAAACAAGATGGTTAAAATTATACAAAGTTTCCATAAACTAATGCC
Organism: Sphingobacteriales bacterium; assembly: GCA_038237895.1. GTDB lineage: Bacteria > Bacteroidota > Bacteroidia > Sphingobacteriales > Sphingobacteriaceae > Pseudopedobacter. The sequence goes on along the minus strand of JBBRYE010000138.1, from coordinate 2,967 downwards.
AAAATTTGCAGTTTCTAATTGTTTAGCTATTGGTTGAGAATTAGTTTTTAAGATATTTAGATTATCGATATCAAATATTTTCGATAATTCATTATTGTTATAAAACCTTAAAATAGATTCTCTTCTATCTTCATTTAAGGCAAAAGAAGCTAATAAACTATCTTTTAAATATACATCATAAAACCCTTGCTTATTAAGCTGATCTGCAAAATAAAGCATCGTTTCTGAAGGTTTCTTTATCACTTCTGGAATTACTTCTAGTTCTTTATTTTTTATGATGATATTTTGATTTTCAGGGATATTGAAATTAGGAATTTCTACTTCTTGATCTTTACCAATTGTATAAAATAATTTTTGCTCTTTGGCTGCTAAAAGTGCCATTTTAAAAAGCATAGGTAAAAATAAAGCGTGTTGAGATAAGTTGGAAGCTTCTTTTTCAATTGGAATAAAAGAAACATACGCTTTTCCACTTCCTAATTTAAAAGCATCAAATAAAGCTTCATTTCCATCCCCAACTATTACAACTTCTTTGGTGGTTTTTGTTAAACTAGAACTGTTAAAATATTTATTGGCAACCGGTAAATCTATATTTTTTGGTGCTTGCTCAAAGATATCAGTGAAAATAGGATGTGTTAAATCTATCTTTTTTGCTTTTATATTTTGAGTAACCAATGAAGTTGGATAATCTGTACCGATGGTTTTAAAAAATAATTGATAACTGTTTAAATCTGCTTCTAAAGGAATAAAAACAGTTATACTGCCACCATTACCCAAGTATTGTTTTAGCTGTTGGGTTAAACCCGATGAAATGCTTTTTAGATTTTCTAAGATGATTAATTGCTGATTACCTAAACCACTATAATTAATTTGCGATAAATCAACCTCGGTAAACTTAAAAAAAGCATCGGTTCGATAAGCAATCTTGATGTTTTGTTGTGCTCTATTTTCGAATATTCCTAAAACTGGTAATTGATTTTTAACTTCAAAGGTGAAATTCAAAACATCATCAAAAACAATTGGATAATCCTTAATTGATAGTTTTGCTTTTTGCCAACCTCCACTTAATCCAGAAAAAATTAAAGTATCTGATTGAGAACTATTTGGTTTAATATTTAAACTCGCAATTGCTTTTTGTGAACCATTAATATTCAACTTTACAGGGATATTTTCAGCATCTTGATCCGAATGATTGGTGACTTTATAAACCAAACTTTCCTTTTGATTAGGTTGATGAAAGGGCGATAAAAAATAAACAGAATCAACAGATATATTCGGCAAATCGTTAGCAGTTAGCGGAATAAGGTGTAAACTTATTGAAGTATCTTTTTTTAACAATCCTTGATTTTGTTTCTGGAAATCGGAAATAAGATACGCTTCTCGCTTTACTTGTTGCTGTTTTAACAAGAAATTTTGCTGTGTGTTTATTATCGATTGATAATCCCTAACAATTGGCGATATTCTAATATCATTTAGCTCATTTAGCAGTTCTTCTTTGGTAATTAAACGTTGTTGTTTACCGCTAAAATCATTGGTAAACAATTGAAATTTATCATTTAAAGAATAGGCATCTGCTAACTCTTTAACATTTCTTTTGGCTTCATCTAATAACGATCCGTTTTTGTTAACGGCTTCCATAGAATATGAATTATCTAAATAAATGCTTACCACAGCATTTTTAAAGGCATTTTTATCAGTTTTACTTTTAAAATAAGGCTGAGTAAACGCTAAAACCAAAAATATGATAGCTAAAATTCTGCTCAATAATATTAAGCGTTCTTTTAATTTTTGCGTGGAAGAAGTTTGAAGTTGGGCTTCTTTTAAAAACTTAACATTGGTGAAGTAAACCTTTTTAAATTTTCTAAAATTGAAGAGGTGGATGATTACCGGAATGGCAATCAAAAGCAATGCAAAAAGAAACCCAGGAAAGAGAAACCCCATTATTTTCAAATATAAAACTTTGAAACGATTTTTTGGAAAAGGATTGTTTATCTTATTACTATTTATTTTTCTATTTTAAATATCATTGTTTTATAATCCATTTGTAATTGATATACCAGTAAACTGCAATCACCCAGAAGATCATTATTAGCAAACCAATTAAAAAACTCCCTCCCAGCTTTTTTTCTATTTTCTTATATCTATCATTTTTTAAATAATAAATAAATTGACTAACAAATATTAATATTAAAAAAACCACTCCAATAAAGCCTCTCCACCTATTATCATAAAATAATGTATCATTCAAATAAATATTTTCAAAAATAATAAATGAAGAAAAATACATTATAGACAAAAATCCAATTGCATAACTCTCAGGTGAGTCAAAAACATATTTATTAGATGTTATTTTAAAAACCTTGTAAATACATAAATATATATAGTTTAGAATTATCATATTAAAGATTTGATTATTTCAACAGTTATTTATTTATAAGTTCATCAAATTATTCCACATTTTTTCATCAACGGGAATTCCATTTTTCATATTTTCATTCCTAATCCTTAAAGTTTCCTCTCCTGGATAAAGGATAGTTGAACCCTCAATAGGTTTACCGATTTAGTAAATTCTAAAATTTCCTCAATTATGCTATCCTTACCTTCAAATTTATCAGCATCAAAACAAATAAAAACCTGAGAGACAGCCGTTTCCTTTTTTGATTTAGAAACAGTGGCAGTTTAACTACCTCGGTCTGTTTCCTCACAGACCGAAACTTTAAATTTAATGGTCTGTGAGGACACAGACCATGGGAAAACGGCGTTACCTCGAGGAACGAGAGGTCTCATAAATAGGTAGCCATTAAATTTGGCAAACCTGAATGTGAGATGTCTCCGAAAAGTCGACATGACGAAACGGTTTAACCTCGGTCTGTGTCCTCACAGACTGAAACAAAATATAAAATAATGGTCTGTGAGGACACAGTCTCTGGTTGAGTATTACAAATTTATCAGACAATAAAAGTTATAGCC
>JBBRYE010000137.1:0-8917 GCA_038237895.1 Sphingobacteriales bacterium | reverse complement strand
TTCTTGATCTACAACAATTTCATTTTCTCTAGTCTCTTCATCAATTAAATCATTTTCATATTTATTTTCTAGCTCAGATGCTTCTTCTTCTATTTCAGGTTCGATATTTTCTTCTTGATTTACAACAACCTCATCTTCTTTAACATCTTCCTCAACTAGATCATTGTCATATTTATTTTCTAGCTCAGCTGTTTCCTCTATAGTTTCAGGTTCGATATTTTGTTCTTGCTCAACATCGGCGAAAGCCTGATTATTTAAATCCTCAGCGCTTTCATTTGCTCTTTCATCCTTAAGTTTCTCAGTAATTAAAACATTAATCTCATCATTATTTAAATCATGAGAAACTTCTTTAGTTTCAATTTCATTTTCGATTAAAGGCTCTGAAAAATTATTTTGATTGTCAATCTCGGCGAAAGCTTGATTATTTTCTTCACTTAAAATGTCTTCATCTTCGATTCCAACATTTTCCACTCTTTGTAAAGTCTCGTTTTCTTCTTCAATAGTTTCGGCTAATTGTTCTTGATTTGAAACTTCATTATTATCATCAGCCAAATCATTTTCTGCTGATATTTCTAGTTCATTTGGTTCGTCAGAAATTAACTCAAATTTGGTTTCTTCCTCTAAATTTTCAGCTTCCTCTGATTCTAAAGGCTGCTCTTTTACAATCATTTGGTTTAAATCTACACCAAATGCTTGTCCAAAATCTTTGTTTACAGTTTCTGTTTCTTCAATTTGAGGCTCAATTGCACCGGATTCTTCATGAATAAAACTTGTAAATAGTTGAGGGTTTTCTAAAAAATTAAAAAGGGTTTCTCTTGAAGAGGCTAAAGCTGAGGCATTTGCCAAATAATCAGATTTTTCTGGAGTTTCATGAGCTGCTTTTGCCGATAAAAAATGTAAACTTTGGCAATAAGGGTATTTATTAATCAAAGAATTGATTTCCGATATCTGATCTTTTCTAACTTCTGTAGGATTAGAATGAAAATTCAGAAATTTATCTGCTTCGGTTAAATGTTTACTCACTTTATTGCGTTTGTATTTATTTATGGGTGAAGGTAATAAAAAGCCTACCAATTGGCAAAAGCCTTGTTATATATATCTTCTGTTAATTGCTGATTAATGTCTTTTACTAAAGCAGCTTCTTGTGTAGTAAACGGAGCTCCTTGAGAATTGAAATCTTTAAAACGGGTAAAAGCTTGGTCAAAGCTTTTATCAACCTCAATTTTATTAGCGTACTTAACCTGTACGGTAATTGTTAAGCGTGTTAAGCCCGCAGTTTGTTGCTGGTTTGCTTGAATAGCAACTGGCTGAATGGTATAATCTGTTATTCTCCCTTGAAAATTTGCATCGCCATCTGCTCTAACAAAACTTAAACTGGTTTGAGAACGGATACGACTTTTTAAATCTTCTGTAAAAGCTTGACTAAGATTAGGATTAACTAATTGTGCCGTGTTTTCAAAAACTATAACAGATACGGTTTTCATCCCTGCAGAAATAGAACCACCGGTAAATGAATATACGCCACAACTACTTTGCAGCACCAAAAACGGTATAAATAAGAGGAATAATAATTTAATTTTCATGCTTAATTGAGGTTTAACTCTTTAATTTTTCTATATAAAGTACGTTCTGAAATGCCCAATTCTTCTGAAGCAGCTTTTCTTTTTCCTTTATGTTTTTTTAAAGCCTTTTTAATCATATCAGCCTCTTTATCAATTAGAGAAAGAGATTCTTCTACTTCTTCTACATCTTGGTGGTTGATATGATAATCATCCGGACGACTATAATTTACAGGTTGCTGAATGGTTAAAGTAGACTCATTTGTTGGCATTTCTACATCTTCATATAAAGAATTAATCACTTGCGGATTATTTTCTGCATAATTAGAAACGTTGCCACCATGATTAATAATATCTATCACTAATTTTTTAAGCTCTACCATATCCTTTTTCATATCAAAAAGAACTTTGTAAAGAATATCTCTTTCAGAAAAATCTTCCTTTGAACCATTTTGATTTACACGCATTGGGAAAGAACTCCTATTATCATTTGGAATATAGTTGATAATAGATTGAGCGGTAATATTTCTGTTCTTTTCTAAAACGGCAATTTGCTCGGCTATGTTTTTTAATTGCCTAACGTTTCCTGGCCAATTGTAGTTGATTAAAACTTGTATTGCACCATCATCTAAGGTTACGTTTGGAGAACGATATTTATCAGAAAAATCTGCAACAAATTTTCTAAAAATAAGATGGATATCTTCTTTTCTATCTCGCAATGGCGGTATTTTAAGAGGAACAGTATTTAATCTGTAATATAAATCTTCTCTAAATTTTCCAGCCTTTACGGCATCAAACATATCCACATTTGTAGCTGCAATAACCCTAACATCAGTTTTTTGAACTTTAGAAGAACCTACACGAATGTATTCTCCAGATTCTATTACACGTAATAACCTGGCTTGTGTGCCTAAAGGCAATTCGCCAACCTCATCTAAAAATATGGTTCCGCCGTTTACAACCTCAAAGTATCCTTTTCTTGCTTCATGAGCCCCTGTAAATGAACCTTTTTCATGTCCAAATAATTCAGAATCAATAGTTCCTTCGGGAATTGCACCACAATTGACAGCTATAAATGGACCATGTTTTCTAGCGCTTAGTTGATGAATAATATGTGAAAAAACTTCTTTTCCCGAACCACTTTCTCCAGTAATCATCACTGTAATATCGGTTGGTGCCACTTGTCGGGCTATATCAATAGCTCTGTTTATTAGCGGCGAACCTCCAATAATTCCAAACCTTTGTTTAATTTCTTGTACGTCCATTGCTTTTTATTTAGCATAAGATTTAAGATTAAGGAGCAAAGAATAAAGATTTCTTTCAAGCTTCCTATTCTTTGCTCCTTTCATCCTTATTCTTTAATCTTTTCTAATTATTCAAGATATTCCCAATTAAAACTGCGGTAGTTGTTCTTTCTATTAAAACATCTACATAATCGCCGGGATTGTATCCTTCTTTAACAGGGAAAATTACCATGTGGTTATGATCGCTTCTGCCACAAAAATCTGATTTTGATTTTTTTGATAAACCTTCTATTAAAACTCTTTCAGTTTTGCCAATTCTTTTTTGTGCCCTGTAAAAACTATTTCCTTGTTGTAAATCGATTATTTCTCTTAATCTACGTTGTTTTTCTTCTTCAGGGATATCATCTGCAAACTTTTTAGCTGCGGGTGTTCCTGGCCTTTCAGAGTAAGAATACATATAAGCAAACTCATATTTAACCAATTCCATCATGCTCAAAGTATCTTGATGCTCTTCTACCGTTTCACTACAAAAACCAGAAATAATATCGGTTGAAATAGAACAAGTAGGAATAATTCTTCTAATGGCATCAATTCTATTCAAATACCACTCTCGGGTATAAGTTCTGTTCATCAAATCTAACACCCTTGAATTTCCTGATTGTACAGGCAAATGGATATAATTACAGATGTTATCATATTTGGCAATGGTTTCTAAAACCTCATCAGTAATATCTTTTGGATGCGAGGTAGAAAATCTAACCCTAACCTCCGGACTTACCTTTGCAACCATTTCTAAAAGATTGGCGAAGTTTACTTTCTCTGAACTATTTTCTGGCGACCATTTATAAGAGTCTACATTTTGTCCTAATAGCGTTACTTCCTTATAACCCTCATGATATAAATCTTGAACTTCTTTGATAATTGAATAGGCATCTCTGCTACGTTCTCTTCCTCTAGTGAAAGGAACTACGCAAAAAGAGCACATGTTATCGCAACCACGCATAATGGAAACGAAAGCACTAATTCCGTTAGAGTTTAATCTTGTCGGACTTAAATCTGCATAGGTTTCTTCTCTTGATAATAAAACATTTATTGCTTTTTGTCCGCTATTTACTTGGGCTATTAAGTTGGGTAAATCGCGATAAGCATCAGGACCAACAACTACATCAACTAATTTTTCTTCTTCTAAAAATTTGGCTTTTAAGCGTTCGGCCATGCAGCCTAAAACACCAATTACCAAATCTTTATTTTGTCTTTTGATAGCTTTAAACTGTTTTAGTCTATTGCGTACCCTTGTTTCTGCGTTTTCACGGATAGCGCAAGTATTTATGAAAATTACATCTGCTTCTTCGTACTCTGAGGTAGTGGTAAAACCTTCATCACCTAAAATAGAGGCAACAATCTCACTGTCAGAGAAATTCATGGCGCAGCCATAACTTTCAATGTATAGTTTCCGCTCTACTCCATCTTTTCCTTGCTTTTTTTCTAAGATTAAGGCTTCTCCCTGTCGATTTTCATCGTGTTGTTTAGAAGGTAAATCTAATTCTAACATTCGTTATTTATTTGGAATGTAAAACTAAGGAATTTTAACGTAAATGACAGTTTGGCAGACGGTAATTTTAAAAATGATGGTTTTATGATTTTTGAAATGTCTTAATTGAGGTTTTTTAATTCTTTTGGTAGAGATAATTTCCATATTACCTATGTGAAATCACTTGAATCAATATGAGAAATTACGAAGAAAATAAATCGCTACTCAAATACCGATCACCTCTATCGCAAGCGATAAAAACAATAACGCCATTTTCTAGTTCTTCTGCAATTTTTAGCGCAGCATAACAAGCACCACCACTACTCATTCCGGCAAATATCCCTTCTGTTTTTGCTAAAAGACGAGTTGTTTGCGTGGCGTTTTCTTCAGAAATATCAATGATTCTATCAACTCTTGAGGCATCAAATATTTTAGGTAAATATGCTTTTGGCCATCTTCTAATTCCAGGGATAGAAGAATTTTCTGTCGGTTGGCAACCCACAATTTGAATATTTTTATTCTGTTCTTTTAAAAACATAGAAGTGCCCATAATAGTACCTGTAGTTCCCATGGAACTTACAAAATGGGTAACTTCTTGGTTGGTGTCTGTCCAAATTTCTGGGCCAGTGGTTTTGTAATGCGCTAAATAATTATCGGCATTAGCAAACTGGTTTAAAAGAAAATAGTCACCTGATGCACCTTTTTCATCAGCATAATCACGGCATTTTTCAATATCATCTAATAAAATCACTTTTGCTCCATAAGCTTCCATGGTTTGGAGACGTTCTTTAGTAGAATTTTTAGGCAACACAATTTCAATCTCCAAATCAAAAAGTCTGGCAATCATCGCTAAAGCAATTCCAGTATTTCCACTAGTTGCTTCAATTAATTTCATTCCTGATTTAATCTCCCCACGCTCAACCGCACTTTTAATCATGTTTAAAGCAGCTCTGTCTTTAACACTTCCTCCCGGATTATTTCCTTCTAATTTTGCGTAGATCTTAACTTTTGGATTAGTATTTAATTTCTGAATCTCTATTAAAGGTGTGTCTCCAACTAAATCAATTATGGTAGCCATTATATTGGATGATTTGAATTTTCTATAACTTTTATGGATGGGGTGTGATAAACTGTGGAATTGGAAGGTACACTTTTAGTTAACCAAACGTTACCACCAATAATGCTGTTTTTGCCAAGTGTGGTTTCCCCTCCTAAAATAGTAGCGTTACTATAAATTACAACGCCATCTTCCACTGTGGGATGTCTTTTTATGCCAGCTAAATTCTTGCTCACACTTAAAGCACCCAAGGTAACACCTTGATATAATTTCACATTATTGCCAATAATTGCGGTTTCCCCAATTACAATACCAGTACCGTGATCAATACAGAAATAATCTCCTATTTGCGCTCCCGGATGAATATCAATACCAGTTTTAGAATGGGCAAATTCAGTTAAAATTCTTGGGATTAAAGGGGTTTTTAATTTCAATAATTGATGAGCAATTCTGTAAAAAGCAATAGCCCAAAAACCAGGATAGGTCCTAATGACTTCAAACTCGTTATTTGCAGCTGGATCACCATCATTTAACGCGGTTACATCTTTTTTTAATTTTTGATAAAGATCTGGAATATCATCAAAAAATTGAGCCACTATAATATCGTTATTGCAATCTTTACAAGCTTGTGTGGCATCTAAAAGATTATTTAACTGATGCTGAAGTTTGGTATATTCTTGAGAAATTTCTTCATCAGAATTAAATATTTTATCTGAAGCTTCAGGAAACATCAAACCTATAATTTCCAATGCCCAATCGGCAATAGATTGGTTTGTTGGAATAGCTTGTGCCCTTTGTTGCCTTTCAAAAAGGATTTTTATAAAATCTTTATTCATGATGAAACAAAAGTAAATTAAACTCTATAAGATTAGTAGAATTACCGATTTTTTGTTGTTTAGAAATTGTAAAAAGAGTGGAGAGGTTAATCGTAATGAAATCTACATTTGGCGATTATGATTTCATCGTCTTGGATTTTGTAAATCAAACGATGCTCATCATTAATTCTTCTTGACCAATATCCTTTATACTTATGTTTTAAGGGTTCTGGTTTTCCAATCCCAGAAAAAGGAGTACGAGAAATATCTTTTAATAAATCGTTAATTTTAGAAAGGAGCTTTTTATCAGTCTTTTGCCAATAAAGATAATCTTCCCAAGAATCCTCAACAAAAAGAAATCTCATACCTCTATTAAATCCTTTTCAAAAGTAGCCTTGTTATTTATCTTTTGAATAGCTGAATCTAATCTCTCTTCATTTTTTTTGGAGCTTAATTCGTAATTAGTGGCAAGTAATGAATTATATTCTTCTAATGAAATTATCACTACACCATTATCTTTCCCTCTATTTATAATGAGGGTTTCAAAGTTTTGGGAAACTTTATCAAAATAGCTTTTTATATCTTTTCTGAAATCTGAAATGGTTGTAGTTAGCATTTTGTGCTTATTAACGTACAAATGTATGTACAAATATGTCAAATATCAAATTTATATCTACAAAGCCGCCTTAACCAAATAAGGCAATATTTCCTTTTGGAATGATATAAAATTCTTTCTTACATCTGCATCACTTACAGAAGTAAATGCAAAAGAAAAAATGATGCTTTTACTCGCTTTGATCAAAAACCTTAACCTTTCGGGATAGGTTTCATCATCGTTTAATTCTTCTATGGCAATAAATTCTGTGTAAAGTAGATTTTCTAATTCGTCTGAAAGGTCTTTCAAAAAGCCTTGAGCATTGGTAGATTCACGGATAAAATCCCAACCTATAAACTCGTTACACACTGTATATGAAAGCTTACTAACTTTTAAAATCAAAGTTGTTAAGTGCTGTTCTTTATCAATACTTCTAGTGTCTTTTTGAATTACCTCGTTTAAACTGATTTTAAGATAATCCATTAAAATAGCATGAAGTACCAATTCTTTACTTTCAAAATATTTGTAAATAGTAGCCTTCGCGATTTTTGCTTTTTTGGCAATTTCGTTTACACTTGTTTTATGATAGCCGTATTTGCGAAATAGATCTTGAGCTGCTTTTTTGATACTTTCCTTAATCTTGTCTATTTCCATTAGTTTATAACTGTGAGTAAATCGCCATTTATACTTACACTGTATTGCTTAAGTGGCCTTTTTGCAGGTGCTTTTGATGCCGAGCCATCACTTAAATTAAAATATGCTCCAGATACTTTATCCTCTACCAAAGGTGTTTGGTTGATTTGAAAAACCGGATTTCTTTGTACTGGGTTTACTGTACTACAACGGTCATAGGCCAAAATTCCATTTCCACTGTTATATAAAACCAGCCCCGCAACACCTACATTACTATTGTTAATAATTTCTACTCCGCCAATCTGATTTAATTTAGCAAGTTGAAATGATAATGACGCAGAATAATTCACAGGAACATCCGGAACCCGATCAATATCATCCTTACTGCAAGAAAGATTGATCAAACAAAAAAAAGCAAAAAGGCAGAAGATTAAATTTTTCATTTTATATCACTTCCGTTTGGAATTGTTTTAAGAAACGAACATCGTTTTCAGAGAATAAACGCAAATCTTTGATCTGATATTTTAAGTTGGTAATTCTTTCAATTCCCATTCCAAAGGCAAAACCTGTATATTTTTTAGAATCTATATTGACATTATCTAAAACGTTAGGATCTATCATGCCGCAACCTAAAATTTCTACCCAACCGCTATATTTACACATTTGGCAACCAGCACCTTTGCAAATGGTACAAGAAATATCCATTTCGGCAGAAGGTTCTGTAAAAGGGAAATAGGAAGGTCTAAACCTCACTTTGGTTCCTTCGCCATATAATTCTTGAACAAAATAATAAAGCGTTTGCTTTAGGTCAGCAAATGAAACATTTTCATCTACATATAATCATTCTACTTGATGAAAGAAACAATGAGCCCTTGCAGAAATCGCTTCGTTACGATAAACCCTTCCAGGCATTAAAGCTCTAAAAGGAGGTTTTCCGTATTCCATCAATCTAACTTGAACGGATGAAGTATGGGTTCTTAAAGCAAAATCACCTTTTTTTACTTTTTCCGTTTCGGATTCAGAAGAGTTTATTGGGGCCACAAAAAAAGTATCCTGCATATCTCTAGCTGGATGTTCTTCTGGGAAATTTAATGCCGAGAAATTATGCCAATCGTCTTCAATCTCAGGGCCTTCTGCTAAAACAAAACCTAGTCTTTTAAAAATCTCAACAATTTCTTTTCTTACTAAATTTAAAGGATGCCTGCCGCCAATTTCAAAACCTTCACCAGGTAATGTTAAATCTTCTGAAGCTGCTGCATCTTGTGTTCTAGTTGTGAAAGTATCTTTATAATTGTTAAATTTTGATTCGGCTAATTGCTTAAACTGATTTAATACTTTGCCTAAAACACGTTTTTCTTCTGGAGATACGGCTTTAAATTCATCAAATAAATCTTTGATAATACCTTTTGTACCTAAAAATTTAATACGAAATTGTTCTAGCTCTTCTGCCGACTTGGGTTCAAAAGCTTCGATTTCACTACTA
>JBBRYE010000136.1:0-9023 GCA_038237895.1 Sphingobacteriales bacterium | reverse complement strand
TATCAGACAATAAAAGTTATAGCCTTTTATAAAGCTAAACTTCACTACCTTGATCTGTGTCCTCACAGACCGAAACTTTAAATTTAATGGTCTGTGAGGCACAGATTAACGTTAAAAACTTAAATTAAATGGTCTGTGAGGACACAGTCCCTGGTTGAGTATTACAAATTTATCAGACAATAAAAGTTATAGCCTTTTATAAAGCTAAACTTCACTACATTGGTCTGTGTCCTCACAGACCGAAACTTTAATGTAAATGATCCGTGAGGACACAGACCATCGTTAAAAACTTTAATGTAAATGATCCGTGAGGACACAGACCATCGTTAAAAACTTAAATTAAATGGTCTGTGAGGACACAGACCATGGTTAAAAAATTTTTTTCTAATTAGTTTTAATAACAATTTTCGTTAGCGAATTTTACTAAATCTTCAATCTGTTTATATTTAAAGGTTTTATCATCCAATTTCTTTAAAATTTGAAGGCAGTCAGAAAACGCTTTCTTAGAATCATTTTTAAAACCTATAGAACTAATCTTGAAAATTTTATTGTTAGCTAAAATGAAATAATCAATATCTAAATATTTGTACAAATTCCAAGTTTCTTTGTTAGCGTTCATCAAAGCGCTAGTTGGAAAGCTTTGATATATTCCCATACTATTCTTCTTTACTTCTCCTGATTTGAAAAGTTTACATTTTGAATCAATAAGAACTGCGACAAAACGATCTTCTTGAATTTCTTTAGCATCCATTCCATGGATTGGAACAGTTTTATAAACATATTTTATTCTATGGTATCTCAAAGTATCTAAATACAGTTCTTTAACTTCATCTAAATGAATTCTATTGACAATATCATCTAATTTATATTTAACAACTTCTTTTCCCAGCAAATCATGATTTGAGACAAATAAATAAGGCTCATAAACATCTATCTGACAAATAATGGTGTCTCCTGTTTTTAAAATCAATTTACCATATTGATATACATCTTGCGCATTGGCGAAATGAACTGACATTAAAGCAATTATGATTAAAATTAATTTTTTCATAAATTATGGATAAAAGTTTTTGCTTTCTCCAAAGCATTCTTCAAACCAGCAACATTTTTCCCACCAGCAGTAGCAAAAAACGTTTGTCCACCGCCGCCGCCTTGAATTTCCTTTGCCAATTCCCTTACAATACTGCCAGCGTTCATCCCTTTTTCTTTAACTAAATTTTCAGAAATCATAACAGTTAATAAAGGTTTTCCTTCGATATTTGCTGCCAAAACGAGATACAAATTCTCTACGACATCTTTTAATTGATAAGCCAGGTTTTTTATGGCTTCTGCATTTGGCAAATTAACTTCCTCTGCCAAAAAGTTAACACCATTTATATTTTGAACTTTATCTTTTAGCTCATCTTTTAAACCCGCAGATTTTGCCATTATAGCTTTTTCAACTTCTTTTTTAAGCTTACTGTTTTCTTCTATTAATGCAGCAATCGATTTTGATAAATCTTGAGGATTTTTTAGCAATTCTTTTAAAGATTTTAATAATTCATCTTGCTGATGGATAAATTCTTCTGCTTTTATTGCTGTTATGGCTTCAATTCTCCTCACTCCCGCTGCTACGGCACTTTCAGAAATGATTTTGAAATAACCAATTTGTCCAGTTGCGGGAACGTGAGTTCCTCCGCATAATTCTTTTGAATAACCTTCACCAAAAGTAATTACCCTCACAAAATCTCCATATTTTTCTCCAAACAAAGCAGTTACGCCGCTATCTAAAGCTTGTTGATAATCCACATTGATTTCTTCTTTTAATTGAATATTTTCTCTGATTTTTTCATTAACGATGCTTTCAATCTGATTGATTTCTTCATCAGTTACTTTAGAGAAATGCGAAAAATCAAATCTTAGAAAGTTTTCATTTACTAAACTTCCTTTTTGGTTGACATGATTTCCTAAAACCATTTTTAAAGCAGCATGTAAAAGATGCGTTGCAGAATGATTATTTTCTGTTAAAATTCTTTGTTGAGAATTTACCCGAGCTAAAAACCGAGATTCTAAATCATTTGGCAAAGCATCTACAAAATGAATGATTAACCCATTTTCTTTTTTGGTATCTTTAATAATTACTTCTTCGCCCTCTCCTATTAATAAACCAGTATCACCCACTTGTCCACCACTTTCTGCATAAAAAGGAGTTCTATCCAACACCAATTGATATTGGGTTTTTCCTTTAGCAGTAACTTTACGATATTTTAAAATTTGGGCATGAATTTCTAAATCATGATAGCCGACAAATTCAGATTCTTCTCCTTCGTTTACGATAATCCAATCTTCTGTATCAATAGCTGTTGCTGCTCTTGAACGGTTTTTTTGTTTTTGAAGTTCAGCTTCGAAACCTTGCATATCTACAGATAAGCCTATTTCGCGAGCCATCAATTCTGTTAAATCTATTGGGAAACCGAAAGTATCGTAAAGTTCAAAAGCAAAATCTCCTGAGATTATTTTCGAAATCTGTTTAGATTTATCTTCTATTTTATGATTTCTAAAAGCATATTCTCCTGTAAATCCTGTTAGAAGACTTCCATCAAATCTTGATATGCCTTTCTCTAAAGTTCTTAAAAAAGAAATTTCCTCTTCCAAAACAACTTTCTGAACAAAATCCTTTTGAGCGTACAATTCATCAAAAACTCCTTCAAATTGTTTAGATAAAATTGGAACTAATTGATTTAAAAATGGTTCTTTTAAATTTAGATATTGATAAGAATACCTAACTGCTCTTCTTAAAATTCTACGAATTACATATCCAGCTTTATTATTTGCTGGCAAAGTTCCATCAGCAATAGCAAAAGAAATTGCTCTAATATGGTCTGCCATTACTCGCATGGCGATATCTGTTTTTTCTTCTTTTCCGTAGTTGATTCCAGATTTTTCAGCAATAAATTGGATCATCGGCTGGAAAACATCCGTATCATAATTGGAGGTTTTATTCTGAATAATGCGTACCAAACGCTCAAAACCCATTCCTGTATCTACATGTTGTGCAGGTAAAGTTTTTAAGCTTCCATCTTTCTGGCGGTTAAATTGCATAAAAACATTATTCCATATCTCAATTACCAGTGGGTCATCTGCATTAACCAAAGTAGCTCCACTAACCTTTTTTCTATCATCATCACTTCTACTATCAAAATGAATTTCAGAACAAGGACCACATGGACCGGTTTCGCCCATTTCCCAAAAGTTGTCTTTTTTATTTCCTAAAAGGATTCTATCTTCATCCACATATTGTTTCCAAAAATCATAAGCTTCCTGGTCTTTAGCTAAACCTTCCTTTTCGTCTCCTTCAAAAATGGTAACGTACAATCTGTCTTTTGGTAATCTATAAACTTCGGTGAGTAATTCCCAGCTCCAGGCAATGGCTTCTTTTTTAAAATAATCGCCAAAACTCCAATTCCCCAACATTTCAAACATGGTATGATGATAGGTATCAATACCCACTTCTTCCAAATCGTTATGTTTACCAGAAACTCGCAAACAACGCTGCGTATCTGCAACTCGAGGATATTTGATGGCCGCTTCGCCCAAAAACAAATCTTTAAACTGATTCATACCAGCATTTGTAAACATCAATGTTGGGTCGTTTTTAACAACAATTGGTGCAGAAGGAACAATTTGATGTCCTTTAGATTCAAAAAAGTCTAAAAATTGCTGACGAATTTCTTTGGCGGTCATACTCATAAGCCGCAAATATAAATAGATTAAGAAATTTTACAGGTTTTTTGATGGGAATGTTTGGGATAAGCTTTGAAAATTAATAAATCTTTAATCTTCTATCAAATCATGCTTTTCAAATTTATCTGATTTTGCTTGAGCTAATGAACGAAGCAAAACTTCTTTGTTTCTTCCTGAAAGTAAATATATAGTTTCATCCTGAAAAAATAAATTCAGAAAATAATTCTTAATCTTCATGAAAAATTGATTGATGGTAGATTTTCTTAACATTGACATAATTTAAAGTTTTATTAAAAATACAAATTTAAATCAAATATTCTGCGCTATCACAAAACCACAAGCCCAAGCCCACTGAAAATTATAACCACCAAGCCAACCTGTTACGTCCACACATTCTCCACCAAAATACAGGCCTAATACTTTTTTAGCTTCTAAAGTTTTAGAAGAAAGTTCGTTAGTATCAATTCCACCACGCATCACTTCTGCTTTATCATAACCTTTATCGCCAGCGGGTTTCACTTTAAAATGATGAATAAAATCTTCTATAGCGATAAAATCTTCCTTTGTTAATGAGGCTAGATTTTTACTGATTGGAATAAAAGCCCCAATTGCATCAACAAATTTTTTGGTGTAAAATTGATTTAAAAAATTGGAGAGCATTTTCTTTCCATTTGCATTTCTTTCAATTTCAATAAGTTGAATAATATTTTGGTGCGGCATTAAATCAATCTCAATTTTTGTTCCTGGTTTCCAATAGGAAGAAATTTGTAAAATTGCAGGTCCGCTTAAACCCCAATGCGTAAATAAAATATTCTCTTCAAAACTGATTTCATCATTGCTAACAATGGCTTTCATAGAATTTCCAGAAAGGCTGGCGTACCAAGCTTCTTCTTTTCCGGTGATAGTTAACGGAACTAAAGCGGGTGCCGTTTGATGAATATTTAAACCAAATTGTTTAGCAATTTTTAAAGAAAAATCCGTGGCTCCCATTTTAGAAATAGGCAAACCGCCGCTTGCCATCACTACTTTTGGCGTGGTTATTTTGATTGTTTTTCCATTTTGCTCATAAGTAATTTCAAAACCATTAGTGATTTGCAAAACCGATTTTACATCAGCGTTGAGCGTAATTTCTTGTTCTAATTGCTCACATAAATCGATGAAAATATTGACAATATCTTTTGCTTTATTACTAGTTGGAAAAAGCTGACCTAAAGTTTTTTCTTGCCCTACAATGCCGTAAGTCTCAAAAAATGAAATGGAATCTTCAACCGTCCATTGTGATAAAGCCGATTTACTAAAGTGAGGATTGTTTGAAATGAAATTTTGGTCGGTGGTGTAAAGGTTTGTATAATTGCACCTTCCACCGCCAGAAATCAATATTTTTGCACCAACTTGATTATTTTTTTCTAAAATCAATGTTCGCTTACCCAAATAACCAGCTTGTACGGCACACATTAATCCACAGGCCCCACCTCCAATTATTACAGCATCAAAATCAGATTGCATCATTTGGCAAAAGTGATGTTTTTAATTTTAACCACAGAGCGCACAGAGATATTTCACTGAGAAAACAAAGTTTTTGACCGTCAATTCCCTAATTTTTACAAATAAAATTCAATTAAAGCCGTAAGCTTAATTTCCCATAACTTCTTCATGTTTTAATTTTACCACTATTAAGTCATTAAGAAAAAATCCTGTAAATCATTAAATCGGGTAAATCAAGATTCAGATACTTTTTGCCGAGAATGTACTGATTTTAATAATTATCCTTAAAAATTATTTCGCTGTTGCAAATGGCTTAATGTTTCTAAATTCCTCCATGTTTTAATTTTGTCACCATTAAGGAATTAAGAAAAACTAATTCTAAATTAAAAACCTTGTTAATCGTTAATCACACAAATCGAGATTCAGACTGTTATTCACAAATAGCTTAAAAGTTTTAATACCATAAATCATCTCATTTATTACCTTTGAAACATGGCAGATGCAAATAGTATAACCGAGTTTGGTAAAGTCCTGATATTTTTAATTACGGGATTGCTAGCTGTTGGTTTTGCATTTTTTGTTAATAAATTAATAGCTCCTCACAAACCAAATCCAGAAAAGAATAGTTCTTATGAATGTGGTGAAGAACCCATTGGTAATTCTTGGATACAGTTTAATAGTCGTTTTTATGTTATTGCTTTAATATTTTTATTGTTTGATGTAGAGATGGTTTTCGTTTTTCCTTGGGCTACTATTTTTGTGGATAAAGCTTTAATAGCGCAAGATTACCGCTGGGGATGGTTGTCTTTTACAGAAATGTTAATTTTTATTGGGATTTTACTGTTAGGCTTAGTTTACGTTTGGCGCAAAAAAGATTTAGAATGGATTAAACCATCCATTTTTATTCCTACAACCGATTCTAAGGTTCCTTTGTCAGCTTATCAAAATATAAACAAAGAAAAATATATTCCTTTTAAAAATAAGGTGGCTTTCGCCGATAATCTTATTGAAACAGAGATACAAATTACACAAACGGAAAATCAAACAATTGCAAAACCTAAATTTGTACCAAGATTTAAAAAACCATGAGTTTAGAAAGGCAATTAGAGAATACTGGCGTTGTGGTTACCAAGCTTGATGATTTAATGAATTGGGCCCGGCTTTCTTCTTTATGGCCATTAAGTTTTGGTTTGGCTTGCTGCGCTATTGAAATGATGGGTTCTATGGCTTCAAATTTTGATTTAGATAGGTTTGGAGTTTTCCCAAGGCCTTCACCACGCCAAGCAGATGTTATTATCATTGCAGGTACGGTTACTTTTAAAATGGCTGAGAGAATTAAAAGATTATATGAACAAATGCCCGAACCTAAATATGTAATTTCTATGGGTTCTTGCTCTAATTGCGGTGGGCCATATTGGGAACATGGTTATCATGTTGTAAAAGGTGTTGACAGAATAATCCCTGTTAATATTTATGTACAAGGTTGCCCACCAAGACCAGAAGCCTTAATTGGTGGAATTTTAGAATTGCAAAAATTGATTGAGAAAGAGGTGTTGAGCGAGATTTAGTTAATAATTAAACAAAGGGGTTTTTCTATGCTCTTCGTCATTTCGAGGAACGAGAAATCGCACTAGCAAAGTCTGCTTATTGTTTAGAAGACCTAAATGTGAGATTTCTCCTATCGTCGACATGATGGACTTTGGTTTTTTGCGTTAGAGATTAGCGGCATCCTTTTTGGCTTTTTCTGCCAAAAAGATATAGCGGAAAGCCCGTTAAAACGCCCAAATAATTTATATCAATTAAATAAAATAATTTTAAAGCGTTTAGTTTTATATCAAAAAAAATAATTTTCTTAAATCTTCATTCACATCACATTTAAATAAAAAATCCTTAAAATTACAGTCAAGACATGAATGAAAATTTAGATCCTAATTCAGAAAATTTAACATCAAGCGATAAGGATATTGAAAAAGTGCTTAGGCCGCAAGAATTTGAGGATTTTACGGGTCAGGAAAAAATTTTAGAAAACTTAAGAATATTTGTTCAAGCTGCGAAATTACGAGGCGAAGCTTTAGATCATGTGCTATTACATGGCCCTCCAGGCTTAGGAAAAACTACACTTTCACACATAATTGCTAATGAAATGGGTGTTGGTATTAAAATTACCAGTGGCCCAGTTTTAGATAAACCCGGAGATTTAGCAGGCTTATTAACCAATTTAGATACCGGTGATATTCTTTTTATTGATGAAATACATCGTTTAAGTCCCTTAGTAGAAGAATATCTTTATTCTGCAATGGAGGATTTTAAAATTGATATTATGCTTGAAACTGGTCCAAATGCAAGATCAGTTCAAATATCTTTAAATCCTTTTACTTTAGTGGGTGCTACCACTCGTTCTGGCTTGTTAACATCACCTTTAAGGGCAAGATTTGGAATTAATTCTAGACTTCAATATTATGATGCTAAATTGCTAACCACTATAGTTTTACGTTCATCTAGTATTTTAAAAACTCCAATAACAGATGAAGCTGCTTATGAAATTGCAAGAAGAAGCAGAGGTACGCCACGTATTGCAAATGCACTTTTAAGGCGTACAAGAGATTTTGCTCAAATTAAAGGAAATGGAAATATTGAAACCGAAATAGCAAAATATGCGTTAAATGCTTTAAATGTTGATGAACATGGTTTGGATGAAATGGATAACCGAATTTTATCAGCAATTATTGATAAATTTAAAGGTGGCCCAGTTGGTTTAAAAACTATTGCAACTGCCGTTGGAGAAGAAGAAGGAACAATTGAAGAGGTTTATGAACCTTTTTTAATTCAGGAAGGATACCTAATGAGAACATCACGAGGAAGAGAGGCAACTGAAGCAGCATACAAACACTTAGGTAAATTGAAATTAGGCGGTACAGGAACGCTATTTTAAATACAATAAATTATTATATTCGGACCCATGTTAGAACACAATTTCGATGTAGATTATACTGTCCCATCTACCAAGCAAAAAATAAAGATCAATAAAGATTTTATTGAAGTAAATGGTAATAAAATTGCCTGTACCGATGTTAAAGCGGTTAAATATGGCGTTTCATTAATTGGTGGGGCAAAAAAGCCAGAGCGTAAACACTATAATATTGATGTACAAAGCCATAACGGTGAAAGTATTAGTATTAAGTTTAGTTCTAATAAAGTGGAAGAACTTTTAGAAGAAGATCACACTTATTACTACATTATGTCTGGTTTGTGGCAGTATGTTAAAAAACATTTAGTTACAGAATATATTACCGCCTTAAATGAAAATAAAGGATTTGGAATTGGCGATACCCAAGTTACTCAACAAGGTTTTGTGATGAGTTATACCTCAGGATTTTTATTTTGGAAAAAATCTAAGACATATTTAGTGCCTTGGAACGATATTAAATATTACTTAAAAGAAGGTGTTTTACATATTGATAGTATCAGCGATAAGCGTAAGAAAGAAACTTTAAGTTTACATAATGATTGGAACGCAGTGGTTTTGAATACTTTATTGCATTATCTATGGCAAGATCACAGGAAGGAAAAATTAGCTAAAGGACAAAGTATTTAAAAAGGAGGCTCAAAATGAGCCTCCTTTTTTATGATTGAGTAAGTCTAGGTAAAATATACAACAACCATATTACAATTGAAAAAATGATGTGAGCAAACATTAATTGATATAAAAAACTTCCTACTTTAACAAAAAGCACATCACTATAAATTTTTATGGTAAAATACCAAATAATACAACCTACAATTCCATTAATAAACCCTAAAAACAGAGCATTATA
>JBBRYE010000135.1:0-9192 GCA_038237895.1 Sphingobacteriales bacterium | reverse complement strand
TTAGGCAATTGTTGTTATCAAACAGATGTCATAAATAGTTAAAAAAAAAGTTTGTAAATTACTTCAAACAATCAAAAATAATCAACGTTATTTTTGATATTTGAATATACAATGCTGCTGACTATTAAATATAAAATCTTAACGCAAAAGATCATATTTTTATGTTCTTCACTGTTTTTATTTTCTTTATCAAGTTGTGCTATTTTAAAAAGAAATAGGGTAACTAAAAATAGAGGAATTGAAAAACACGATAATAACTTACCTCTCTTTTTATATCCCACAAAAAACATCGATCATAAAACAATGATTGTCTTTTTATCTGGCGATGGCGGATGGATAGATTTTGATGATAATTTAGCAGAAGCTTTTTCAGAAAATGGTTTTAACACTGTTGGCTTTAATTCCAGAGCTTATTTTTGGAATAAAAAAACACCTAAACAAATTGGTCAGGATATTTCTACAATTATAAAAGATTATTCTAAAAACTTTAATTGTAAGAATGTAATTTTATGTGGCTATTCTTTTGGGGCAGATGTTGTGCCTTTTATCTACAATAACCTAAGTTTTAAAGAACGATTAAAAGTGAAATCATTGATCTTGCTTTCGCCTTTTGCTTCCACAGATTTTGTAGTTTATAAAACCGACCTTTTAAATTTGGGCGGTGATAAAAGAGAGTTTAAGGTGGTTAAAGAAGTAGAAAAGATAAAATTGCCCATTACATGCTACTATGGGAAAGAAGAAGCCGCAAAACCTTTAAATGTTATTTTAAAGAAAAGATTTAAATTACACCAATTAGAAGGCGGACATAGATACGCCGAAGGATCTATCAACATTATTATTTCAAATCTTTTAAAGTTTTATGAAATATCAGCACAAATATAGTTTCCTTATTATTTTAATTCTTTTCTGTTTAACACTTTCCTCTTTCACAGTTAAAGCCCAAAAAAAGAATGCTGCTTTGCCTGTAAAATTATTAAAAAGCAACACTAATAAACCTTTGGTTTTATATATAACTGGAGATGGTGGCTGGAATGATTTTTCTAATCAGCTTATTACCGAATTGAATAAAAACGGTTATAGCATTATTGGTTTAGATAGTAAAAAATACTTTTGGAGTAAAAAAACACCATTTCAATTTGCAAATGATGTTGAACCGTTAATTAATCAATATTTAAAAGAGTGGAATAAAAAGGAATTCGTAATTATTGGTTATTCCTTTGGTGCAGATGTTAGTGCTTTTTTACCTACAAATATCAATCAGGCTGTTGCCGAGAAAATTAAAACCATGATTTTACTTTCTGCAGGATATTCTACTTCTTATGAAGTAAAATTAATGGATATGCTTAATAGTGGCGGAGATTCTAATTCAGAAAAATATAAAGTTTACCCAGAGATTTTAAAAGCTAATTTTCCTGTTACTTGTATTTTTGGGAATGATGATGATAGTGATTTTAGGTTAGGTTTAAAAGAAAATAAGAATATCCATAAAGTTTTAATTAAAGGGAATCATCATTTTAATGATGATATACCACTTGTATTGAAAACTGTATTAAATGCGATGAAATAGAATTAAGATCATAGGATTAAGAAAATAACGATTAAAATCTAGGAATAAAAAACCAAACCAACCACCTAACTAACTACCTTCAGAAACTCTTTTTAGAGCAGAAGGTACTTGAAACAGATGATAATTATGACTGTAAATCAAGTATTTTTTCTCCCACGAAGGATAAAATTTCTCTTTATATTTTCTTAAACCTTTAAACTGCCCAAAAGCTTTCAAATTTTCATAAGCATATTTAATCGTTTTTTGGGTCAGGTTTATATTCTCCATTCCGCTCATTGGCGCTAAACCCATGTTTACAAATTTAAAACCTTCTGCTTGTAGGTACAAAAATGTTTTGGCCAGTAACATATCTAAAACTCCATTTGGAGCATTATTTACTTTTCTAATTAAATCATAGGTGGCTTCTTTTGGTGCATAATCTGGTACAATATTTAAAAAAGCAAAAATTTTCCCTTCCTGGTTTTCAATAGTTAAAATGGTTTGGTTTTTTAAAATGTAAGTGTCAAAAACACCTTGCGTAAAAGCTACTTCTTTTTTTCCTAAATCTTGTAACCAATTGTTAGATACCTTTTCTAGTTTTTGAATTAATTCTTCTTTAATTGGCGCATTATATACCTTAAAATCATACCCTTCGGCAGTTAACCTACTAATTGCACTTCTAGTGGTTTTCATTTTCCCACCTTCTAATTTAAAGGTTTCTAAATCCAATATTGCTTCCTCGCCTATAGGTATCGATTTTAATTTTAGAGATTGATATAAGTGTAGAGAATGATGAGGAACGCGATAATAAGTACTTATAAAGCCATTTTCTGTACAAAAATTTTCAAATAAAATAAGCATTTTCAATTTTGCATCATCATCTTTACCAACTGGGTTTTCTAATACCACTGCAAAATGTCTGGTTAGCTTAAAGCTGATAAAAGCTGATCTATCCTCATTAAAAAATAAAAATTTATCAGGGTAAGTCTTAAAATAATCAAGTGCCGATACGCCATATTTTTTTAATAATTCTTTTGCTTCATTAAATTCTTCTGCCGTATTATAAGGTTTAGAAAAATAGGGTCGTAATAAATTAAAAATTAAAAATAGAATTACGCTACCACCTGCAATATAAATAGAAATTATAAAGCGAGAACCAAATTTGGTTAAAGGAATTACAGACCGATTATCAAACAGGAAAAATATTTTTAAAACAGCTTTAAAAGCTTCAAAAAGGCAAAAATCAATACCGAAATGACGTTTGTCGATATAATAAAAACCTAAAACCCCATAACCTATAAATGCGATTACAGCATAAATTAGAATAGTAATATTAAGCTGAGCTAATTTTGGATGCGGCTTAAGTTTATAAGACCCCTTAGTATAAATTAAAACTGCTGCGGCTATAAAAGCCAATATCGCCTCCTCAAAATCTGCTGCTTTTAATAAGTGCCCAGCTACAGAAAATATTGTTAACGAAAGTGCCAAATACCAAGCTCTTTTTGAGCCTTGAAGTAAAAACACACTAATGATAACTAAAATAAGTCCGAAAATTAGTACCAAAGAATTTGAGGTGACTATTAAATCTTCCGGAATTAAGTTTTTCATCAATCTTAATCTGCTTGGGATTGCTGGACTAATTGCAGAAATTATATTAACAACACCTAAAATCAAAATGATAAAAGCGGGTAAAACTCTTAGTAAAATATTATCTTTTTTGGTAATGAAACTTAAAATTCCTGCAAGTAAAGGTAACCAAAACTCAAAAAATCTAAATAATAAAGTAATGGTTGCAGCAGCAATTATAGGGAAACCAAATTGCTGTAAAACTAAAGTTAATGATACTTCAATAGCTCCTAAACCTCTTAAAAATGGCGATGCAATCAATAAAATCACCATAACAATGTAGCCAATAATTGCTGCTGGCAGGCTGGCATCAAAACCTAACGCTACCATACAAATATATAGGTGCGCTATACCAATCAGTTCTATTAAAATTGAAGTAGCTAATGTTAAATAAAAGTTTTTTCTATTTATTTTCTCTTCTAACATCTCATCCATTATGGTGGTTAAGGATGGTTTAGCTTTAGATAGCCAACTGTAAGCTGAGCCTTTTACAGAAATTGAGTAAATCAGAAAAATGAAAAAACCGGTTAATATTAATAGAAATATAAAACCCAAAAGCTCTGCTGTACCTAATTTTGTAAATAATAAAGCAATTCCTAAAACAGGGATCGCAACTAAAACCACTGATAAAATGCTGCAAAAGCCGAAAATAGTTGATGCTAAATGAATTTGAGATTTAGTAACTCCCTTATTTTCAATATCTTTAGTAAAAAAAGCTAAAGAAGAAAAACCTCCTGCAGGTAAGAAAACACTCACAAAATTCCGTTTTAAAAAAAGATTGATCGCTAAAAGAAAAGGTAAATGTTTATTGAGCGCCTTAAAACTGTAAACATACATTAGGCCTTGTACGGCGATATAGATTAAGGTTAAGAGTACACCTAATATGATGTAAACAGGCTTACTATCAGCTAATTGTTCTTTAATTTTAAAGATTTCAATATGTTCTTGTTTTATGAAAAAGATGGCCATCCCAATCATGAAAACAGCTAAGATCAATTGCCATAAAAATTTATTGTATACCAATTTGGATAAGAAATCCTTCGCTTTATTCATTATTGCAATTTTACAGAAATCTTAGGTGTTTTAATTGTAAATCAAAGAATATTTCACAATTGTAAACATTTTGATAGAATTTTAATTTATTAAAATATAAAATATAATGTCTCGTTTTTATTTCGCAAAATTGTATTTGAGTATCATTTAAAATATATTAAAATCACATGATAAATAGTAGAAGTAAATTTTTTTTAATAGCCCTTGTTTTTTTTGTTAGTCCATTTTTAGGTCAGGCTCAAAATCTCACCTATAAAATTAACTGGCAAAATTTAGACTTAAGTAGTGATACCACTTTTGGTATCAGTACAGAAAAAGCATACCAGGAACTTTTAAAGAATAAAAAAGGCGTAGATGTTATTGTTGCTGTAATTGATGGTGGAGTTGACCTAACCCATGAAGATTTAAAGAGTGTGGTTTATAAGAATTCTAAGGAAAGGCTTGATGGAAAGGATGATGATAAAAATGGTTATGTAGATGATATTAATGGTTGGAATTTTTTAGGTGGGCCAAATGGAGATGTAGAATTCGAAACCTTAGAATTAGTTAGAGAAATTAGAAGACTAGACGTCAAATTTGGTAGTAAAAGTGTTGATGCTATTTCTAAGGATGAAGAAGCGGAATATCTAAAGTATAAAGATATGAAAGCAGAACTTGCCCAAAAATTAACAGAAGCAAATAATAACTTAAATGGTATTAATGGTTTTAAAACCGTTTTAGAAAGTATGGTTAAAAAGATTGGTAAAGAAAACCCAACCTTATCAGACTTTGAATCTTTTAATGCAATTGAACCTGGTGAAGCACAAATTAAGAAAGTGATGGTAAATGTGATGAAAGAGGAATCTGATTTTATCACTTTTAAAAAGGAACAAATTGATGGCGCTTTTGACCATTTTAAAGAACAAACAGAATATAGTTATAACATGGATTATAACCCTAGAAATATAGTTGGGGATGATGAAAATAATCCGACCCAAAAGATTTATGGAAATAATGATTCTAAAGGATCAGATGCTTTACATGGTTCTCATGTTGCTGGTATTATTGGGGCAATAAGAGATAATAATATTGGTATAAAAGGAGTTTCAAACCATGCCATCATTTTGCCAGTAAGGGCTGTACCTAATGGAGATGAAAGAGATAAAGACATTGCTAACGCAATAAGATACGCTACTGATAATGGAGCAAAAGTAATTAATATGAGTTTTGGTAAAGGCTATTCGCCAAACAAAAATGTGGTTGATGATGCAGTTAAATATGCGATTTCTAAGGATGTTCTTTTAATACATGCTGCAGGAAACGATAACATGAATTTAGATTTGGATGATAGTAAGAATTTTCCAAATAGAATTTATGCTGATAAATCTGGTACTGCTGCACCCAATTGGATTGAGGTTGGTGCATCCGGGCCAATAAATGATAATTCTTTAAAAGCGTCGTTTTCTAATTATGGTAAAACTACTGTAGATGTTTTTGCTCCGGGAGTTAGGATAAATTCTACGACACCAAACTCCACTTACACAGAAGAAGATGGTACAAGTATGGCATCTCCGGTTGTGGCTGGTTTAGCAACTTTAATAAGAAGTTATTATCCAAAATTGAGTGCTGCTCAAGTAAAGAAAATCATTATGGAATCTGTTGTTAAAGTTAATCACAACGTTGATATAACAGTTGACAAAAAGGAAAAAACTGTTCCATTTTCAGATTTAAGCATTTCTGGCGGAGTTGTAAATACTTACAATGCAATTAAATTGGCAGAGAGCATGTCAAGCACTACATCGTCAACAAAATAATGGCATAAAAATGGTTTATGTATTAATAAAAAATCAAAGGCCATGAGTAAGACAAAAACAAAAGAGAAAAAGAAAGAAGATCCTTGTTGGAAAGATTACCATCAAGTAGGAACTAAAAAGAAAGAAGGTAAAACAGTACCTAACTGTGTACCAAAAGATAAATAAAAACAAAGCCTGTTAAATTCATTTAACAGGCTTTGTTTTTGAAAATTATTATGGCGTTTTAACACGCTTTTCACTATATCTTTTTTGCTGAAAAGCAAAAAAGGATGCCGTTCCAATCGTTAACGCTCTTATAATGCGTCTAAAACTTGCTGAGATGAGTTTGTAGTATCTACTTTCTCAATAATAGCAGCTATTTTACCTTCCTCATCAATTACGAAGGTTTTGCGGGCCGTACCCATATATTTTTTGCCGTACATATTTTTCTCTACCCAAACGCCATAATTTTCTACAATTTCTTTTTCTGTATCAGCAATTAAGGTAAATGGCAAATCAAATTTAGCTTCAAATTTTTTATGTGATTTTTCATCATCGGTGCTTACACCCACTACTTCAAATCCCTTACTTGTTAAAACTTGATAATTGTCTCTAAAGTTACAAGCCTCTGCGTTACAACCTGGCGTATTATCTTTTGGATAAAAATATAAAACTACTTTTTTACCTTTAAAATCATTTAATGAAATGCTTTCTCCGTTTTGGTTTTTAGCTGTAAATAAGGGTGCTAAATCTCCTTTGCTTAATCCTGACATATCTTAATTAATAAAACTAATTGAATATAAATTTTTGTTGTCTTTATTATCGCTAACAAGCAAACCAAAAGTATGTTTACCAGGCTTTAAGTTTTTATCTAAATCGTTCCAAAGTTTGCCAGTTTTGTAATCATATTCCATTAAAACCCAATTCCCATCTATATAACCATTAAAACTTTTAATACCAGATAAGTTATCTCCAATTCTAACAATAATTTGATCTTGAGATGAGAGATTTATACCTTCTTTGATATTTATTGGAGTTATAATAGGTGCAATGCTATCATATCGAAGGTAGAAGTCTCCTAATACTTTTGGGTTGGCGGTTACATAACCATCTTTATAATCTCCACCTTGATAACCAGAAACGGTGTTAAAAACAACTAATTTATTTCTGTTTTTTAAAGAGCTATCAGGTTTAATAGATAACTCAAAAACATCATGAACTGGTGTATATTTATTATGGATTTTATAGATTTTAGAAACCGAATAACTCGGTTTTGAGCTTTCGCTAAATAAAAAGTTTAAATCGTTATAAAAAATCCCTTTTGGGAAATTCAATTTTATCTCATCATTTTTAAACGTATTATTCTCAGCACAAAGCATTTTTATTCCACTTTGTTTAATTAAAGATTTAAGCGCTAAATCTGGATTATTTTTTAACTTGAAAGATAAAGTTGTGGTGTTTCCGGCAATGTCTTTTAGTATATAATTTATGGTATGTAATTCATTATCAGTTAATTTTATAAATCCGTCATCAACTAGTGTATTATAAAATTTAACTTTTGGATTTTGAGATGCAAAACCTTTTTGAACTGTGATCCCTGATTTCAACTTGTACGAATAATCAATATAAGCATTAACAGCTCTGGTATTATCAAATGAAAATTTACTGATTGCTGTCTGATAAATGATGCTATCGTCTAATTTAATGGTGGTAGAAAAAAGACCATTCTTATTTGATGATCCATCAAATTGATCATAAGTGGATATGCCTAAACCAAACTGCCCGTTTACAAAAATGGTAGCATTTTTACCTAGATTATAATTCCCATTTTCTCCATATACAGGGAATACTTGCTTGGGCGTTAAATCATCAAATGGTTGATTATCAGTTTGGTAAAGATAAAGGCTGTTAATGTAAGGCGCTATATGATCTGGAATTTCTATACCCAAAGAAAGTGGGTTAATTGTTTCTTCTGTTTTGGTATTACGGAGTTCGAAATGTAAATGTGGACCAGCAGAACCTCCCGTATTTCCAGACCAAGCAATTACGTCGCCTTTCTTAACGGGAATTTCTATCGGCGTAAGTATTAAATCTTGAGTGAAAGAATGCTCTCTATATTGATTGTTTTTTACAACTTGTGCTATTAGCGGATTAAATTTTTTTAAATGTCCATAAACACTTGTTATCCCATTAGGATGATTGATATATAATGCATTTCCAAAACCACCAATTTGTACCCTAGTTCTAGAAATGTAACCATCTGCAACCGCATAAACTGGATAGCCTTCTCTTTGATTGGTTTTTATATCGATACCTGAATGAAAATGATTAGGTCTTATCTCACCAAAACTCCCCGCTAAATAAAGTTTAATATCTAAAGGATTTATAAAATAATCTTTAGAAATAGCAGGTACAGAATTTATTTGAGCTATTAAATTTTTATGGATTAATAATATTGAAAATAAGAAGATTGTTTTTTTGAGAATGTGCATGATAGACTTTTAAAGGGAGTTATTTTATTTCGAAATTTAACAACTCATATTGTCCTAAATTTCCTTTAAGTCTATCTCCAACATTTATCTTGCCAACACCAGCTGGTGTGCCTGTAAAAATTATATCTCCTTTTTTTAGGGTAAAAAATTTGGAAGCATAAGCTATAAGTTTATCAAAACTATTAAGCATATCGGCCGTGTTTCCATTCTGTTTTATTTCATCATTTACAAAAAGGTTAAACTGTAAATGATTTATATCTTCAAAATCAGCTTTAGCAATAAATTCACTTACCACAGCAGAGTTATCAAAAGCTTTAGCAATTTCCCAAGGTAAACCTTTAGCTTTTTGGGCTGATTGCAAATCTCTGGCAGTAAAATCAATCCCTAAACCAATTTCATCATAATATTTATGGGCAAATTTTTCTGTAATTAATTTTCCTTCTTTACAAATTTTTAATAAAACTTCTACCTCAAAATGGATATCATCAGAAAAGGAAGGATGATAAAAAGGTTTGTTATTTTTTAGAACTGCAGTATCTGGTTTTAAAAACAAAACCGGATGATCTGGAATTTGATTACCTAATTCTTTAGCATGTTCACTGTAATTTCTACCTACGGCTATAATTTTCATTTTATCATTTTTATTGGGCTAAAATAAAAAAGCCCCGATGATTTTTGTCATCAGGGCAATTATATTTTTTTT
>JBBRYE010000134.1:0-9401 GCA_038237895.1 Sphingobacteriales bacterium | reverse complement strand
TAGAAAGAAATTTTTATAAAGTTTCACCATCTGGTTATGGTATTCATTGGCCTTTGATAGATGAAGAGTTATCTATTGAGGGTTTAATAAAGCAACATTTAGTTAATTAAAGTTAAACTTTCTTTCTATAAATAACATTCTATTACATTCATCTTGTCAAACCAAAACAGATGAAAAAAACAATTTTATTCATTTTAACGATTCTCTTATTTACAGAAGTAAAATCTCAAGAAAAATCAAAGACACAACTAGAATATAATTTAAAAAGTGTTCAAATCGGATATCTATATTTAGCTTTAAATGATGAAACAAGGTTAGCAAGAAAACTAAGTCTTAAAACTGGATTAAGTTTTTCTCCTTATAAATATCGTTCAGGCGGATATAAAAATGATTATATTGTTTATCCATATCTAAATTTAGAAACTAGATGGTACAGTAATTTAGACAGAAGGGCAGAAAAAAATAAAAAGATTCAAGGAAATACAGGAAATATTTGGTCGCTTAAAGCAATTTACAGCCCTAATTATATCATTTTAACAAACCTGAATAATCCAGATAAAAACTCCTTAGTTAGCATTGGCCCTTATTACACTATTAGAAGAACCTTAGGAAAGAATTTTGATATCGAAGGGAATATTGGAGGCGATTATGGGTATATTATAAATTCAAATAAAAATTATTTTTCTAATCATGGATCCTATTTCTCTTATGGAGCAGGAATTAAATTAGGATTTCATTTCACAACGCAGTAGAAAATTTACTCCACACCTTCCTTCTTCGGCTCATAAGCAGGCTTCGCTTGCTTTACTTTATCATTATATAAAGGTTTTTCTTCTTTTGGCGGCTCATAAGCGGGTTTGGCTTGTTTAACCTTATCGTTATACAATGGTTTTTCTGTTTTTGGTATTTCTTTTACAGGTTTTTTAACAGTTGGTTTTGTTTTTTTAACCGCTAAACTTGGTATAATATCTTCTTTAGATTTTGGTCTTTCTTTTGGTTTCCAACTAAAATTTGGGAGCGTTTTCAATTCCTCAGTCAGTTTTTCAAAAGGATAATAATTATGTTCCGGTTTACGGATAAAGGCAATGCTCATTACGCTATCCTTATCAAAATTTATACGCATTTTAGAAGTGATAGAACGCATCATTCCGTTATTTCCTGCACTATCTTTTGGGAAATAAATACTTTCGGCATTACCATTTACAAAAACAACATCCAGCTTTTCGTTTTTAAAAAAAGCTTTCATGTTTTTACCAGCAACTTGGTTAAATGTTAGGGAATCTTTATCCGTATTTACAATAATAGATTTCCTGATTAAATCCATATTATCAATCTTCTTGTTTTTCATTTGCACATACATGGTATCGGCACCTAACTGACTTCCTTGAGCCCAAACCAAAGGATTTTTATAAATCCTCATGATGCTATCGCCATAACTAAAAAAGGCAGAATCGGCTTTAGCCTGAAAATCTGATTTAAATATTTTTACTTTATGGTACGCTAAAACAATCCTGATTTTTGCCGTATCAGTAGCTTCTGGCGGTAACTCAATATCGAAAACCTTTTTAACAACATTAACATTTGGCTTAATAGCCAATAAGCCTAATTTATTTTCTTTTACCGCTTTAATTTTTTCATAATTCAAAGTATCGACTGGAGCTCGCGTAACTATTTCTACCGGAACAGCTGCTACACGGGAATTTTTAGGCTTTAAATCCGGTTTCTTAATTTTCTCTTTTGGCTTTTCTATGGCTACGGTTTTAACAGAATAAATTTTACTTTTATCGATTAAAATCTGCTTGTTTTTTGAGCTATCCTGAGTTAAACTATCGGTAATGATGGTTACATTATTACCTATTTTTTTAGCGACTTCACCTGTTTTTGTACTATCGGCTTTAGCTATTTTTTCCTTTTCGATTTTTGCTTGTTGCATCGCATACAAATCCAACTTCCTTAAAACTTTACTCTTCAAAGTATCGGCGGTAAGCCAAACGCTGTCTTTTGTAACCGAATCTTTTTCGGTAATAAATGTCATGTAAGCATTGTTAGAAACCGTAATGCTTTCATCGGCTTTTTTATAGATTCCTAAATTACCCCGGAGCTCTATTTTTTGTGCGGTATCAATAAATAAAATGTTTTTAACCGCTCGCCCGTAACCTGCTTTACCATCGTAAAATAAACTATCACCTTTTAGGCTTTTTGCATTTTGGGTGTATAAATTATTTTTCCCAAAAGCAGCTCGGTCATTACTGGTAT
This sequence comes from Sphingobacteriales bacterium, assembly GCA_038237895.1. Taxonomy (GTDB): domain Bacteria; phylum Bacteroidota; class Bacteroidia; order Sphingobacteriales; family Sphingobacteriaceae; genus Pseudopedobacter. Next base: position 7,145 of record JBBRYE010000134.1, on the reverse strand, counting down.
TATACTGCCCATTTTCAGTATAAAGCGTATCTGTTTTGCCATAGATATTTGTTGGCCCAAAGAAATAAGCGATTTTAGACGCAGTATTATATTTTAAAGTATCAGATTTTATAAGTGCATCTGGCGATTTAACTACAACATTATATCTAAAATAAGCATCCTTATTATTGGTAAAATAATAACCGTTTTTACTGGTTAAGGTGTTTTTATCATTAACAATTTTACCACCATTATAATATTGTCCAATTTTTGTCCCGAGGTTATAGTCTAAATCGTTGGTGGTTAAAATGGCATCGTTATCTGTCAGTTTTACGTTATTTTTTAAGATAGCTATTTTGGTGTTACCATTATAATCCAACTTATCTGAATAAATATTTATAGTATCCGCTTGGTTAATATGAACATTTCCGAAGGCTTCAAAACTATTTTTGGTCAAATAAAAATAAGCGCTATCGCAAGTTAAAGTTGCATTATCTTGCTGAAAAACAGGGTTAATAACCTTATTTGTGTTCTCTCCATTACGTTTTAACCCGATAAAAGAATCAGAACGCAATAGTTGGACCTGCGTAACTTGTTGGGCAAATGCAAAAGCAGAAAGGCAAATAAAGAAGAAAAACAGTAATGATTTTTTCACTTGGCAAAATTAGTTTTTTGCTATCGATTTTAAACGGTTAATTTTGATTGATGTTATTGGCAGCAAAACAACTACAAAGTTTTATCAAATCTAATACCCTGTTTAGCCCAACGGATAAAATTTTGTTGGCCGTAAGCGGAGGAAAAGACTCTGTAGCTATGGCACACTTGTTTTTTTCTCTCGATTTTAAATTTGCCATAGCCCATTGTAATTTTAATTTACGAGGCGAGGAATCTAAACGTGATGAAGATTTTGTAAAAAATTTAGCCAAAAAGTTAAATGTTTCATTTCACCTTACTTATTTTGAGACGCAAAAATTTGCTGAGGAAAATAAAATCAGCACACAAATGGCCGCAAGAGATTTGAGATATGTCTATTTTGAAGAAATTAGAACTCAATTTAATTATCAGAAAATAGCCATTGCACAACATCAAAATGATGCGATTGAAACCGTTTTGCTAAACCTAATAAGAGGAACCGGAATTGCGGGTTTGCATGGTATAAAAGTACAAAGAGAAAATATCATCAGGCCAATGCTTTGCTTTAACAGCGATAATATTGCAAACATCATTAATGAAAATAATTTGGCTTTTGTAGAGGATAGTTCCAACGCTTCAAATAAATATATTCGTAATAAAATTAGGTTAGATATCATCCCTGAGATGAAAAAAATCAATCCTTCTTTAGAGCAGACATTTACCAAGAACCTTCATCATTTTAATGAGTTAGAAGAATTTTTAAATTTAGAAGTAGAAAAGTTAAGATCAAATATTTTGGTTAAAACCGATGTTGGATTTCAAATTAAAATTACTGACATCCTAAATTTAAAACCTCAAAATATTTTGTTATTTGAGATTTTAAAACCTTTTAATTTTAAAGAAACCATTATTAAGGATCTTATAGATGCATTAAATGGGATTTCTGGGAAGCAGTTTTTTTCTAATTCTCATTCGATAATTATCGATAGAGAAAATATTTTAATACAGAAAATAGAAAACAATCACATTGAACAGATCACTATTTCAGAAGATGAAAATCAATTATATTTTGCTGGATTTGATTTCAAGAAAACAATTCTAAATGCTTTTCCGTCGTCATTTAAAATAGATGCTAATGCTGTTTACATTGATTCGGATTTGCTAATTTATCCACTAATATTAAGATTTTGGAAACAGGGAGACGCTTTTAAACCTTTCGGGATGGATGGCGTAAAAAAATTAAGTGATTTTTTTATCAACCAAAAAATTAATATCAATGAAAAAAATAACATTCCAATTTTAATTAACGGAGATGGGAAAATTATTTGGGTTTGTGGCTTACGTAGCGACGATAGATTTAAAATTAAACCAAAAACCAAAAAAATAATTATCTTCACAGTAGAGAAATATTAAAAATGCCAAACCAACATCCATTTCACGAAAAACAATATTTAGGTCGCGATTATAATTACATCAGCATAAGAATGGTGATGGCTACATTTTGTTTTTTAGCTTATTATTGGACAGAGAACCGTGAGCGTAATGGAGATTTACTGTTAGTTGTAGGTTGTGGTATTTTGGTAGTGAGTATCTTGATGCTTTTTATGATCCATTACAAAACCGTAATCAAAAATAAAGCAATCATTTTAGATGGTTTATGGACTACTAGGCTTGTTAAGATAGATTTGAACAGCATTGTAGATGTAGAAAAAATGAAGTATAGCACCTATTTTTTAAATAATCCAGTTTATAATCTTCACCGAAAAGGGAGTATTAGGTTTTATGCTGGCGGTAAAGACGCCGTAAAATTGGTAGATAGAGATGGTTTGATTTACATCATCGGTACGCAGAAGCAATCAGAATTTTTTAATGCCGTAAAAGAAGAAATGGCCAAATAGTTTAGATCAAATTTTTTTTCCATCCCTAATTAAAACTTCAGATCCTTCTACTAAAAATACAGAATTAGGTTTAGCTTGATTTAAAAAAGCAAAATCTTGTCCGTATAAATCTTCAAAATCAGCATTGATGGTAAATTCTTTCACATTATAAATTTCCCATTGTTTATGCTCTACATCGTACTCTAAAGACTTATTCTTTCCTGCCTTAGTGTATCCATAATAATGTTCGGCAATAAATTCTTCCTCGCTTCCGCTGATGAGTTTATTGGCATTAAGATCTGCTAAAACTGAAAGCTCATACCAATTTTTCTTCTTCCAATAATAGCTTATTTTTTGATGATCATTATTTTTCTCCCAAGAATGTTTAGTTTTCAATACCTCATAATGTTCATGAAATAAAGTATTTGCTACCAAAGCAATCATTGGTTTACTTACTACCTCACTAATAAAAACGGCTCCTCTTTTCCATACTTCTCCATCCTTATATTTTACATAAAAACGCAAATTAACTTCCTCAAAATTAATGTGAAAAGGAATTTTAATTCTTTTGATACGGGTATCTAAAAACATAAAACCAATTAAACTCACATAATAATTGCCATTATAGTTGTCTAATTGAGTATTTGGAGGGACATATTGCTCTAAAATTTCGGCGCTAACTTTATAGTTTGCCATTACTAATTTACGCCATTGTGCCGTTAAGAAAACAGGTTTTTTCACAGTAAAATAGCAATCAAAGCAGTTATTTGTTTTTAAATTATGCTAAAAATTTGATAATTAAATTCGATTTTTATTTAAAAAAAATGAAAAGGCCCATAATCTTATTTAAAATTATGGGCTTTAAAAATATTGTATTTTATTTTTCAGTTTGTGGATGTGTTGGTTTAACATCTAGTTTTGGCTCACTCTTTATATCATCAAACTGCTTTATATCATTGCCGTTTTTCTCTTTATAGCCACCTTCTGGCTCATCTTCTAAATTTTCGTTTCTTCTATCAGCTTCTTCTTTTGCCCTGTTGGTTTGCTCATCAGTTCTTTTATCATTCGTTTCCTGTCTCGGACCCGATTCCCATTTTTTATCTTCTGTTCCCATGGCTATTGAGTTTTTTGATTTAATAGGTTAAAACAAAATTCTTGCCATTAGGCCATTAAGTAAATTTTACTTCAAAGTAATCTGTCTTTTGATACTTTCCTCTAAAGAGATAAAAGTTTCAGTACGTTGTATGCCAGAAACTGCCTGTATTTCATCATTTAAAACATAACGCAAATGATTAGTATCCCTACAAATAATCTTAGCAAACATAGAATAGCCACCAGTAGTGTAATGAAGCTCTACAATTTCTTTTATTTTTTTCAATTCGTTAACGGCATCATGATAAATAGATCCTTTTTCTAAATAAATTCCCAAAAAGGCGCAAATATCGTAACCAACCTTTTGGGCATCAACAATTAAGTTAGAACCTTTAATGATACCTAAATCCTGCATCTTTTTCATCCTTACATGAATGGTACCGCCAGAAACAATCAACTCTTTGGCTATTTCAGTATAAGCAGTTGTAGCATCGTTCATTAAAATAGACAATATATCTATATCTAAATTATCAATTTCTAAATTAGGTCTCAATTTATCAATCATGTTTTTATCGATTATTAATATTTAACAAGTATAAATAAAAAATTAATAAAAATTAAAATATTTTGTTGAAATATTTGCAACGTATTGCCTTTTGCTTTACATTTGTTCTATACAATAAGACAAACGGGCAAGCTGGATGTTTAAAATTGAAAACAAATACACTGTAGGGTGGTGAAATTGGCAGACACACCTCCTTGTCTCGGTGGCGAAGATTTGGGAAATAACCGCAAGGTGAAATAACTGCTTCGTGTAGGTTCGACTCCTACCCCTACAGCCCTTTCGTTTAATTTAGGTTTATAATTGGTTAGTTTAAGCTCCATTCTCCCCGTTTGGAGCTTAACTGTTTTATAGGGTTTTTGCATCTCCTGTTTTGCAGGGATTTTTACCAATTTGAATATTAATTAATACGCTCTTATTCTCATCTTAATGCTTTCTACATCAATACTTAACACGCGTTTTATAATACACTATACTGAAACGAGAAAATATAAAGAGGATTTGATTATATATTTTTATATCTAAACAATAAAGCCATCCTGTAATTAAGATGGCTTTATTGTTATATATTAGCTTTAGGCTTATTAAAACTTAAAATTAACATTTACAACCCTACTGTTTCCGTTATCTAAAGAATTCCTCAAATCATAAGTGTCATTTTGTAAATTAATAATTGCTAATTCTCTATCGCTTATCTGGCTGGAAGTCAAATTAGGCCTCTGCGCTGTTAATTGTTGCTGAGAATTTGTTAACTTATTAATTGCCAAAGCTAATAATTGCTGCCCAAGAGAAAGCGTTTCTGTAGTTTGTACATATTGGTTATAATAATTTGTTCTTGTGCTCCAATAGTTATCACTGTATTTGCTTCTATCCCAATCTTTACACTCTCCTATATAATCTCCGTGATTTAAATGCGCTTTTAACGCGTTTTCAGAAACGCTGATTGTTACCGGATATTCAGAACCATTTGGTTTGTGGCAAATGGTAACTTTTTTAAAATCTTTTGAGTTTTTAAACTCATAATATTTTTGATTTGGAAACCAATCTACACCATTATAATATTTCTGATTTATTTCATTATGTCCTCTATGACCTTTTAATTCAGACATTCTATAATTAAAACGCTCATTATCCCATTTCCCATCATCCCACTTTTCGTAATCTTTATATCTTTTCTTCTCAAACTTTTCTTGTTCTTTATATGATTTTTCTATTCCTTTTTGATCTTTTTTGTAATACTTATCCATTTTATCATTACCATGATTTTTGCCATTATCATGTTTACCTTTTTGATAAAACCTGTTTTCATCATGGTTATCTCTTTCATCACTATGCTCCTTGTAATTTTCAGAATTACCTTTATCCTTACCGTGATTATTTTTTCCGTGTTCTTGATTATTGATAGCAGAAAAAGCAAATATTGATGGTATAATTGCCACACTCATTAAATATCCTAGTCTCATTTTTTTAGTTTTTAGTTTCAAATTTGTCATCCAAATCTTTCATAGATTTTTGAGTTTTCTCAATATTATCTGATACTTTTTTATCCGTCTCTTTAAGTGAGTCTTGAGATATCTTCATCTCAGTAATTTCTGGTTCTTTTGGTTTAGAGTTACATGCAATTATGATTATTGAGAACAATAACGAGCATATAAACAGATAAAGAATTGATTTTTTCATTTGATTTATCTTATTATAAAGTTTTTAATTGAAAAGATGATTTAACCTTTAGTATCAAATAGCTTGCCGCTTTCCTTATAAATTAAGAATCTTATTATTATTAAATAATGAGTTTTACTCTAAAGAAATTAAAAATATATTTTTAGTCTAGTCTAAAAATATATTTTTATAAAAAAAATTTTTAATTAGATTTGTATAAAATAGTATTAAAATCTATTTAAAATTTCTATCTAAAGGTTTCGGGAGTGTGAGAATTCAATAAAGAAATATTCCTTTAATATTTAATTAATTAGAAGATTAAGGAATTTAGAAAAAATAAAATAAAACGTAAATGACAAAATATTTAATTGGATTAATATTTTTTTTAGGAATAATTGAAAGCACATTTGGGCAAGATATTTCGCGCCGGAAAGAGAACTTGCTGCTCGAGCGATTCGCGCGCGAGATCGACCGCCCGCTCGACGTCGGCCCTCGCGCCTTCGAGATCGCCGCGCGCGAGCGAGATGTACGCACGGAAGCTTCTGACCGGTGCTTCCATGAACGTCGGCGACCCTTCGATCTCGGCGAGAAAGGCATGCAGCTCCGGCCACGCCTCGCTCCAGCGGCCGAGCAGATAGAGATCCATGGCGCATTCGGCCTCGATCCAGAGTCGATAGGTCGGAAGCGCGTGCGCGCGTGCGATCGCCAGCGCCTGGTCGTGGAGCGCGCAGGACCGGGCGATCTCCCCGAAGTCGGCCAGCATGGACGCAAGGTTCCCGCGCGCCCGAAGCTCGTGGAACGGCCCGACGTCGCGCGCGACCGAGACGGCCTCCTCGAGCGACTCGACGGCCACGGTTTGGTTGCCGACGACCGATTCCAACAACCCGAGCCCGTTGAGCGCGATCGTCTCGAGCTCGCGGTCCCCGATTGCGCGTGCGATGCGTACCGAGTCGCGCACGAGCTCCGCCGCGCGCTCCTTCGGGACGCCGGCGGTCATCAACCGGTGGGAGCCGTGACCGAGGACCAGTGCCTTCGAGCGAGAATCGGGCAGCCCCTCGACCAGCCGGACCGCATTGGCCATGTGCTTGATCCCGGTGGCGCCGTCACCCTGGTCGAAGGCGCCTGCTCCGACGACGAGCTCCGCTTCTGCAGCCTCCCCGATGTTTCCCTCGGCCAGGAGGGCGTCGCGCGCTTCGATCAGTACGGCCGGTGCGGCGCCCTCGGCGATGTTGAGCGCGTCCCCGTACCTGAACAGGAGCTGCGCTCGCCCCTCGGCGGTGCTGGGCCAGAGCTCGAGCGCCGCTCCGTAGAACCGTGCCGCGGCCGCATACGCTCCCAGCGAC
>JBBRYE010000133.1:0-9411 GCA_038237895.1 Sphingobacteriales bacterium | reverse complement strand
TTTTATATAATTTTTTAAAACGCTTTCTTCTCCTTTTATAATAATGAACTTTAGGTTAATATAGGTTTCGGCTAAACATCTATTTAGAATTTGACAAATTTCAAGTCTATTTTCACAAATATTTTGTAAAAAAGAAATATTTAGTTTTATCAATCTTGTAAGATTACCTGCTACTATGGATTCTTCTTTATTAATTATTAGATTATCTTCATTGTTACAATACTTTATTTCAACGACTCTATAAATTAGTTCAATTGATTGCTTTAATAGCTCAACAAGGGCATCCATAAACTCACCTTCGTTTTCAAATTTTTCTGTTTCGACATTAGAGTATTTAGGAAAACCGTCTGATTTATCTTTCAAGGTTTGTCGGTTTAAATTGGGCTATAAATAATATATTAAATTGTATTTTAAAAACTAATTTTACCTTCTTCCCCCATCCCCAACATCTCCTCATAAACTTCTTTCCAACCTTTCCAAACACCAAAATCATTAATAGATTCATTATGCCATAAACTGATAAATGTTCCATTAGCTTTTTGAACATTCTCCACAAGAATTTTAATTTCGGCTAAAGCTTCTGTAGGGGATAGATTCATATATTTTCTCAAGGTTTGGTCCATTACACAAGTTGGGTGTAGCAATAAATCAAATGCTTCTTCTTTTTCTAAATCGTACCAAAAAAACGGCGTACAAGTGCTTGCCCTAAAACCAGCAACATCGGCAAAAGCCATGGTATAATCTTCTTTAATGCCGGCTGCAATTAAATCTCTGTACGTTTTAGGCAAACTCAATAATAAATAATGTTGCCTGCTTATGGTTATTTTTCTTTGAGATATTTTAATGAGTGAATTCCTTTCTCTCTTAACTTCTTCTGCTTTTAAATGCGAATAATAAGAGGGGTGAACGCCCACTAAATGTTTTTCGGCAACGTCTTTTATTAAATCTTTAAAAAGCTGATTATCCAAAGGCGGTGCAATATCATTTTCATGCTGGTTACCCATCAGAAAAAAGTAAATGGTTTTAAGTCCATGTTTTTGGTCCCAATTTGCAACTTGATCATAAATATCAAAAGGGTCTGTTTTAAGGTTATCCTTTATCTTTTTAAGTTTCTGTTTAAAATAAGAATCGGTTAAGTAATAATACGGACGGTCAATATCTAATGTGGGTTGTAAAAGAAAATCCCTTTCTGTGGCCTTAAAATCTGGGTAATACTTTTTTATCTTTTCTACAATTGCATAAGCCCACTCATCAATAATTGGCTGTTTTAAAAAGCCATTTTGATATGCTAAAGACGATTTTCCTTCAAATCGTCCATGTTCATCTCGCTTTTCTATGGTATATTCTTCGTACCTGCTCAGCAAGTAAAAAGAGGCTGCAAAAACATCGAAACTGAAAACAGAGCCATCAATCTTGAAAGGTATTTTAAGCGATTTATCCTCGGCGAAAGCCAAATTTTGCTTTTTTGTGTTTTGCTCTAAAATAAAAGGATGCTGTTTAAACTTTAAAAACCCACCAATTTCATGTGAGGTGTAAGAAATTTTAGGTCCTGTAAATTGATTAAAATGGGTTTCGTTTTTAGTAAAGGCAATACTAATTCCCAAAATATTTTCAAATATGTGTTGAAAAACATATTCAATGCGGTTATTTAAACTTGATATATAAATTAATAAAGCCATGCGAAAGTAAAAATGCAATTATTAACCAAAAGTAGTAAACCAAATGGCAAATTTATTAGTTTATATAAATGAGCATTAATTGTTCATGTATAAGGTTTGACGAGGGGAATTTGTCTGAAGAGACAGATTCCCTTTTTTGTTTTCCCTTTCGTCATGTCGACAAAGGAGACATCTCACAAGAAGCTGCTTTTTTATATTTAATACTCGGATGGCAACCTATTTGTGAGACCTCTCGTTCCTCGAGGTAACGAATTAAAAACAAACAAATCCGCCTTCTAAATCTTTATTATATTTGACTATGGATTTCAAAATCTCTTCCGATTATCAACCAGCTGGCGATCAGCCAACGGCCATTAAACAATTAGTGGAGGGTGTACAATCTGGAGAAAATTATCAAACTTTATTGGGTGTAACAGGCTCTGGTAAAACATACACCATTGCAAACGTAATTGAACAAACCCAAAAACCAACTTTAATATTAAGTCATAATAAAACTTTGGCGGCTCAACTTTATGGCGAATTCAAACAGTTTTTCCCAGAAAATGCAGTCAATTATTTTGTTTCTTATTACGATTATTACCAACCCGAGGCTTTTTTGCCAACCACCAATACTTACATAGAAAAGGATCTTCAAATTAATGAGGAAATTGAAAAACTGAGGTTAAGAACAACTTCTAATTTAATGAGCGGAAGGCGGGATGTAATTGTGGTTTCTTCCATTTCTTGTATTTATGGTATGGGTAACCCCGAGGATTTTTCTAACTCGGTTTTTCGTTTTGGCGTGGGTACAAGAATCAGCAGAAATGCTTTTTTACACCGTTTGGTAGAGATTTTATATTCACGTACCACAGCAGATTTTAAGCGTGGAACTTTCCGCGTTAAAGGTGACACGGTGGATATTTATCCGGCTTATTTAGATTTGGCCTATCGCATTTCTTTTTTTGGTGATGATATTGAAGAAATGTCTGTTATTGATCCCGGCACAGGAAAAACCATCGAAAAAATGGATCAGGTTGCTGTGTTTCCTGCAAATTTGTTTGTTACACCTCGAGATCGTTTTACCAGTGTAATGCACCAAATTGGCGAAGATATGGTGGATAGAAAAGGGCAATTTGAAACCGAAGGTCGTTTTTTAGAGGCAAAAAGATTAGAAGAGCGCACCAATTTCGATATGGAAATGATGCGGGAATTGGGTTATTGCTCTGGTATAGAAAATTATTCCCGTTATTTTGACGGCAGAAAACCTGGCGCAAGACCTTTCTGTTTGTTAGATTATTTCCCTGATGATTATTTAATGGTTATCGACGAAAGTCACGTTACAGTACCGCAAATTAGGGCAATGTATGGAGGCGATAGATCTAGAAAACTTTCTTTGGTAGAATATGGATTCCGTTTGCCGGCCGCTTTAGATAACCGTCCGTTAAATTTTAACGAGTTTGAAACCTTAGCCCCTCAAACCATTTATGTAAGCGCAACCCCAGGAGATTACGAACTAGAAAAAACCGAGGGGATTTTTGTGGAGCAAGTTATTCGTCCAACGGGTTTATTAGATCCGGTAATCGATATTCGCCCTGTGGGCAATCAGGTGGACGATTTGTTAGACGAAATTGATAAAACCATAAAAATGGGCGACCGTATTTTGGTGACTACGCTTACAAAAAGAATGGCAGAAGAATTGGCAAAATACATGGATCGTTTAAATATTAAAGCTCGTTACATTCACTCGGAAGTGAAAACCTTAGAGCGTGTGGAGATATTAAGAGATTTGCGATTAGGTGTTTTTGATGTTTTAATTGGGATTAATTTATTGAGGGAAGGATTAGATTTACCCGAAGTTTCTTTGGTTGCTATTTTAGATGCCGATAAAGAAGGCTTTTTACGTTCGGAAAGATCGTTGATACAAACTATTGGAAGGGCGGCCAGAAATGATAGGGGAAGAGTAATTATGTATGCCGATAAAATCACTGAATCTATGCGGGTTACAATGGAAGAAACCGATAGGCGAAGGGAAAAACAGATGAAATATAACGAGGAACATGGCATCACTCCTCGTACTGTTGGCAAAACCAGAAATGAAATTATAGAGCAAACATCAGTAATGGATTTTAAAGGTGGCGTACAACAAATTTATCAAGACGATACCGCAGAAGCGACTTTGGCGGCTGATCCAATTGTTCAGTATATGAGCAAACCTCAACTTCAAAAATCTTTAGAAAACTCTAAAAAAGAGATGTTAGCAGCAGCGAAGGATATGAATTTCTTATTGGCCGCAAAACTGCGTGATGAAATGTTCGCCTTGGAGAAAATGATGTTAGAGAAATTTGGGTAGCGGTTTATCCATGATTATTGTTTTTAGAAACGATTAGATTTGGGCGTTTTAACACGCTTTACACAGTATCTTTTTGGCAGAAAAAAGCCAAAAAGGATGTCGCTCCAATCGTTAACGCAACAAAAAAATTTGAGGTATAAAAGCCTAAACAGTAACATTACGCAAGAATTATAGTCAAATTGCGTTAAAGAATTATATTTGTACTGAAATGGGATTATTACGTTTTTTAATTATAGCAATCTGTGTTCTTTATTTGGTGAGGGCTTTAGCTCGCATTTTCTTGCCTTTTTTATTTAAAAAAGTGGTCAATAATATGAACCAAAAAATGAACGACCAGCAGAATAATTATGGTCAAAACACCAACCAACAATCTGGCAGGCCAGAAGGGACAATTTCTGTGGATTTTGTGCCGCCTCCTCCAAAAAAGAAACCAAAATTGGATAATGCTGGAGATTTTGTAGATTATGAAGAAGTAAAAGAGAAATAAAATTCTCTTTTTTTATTTATAAATAAATCTTTTTAAGCAGAATCTAGCTCCCGTATGTTATCACAAACTTTTTTAACATTGCTTTTTTAAACAGCACAAGCATAACAATTTGATTACAAATCACCGACTATAGGTAGTCAAGCGGGTTTAAAACATTTAATCGCTATCTTAAATTTTAATAAAAAAATAATTCGGTTTTCTGTTTGTATTATTGAAAAATAATCACATCTTTGCAGCCCCTTAACAAACACCTTTTTTGTTGTTTATTAAAGGAAAATAAGTTTTTTCATACGTTTAGGTTTAGGTTGATAGAACGGTCTTAATTTCTTAATCGAAATTAAGGCCATTTGTTTTTTACAAGATTTTTATCTTTGCAATAAACATCTGCTATTAAATTTTCATTTTGAAGAAAAAAGAGATTAGAAGCTTAGCAACTGAACAAAGAGCCGCCTTAAGTAAAGCGGCTTATTGGGAATTAAACGATGATTTATTGGTACAGCTTAAAAAGTTTGATTGGAAATCTTTAAGTTGTATCAATCTTTTTTTGCCCATAACCGAAAAAAAAGAAGTTGATACCTATCAAATTCTATCATACTTTAGAGAAGAACAGCCGCATTTAAAAATAACCGTCAATCGTTCTGATTTAAAAAGCAAATCCTTAACGCCTATTTTTTTTGATTACGAGAACACGGTTTTGGTGAAAAATAAATATCAAATCCCCGAACCACTTTATGGCAAAGAATGTGATCTACAAGAAATTGAAGCTGTTTTTTGTCCCTTACTATCTTTTGATATTGCAGGAAACAGGGTTGGCTACGGGGCAGGGTTTTATGATCTGTTTTTAGCTCGGTGTAAACCAAATGTTATCAAAATTGGCCTTTCTCTTTTCTCTGCAATAGAAAGCATTTCAGACCTTAATCCTTTTGATGTTAAACTAACTCATTGCTTAACACCACAAAAAACTTATACTTTTTAATCCCTTTTAAACATCATTTTAACGTTAATCATCCATTAAAATATTTTAGAAATATTGATGGTATATATTTTGTTACAATCGATAAAAAAACAAAAACTTATGAATTGGATGGGTAGACGCCAAAGTGATAACGTTGACGACCGTAGAGGAATGTCGACTGGCGGAAAAGTAGTAACCGGTGGTGGAATTATTGGGGTAATCTTTGTAATTATTCAAATGTTTGTTGGCGGTGATAGCGGACAAATTTTAAGTCAATTACAAAATCAAATTCAGGGGCAAACCCAATCAAGTGGCCCAGAAAGAGACCTCACAGAAGAAGAAAAACAACAAGGAGCATTTATTAAAACTGTTTTCGCGGATACAGAAGATGTTTGGAACGATGTTTTTACCAAACAAGGGGAAACTTATAAAAAGCCAACATTGGTTTTATTTTATGATGGCGCACAAACTGAATGTGGCGGTGCTTCATCGGCTGTTGGTCCTTTTTATTGCCCAGCAGATGAAAATGTATACATCGATCTTAATTTTATGAAAGAATTAAAAACCAAATTTGGTGCTAAAGGAGGCGATTTTGCAACAGCTTATGTTTTAGCTCATGAAGTTGGGCATCATGTTCAGAAATTGATGGGAACATCTGAAAAAGTGCAGCAAGCACAACAAGGGAAAAGCGAAGCCGGTGCAAACAAACTTTCTGTAGCTTTAGAATTACAAGCCGATTTTTATGCTGGCGTTTTTGCACATTATAATAAGCAATATTTAGAAGCTGGCGATATTGAAGAAGCTATGAGTGCGGCAAATGCGGTGGGCGATGATGCCATTCAGCAAAAAACACAAGGAAAAATTGTTCCAGATGCTTTTACCCACGGTACATCTGCACAAAGAATGAAATGGTTTATGAAAGGTTATGAAACCGGCGATTTAAGCCAGGGAGATACTTTTTCTGGGATTTAAGCCCTCGGTTCGTGTCCTCACGAATCGAAATTTATAAACATCTTTGATAACCATACTAAACTCGAAGAAACTTTTTGCAGATCATAATAGAAGGCCGGAATGACATTAAAAATAATTTAAATTATCGCTGCTTCGACTCCGCTCAGCATGACAATAAATACTTAATATTAAAGCTTTTTTCGCATAATATAATCGTTTAAAACAAAATCATAATACGGAATATCAATTTCTTCGATAATTTTATATCCCATTTTATTATAAAATTCTTGTGCCTTATTTCCTCTATTAACATTTAATAATAGATAATCCGCACCTAAAATTTTTACTCTCTTCTCAACTTCGGTTATAAAAAATTTTCCCAAACCCTTCCCTTGTAATGTTGGTTTTAAGTACAACTTTTCCAACTTATAATCCTTTCCATTTTCTTGTTTAGCGTAGGCGGCAAAACCTTGATCCGCATCTTCAAATCTTAATAACAAAAATTTACAACCCCCTTTCATTTGATCTTCTAAAGCATTCTCGCTGTACATTTGCCGCAGCATAAAAGCAATTTGCTCATCAGAAATTACTGTTTTGTAAGTTGGCCACCAAATTTCTTCGGCCAAATCACTTATTATTTTGATGTGAGATAAATTAGCTTCAATAATTTCCATTATATTTCTTCTGCTATAAAAAGTCCGGTAGCTTCAACTCTTAAACCAAAAAATCCGTCGTTTTGAGTTTTATAGGTGTCTTTTCCAGTTTGATGTAATCCAAATGTTCCAACTTTCTCTATATTATTCTCTTTCAAAATTTTAATGTTTTCCCCTGCAGATTTCCATTTATTAAAACCAGACTTTACAGGATATATTTTTTTATCGTTTTCAAAAACAACAAGTTCAATTTGATTTATAAATGTTAAATAATCCTTAATTACAAATTTATTGGTAATGATATTTACAGACGGAAATCCTTCTGAAATCAAATAGTCCATTCCAGTTTTCAAAGCATTCATTTCGACATTCAAAACTTTAATATGTTCCTGAAAAGTAAAAACATTTTTGGCTTCTGCCGATAAAACAATATCTATCTTAATCCCTAAAGAAACCACCTTCTCTGCCATTTCATCAGCAACTAAAATCATGGGCGACCATTCTAATAATTGTCCTAAATGTTCTTCTTCAAAACCACCAAAATCGATAATTAAAAGAGCCGGTTCTTGTTTTTCTCGTACAATGTGATGGCTTGACATTTTATACGTTTTAAAAAATGAGATGATGAAATTCCTTATACTTTTGCTTAGGATGCTCACTTCTATTAATTGCCCCAGAAACTGCAATTCCATAAATTCCGGTTGTTAATAATGAAGTAACGTTTTCTAAATCAATTCCGCCAACCGCAATAATCGGAAAATTCAAATTGTTTATGTTTAGCTCTTGTATAATTTGTTTATATCCCGAAACGCCTAAGTGAGCGTAATTATTTGGCTTTGTATCAGTATGTGTAAATGGGCCACAACCGATATAATCTGCACCATTGTTTATGTGTTTTTCAATCTGATTAAGATCATGAGCAGATGCCCCAAGGGTTTTATCTTCACCAATTTCATTTCTGATTAAAGTTAAATCCACATCCATATCTTCAATATGAACGCCTTGTATATCCGCCATTGCTACTAAATGTACATGATTGGTAATGATCAAAGTGGCGCCCCAATCATCACAAACGCTTGCGATAGGGTGTAATTCTGCTAACATTTCTTCATCAGATTTAGACATACATCTATACTGAATCCAATTCGCTCCGGCCTCACAAGCCCATTGAACTTGTTCTAAATGGGTTCTGTTTGGTAAATCCTGAGTAAGAAAATGAAGCTTTGAAATATATTTTTTCATGATTAGATATTAAAAATTCTATTCTCTGTAAATGTAAGATGAATTAAGAAATAAGCGGTTGAGTTTTAAATTTTTTGATTTAATTGGGTAACATTTTCTTTAGAATAGCGCTAAATTCTTAAGATTGCATTTTTTATCTTAAATTGAATTCTTAAAATTATTTTATAAATATGAATCAATTAAAAACCCTTGTAATTATAGCTATAGGCGCTTTTCTACAATCCTGTGCTGCTCAAAATAAAACTAACGCTCCAGAAATTTCACAAGCTGAAGTAAGCAGGGTTATTAAGACGCTTTCTGCAGATAATATGATGGGAAGAAACTCATTGAAGCCGGAACAAATAGGAAAATCAGCAGATTTTATTGCTGCTGAATTTAAAAAAGCAGGATTAAAGTTTTTTGGAGGATTAAACTCTTACAGACAAGAATTTACTTATGGAAAAAAAACTAAAACACAAATGTTTAATGTTGTTGGAGTTTTACCAGGCAAATCTAAACCAAACGAATATGTTGTTTTTAGCGGCCATTATGATCATTTAGGAATTATAAAGGCTGTAGACCAGGATTCTATTGCCAACGGAGCTGATGATGACGCTAGTGGAACTACCGCCGTAATTGAGTTGGCTAAATACTTCTCGAAAAAACAAGACAATGAACGCACTATCATTTTTGTGGCTTTTACGGCTGAAGAAATTGGCGGATATGGCTCACAATATTTTTCTAAGCAATTAAATCCAGACGAAGTGGTTGCCATGTTTAATATAGAAATGATAGGTAAGGAATCTAAATTTGGCAAGAATAACGCTTTCATTACTGGATATGAACGTTCTGATTTTGGTAAAATATTGCAGAAAAACTTAGAAGGAACAGATTTTAAATTTTACCCAGATCCTTATCCAAAACAAAATCTTTTTTACAGATCTGATAATGCAACGTTAGCGAGATTGGGCGTTCCGGCACATACCATTTCTTCTGATCAAATTGATACCGATAAGTTATACCACTCTGTAGATGATGAATTTGAAAGTATGAATATTGGAAATATCACCGAGATTATAAAAGCAATTGCAATAAGTTCTACTTCAATTGTGGAAGGAAAAGATACGCCAAGTAGG
>JBBRYE010000132.1:0-9717 GCA_038237895.1 Sphingobacteriales bacterium | reverse complement strand
GTTTGTTATGGGTTTTTCTTCTTCGCAAAATATCTGCTGCCAATTCTAAACCCGCATAAGTATTGGTGTGGTAAGGCCCAACTTGTAGATATGGTAAATCTTTTACAGTTATTGGCCAAGCATCATTACCAAAAACAACAATATCTAAAGTGTCTTTTGGGTATTTTGTGCTGATTAACTCGGCTAAAGCCATAGCCACTTTTTTAGCAGGTGTAATTCTATCCTCGCCATAAAGAATCATGGAATGAGAGATATCAATCATTAAAACGGTAGAGGTAAGGGTTTTAAAATCACGTTCCTCTACTTCTAGATCACGTTCGGTCATCATAAAATCGCCAATGCCGTTATTTATTTGGGCATTTTGGATAGAAGCTGTCATATCTATTTGATCTGAACTATCACCAAATTGATATTCTCTTCTATCAGCATTTTTTTCTTCTCCGGTGCCGCTTTTTGGTGTAGAGTGATTTCCTTTTCCTGATTTTTTAAGCTTTCCGAAAATCTCTTCTAATGCAGATTTACGTATCGTTTGCTCTGTTTTAGCGGTAATATTGAACCCCCCTTTTGGATCATCGCCACTTAAATAACCTTTGTCTTTTAAATCTTGAATAAAATCGCCCATTCCATAATCATCTTTGGTGATGTTATGTTGTTTATCCAGCTCATTCATCCATGATAAAGCTTCATTGGCATCCCCAGCGGTATAATTTAAGAGCTCTAAAAACAATTTTAGTAGCTCATCAAACCCGCCGTTAGGTAGTTGTTTGGGAATAAATTTTGAAAAACCGTAACCTCGCATCTGCTATATTTCTCCTTTACTAACGTTTATATAAAGTTAAAAGTTTGCATGTTTAAAGGGATATTTTTAGGTTATATGCTTGTCATTTTTAAAAGACAAATTATTTTAAAATTAAAAACTCGAAAATGAAAAATAAAAAAAGCCTTGCTTTTGGGGCAAGGCTTAAAATATAAAATAAGATGAAAGATTATTCTTTAATAAAAACTGGACAACCTGCGCCATCAACCTTTTTACCCGCGGGTGTGTTTGGACATTTGTCAAAATGATCTGCAACACCATCTCCATCACTATCTTTTTTCATGTCTTGAATATCGCCTTCTACTTTAGTGGTTCTAACTTTCAGTTTTTGAACGTCTCCTCTTAAAGTACTATCTTTTAATTCATCATACAATGTAGAGATTGGATTTGTCCAAGTTAAATCTGGTTTAGACTTAGCTCCTAAAGCAAATTCTAAACCAACTGATGAGTAAGAAAACACATCTTTAGAGTTAGGTTTAGCATATTTAGCGTCAAAATTATCACTATCAATATAATTCATTAAATAGTTGAAATTGATATTCATACAATCAGAAAGTTTGAATTTTGCACCAACTCCAACTGGAATGTAAGCCTCTTTAATATAATCGTTTCCGCCAGTTGCTTTCCCTTTCCAATCAATTGTTGCATTGGCTGCATTTACATAACTTGGAGCATAAGCAATTAAACCAAAACCCGCTGTTGCGGTAAAGTTGATTACATTTTCTCTTTTAAGAAAATTGATTGAAGCTAAATTGAAAACACCAGATAAGTTAGTTGCATAAGCGATTTTGGTTTTAAATGATTTATAACCGTTTAATGCCTGACCTGGAGCGTCGCTATTATTTCCTTCTACATCTCCAAATAATAAATTTGCTTGCAAACCAAAAACATGACCTAATTGTTTTCTTAAAGAAACACCATAGCCGAAGTTGGCATCCCAGTTGGTATAATCATTAGAACCACCAGTTAAAACAACCGGAGTTAATACACCTGCACTAACACCAATAGAAAACGTTTTGTACTGATCACGGCCACCAAAAGTTTTAGTTCTAGAGGGCATTTCTTGTGCAATTGCAACTGTTGAGGCTAATAAGCCAATAGTAATTAATTGAAATACTTTATTCATTAGATTAAATTTTAACACAAAGTTATTTTTATTTCTCAATATTAATAGTTTAAATAAATTTTTGTTTAATCCCATAAAGTTGATGGAATACTAACTGGCAAAACTATCTTAAAGGTAGAGCCTTCTTTATTAGAAAAGTCTAATAATAATTTACCACTATGATTTAAGATGTTTTTTTGAGCGTTGGTGAGACCTAAACCCACATTTTTTTGTTTTGTTGTAAAGAAAGGTTCAAATATTTTTTCCTGATTTTGGACATCAATTCCTTCTCCATTATCATTAACAGATATAATTGCAGATTCATTTTCTAAAACCACATTGATATTTATTTCAGAAGCTTTTGCGTCTATTGCGTTTTGTATGATATGGTAAAAAGTATTTACCATTTTATCATAATCAACATCAACAAAAAAATCTGTTTGATTATAATTTTTATTTAAGGTGATATTGTGTTGTTTTAGTTCAGTTTCTAACTGCTCTAAACTCTCATCCAAAAGAATATTTAAAGATCTTGGTTGTATGTTTAAATCTATAGATTGAGTAGAATTTATAAAATCTGAAATGAGGAGGTTAATACGCTCAAAATTATTTTGGATAATATCAACATAAACCTTTGCCCCTTCTTCATTTGGTTTAATTTCTAGCTTTAATTGTTCTATAGATAAATTAATATTAGATAATGGGTTTGTAATTTCATTAGCTAAGCTTTTTGCTACTCGCTCTATTAAAGCCGCTTTTTCGGCATTTATATATTCTGTTTCTATTTTCTTTAAATCGGTAATATCATGTATGATACAGTAATATAATTCTTCTGTGGCATGTTGGTCTATTTGCAAAAATGCAGAAATAGAAACTTTTCTAAATGAGTTATTATCACTTTTTAATTCAGTTTCAAAATCATTAACAGCACCTTTAATGTCCATAATTTCTGCAAATCTAATTCCGTCATGGGTATTCCTAAATAGATTGTTAGAGTTAATAGTTAACATTTCTTCTTTGGTATAACCAAAAAATGTTAAACCTGCGCTATTGATATCTCTAATTGTACCCAAAGAATCGATAATTAGAAATGGTTCTTTAGATCTTTCAAAAATTATCCTGAACTTTTTTTCGCTATCTCTTAATGCTTTTAATGATGATTTGTGTTTAACTGCGTATCTAATTGATCTTTCAATAGTAAAGGGGTCAATTTTATCTTTTATCAGATAATCTGCCGCACCAATTTCTAATGCTTCTTCATCTACCTTAGAATCTCCTTTGCCTGTTAAAATAATGATAGGTTCATCTACATTAGATTTTATCGCTTCATTTAATAAATCTATACCGGTGTATTTTCCTAATCTATAGTCTACCAAATAAATATCATAGTGGCTTTTTAACATGGCGTTAATTGCCTCCTCGTAATTATTTATCCAGCTTAGTTTATAATTTTCCCTCTTTGGGATTGCATTAAAAATATCTTTTGTTAAGATATAATCATCCTCATCATCATCAACTAATAATACTTTATAAGTTTTCATATTAGCCATATTTTTCTATTAATTCTTTTGTAATTTGTATCATATGGTTAAAGCTGAATGGTTTTGTAATAAAATCATCGGCACCTAAGTTTAAAACTTTCTCTCTATCCACATTGCTTTTTGAGGTTGATAAAATTACAATAGGAATGTGTTTTGTTTTATCATCTTTTTTAATTCTGCTTAATAACTCTACTCCATTAACCTTTGGCATGTTTAAATCTAAAATCAATAAAGAAGGATAATGTCTGTTTTCTAACCTTTCCTTAAACTTAGTCAAAACCATTTCTCCATCCTCAAAAAACGTCAATGTTTGATCAAAATCGTTTTCCTCAAAGGCTTCTTTAATGATCATTCTATCATCGGCATCATCATCTGCAATCCAAAAAAATTTCTCCATCTTATTTAATGTTTAATGGGTAATATGATGGCAAACAGAGTTCCTTCATTTTGTTTACTACTCACTATAATTTCTCCGTTATGTTTATCAACTATTTTTTTACAAACCGCTAAACCAATACCGGTTCCTTGATATTCATTTCGGGTGTGTAATCTTTGAAAAAGCTCAAATATTTTATCAGCATATTGTTGATCAAACCCAATTCCGTTATCCTTAACCGTGATACGACAATAGTCTTTATTTTGTTCTAATCTTTCGTTTTCTAAAGCCTCGCCTTTCAATATCTCAGATTTAATTTCTACTATTGGAGGCACACCCTCTTTAGTAAACTTTATTGAGTTACTTAAAAGGTTTTGAAAAAGTTGCCTAATCTGACTAGGTATAGCATCTATATGATGATTAACCATTAGATCTATAGTGGCGTTTTTCTTTTCTATAGTATATTCTAAATCTTCAATTATTTTTTTAAATTCATCATGTAAATCTACATCTACATAAACTTCATCGGTTCTGGTAACTCTAGAGAAAGTAAGCAAATCATCAATTAGTGTTTGCATTCTTTCTGATGCGTTTTGCATCCTTTTAACATAGTCTAGCCCTTCTGGGCTAATATTATCTGTAAACTTATTTTGTAAACGCTCGCCAAAAGCTCTGATTTTTCTTAATGGCTCTTGTAAATCATGTGACGCGACATACGCGAATTGCTCTAAATCTTGGTTAGAACTGTTTAATTCCTCAACTTTAGATTCTAAATTTTTTTGTACGTTTTTGATTTCTGTAATATCATGCATTACAACCATCACGTTAAACACACCTCCAGAAGCATTTCTTACTGGCTTAAAATCTATCATGAAAGTTTTATCATCAGGAAAATCTTTTTCTAACTGAATTTCTTCTCCACTAAATGCCCTATCTAAAATATTCTTTGTATCGATAAACTCGTCTTCTTCAAACAATTCTTTTAGGTGTATACCTTGAGATAATTTGGTTTTAAATTTTACCTCTGTAATTATCGGACCATCAAAAAGGATTAATTTATGATCGGTATCAAACATTAATACTATAGAATCCGGAACGTTGCTAGCAATGGTTTTATAAATGCTTTCGGTTTTCTCTAATAAGATTGCTGCATTTTTTAACTCCGTAATGTCTTGAAGATTACCTATAATTTTAATAATCTCATTTTCATGATTAACGATAACTTTTGCAGTTAAGTAAACATACCTAATGGATTTGTCGGGCCTGTAAATTCTGTATTCTGTTGCAAAATCTTTCTTTTCATCCAATATGGATAAAATAGTTTGCTTACATTTTTCTATATCATCTTTATGAATCAGGTTCTCATAAAAATTTAATGTTATTTCTACCGAATTAGGCTGATAGCCGTGTATTCTAAACAATTCTTCTGACCAAAAGAAATGATCAATTCCGTTAAACCACTCAAAACTTCCGTTGTGTGCTATAGATTCGGCTTCTTTTAATAATGCTTCATTTTGAGATAATTTTTGAGAAGTTTCTTTTAATTCGGTGATGTCTAAACAGGTTCCAATAATTTTTTTATCTGTTTGTATGTATCTGCATTGAGCCAAAATATAACGACGCTGCCCGTTAACCCATAAAACCTGATATTCTGTATTGAAGTTAGTTTGCTTGGAGATTGCAGTTTCTAACATGGTTTTATATCCAGATCTATATTCTGGAATAATCATATTATACATTAAGTCTAAATCGGGCGTAATAGAATTAGGCATATAACCAAATATTTTATAAAGCGCATCAGAAAAATTGATCTCTTTCGTTTTAACATCCAATTCCCAACTTCCCATATTGGCTAATTTTTCTGCAGTTTGCAAGAGGTTTTGTCGTCTTTCTAAATCTTGTTGAATCTTTTCTTTAGATTTTATTTCCTGATCCAAAATAAGATTCATTTGATGTTGTGTAGTGATGTTTCTAGAGTAATTTAAGCTAATGCCAATTAATGGGACTAGATTAGCAAATAGGCGTAAAAACTGCGCAAAATTATATTCTACATCAAAATTTTTGTAAAACACAGCCATGTGTACACCTGCAAATATTGCAGGAATCATACTTAATATCAACATTTTAAAAAATATACCATCAAAGTTTTTTAAAACTTTAGGCATTAAATAGCCACCCCAAAATAAATATCCAACAATACTAATTACTTCAGATGGGTGGGTAAAAAAGGCGTCTCTATTTATAAATAAAGATGGAATAGTTTTAAGGTTAAGAATAAATACCATTGATATTATTGATATCAGGAAAAATGAAATTCCTAAAAATTTAACCAAGGTTTTCTTTCCCCTATCAGAATTTAAGTGTTTCTCTTTAAGGTTAAGAATAATGAAAGTACCAATAATTAAGAGAAGTATATTTAAAATCCTACTTACAAACCAGGTCACGTAAATTGCAGAATCTAAATCGAGATTAGTGTTTACAACGCCCAAAATCACCAACAAATGGAACAGGTCAAAAATAGAGATGCAAAGCATAACTAACCCTACAATTGGGGCCGTAATGTCTTTTTTAACGCTAAAATCTATTAATGTTAAAATGCAAGTAAAAACACCTACAGCTATACTAAATATAACCCAGACGGTAGAAAAAGTACGACCAAGAATAAGCCCGGTTGATACACTTTCTGTTATTTTAGAAAAGGAAAGAACGCGGTAATCATTATAGCTGATTTCTACTCCCAACATAGACATCACTGTTGGGGAAATACAGATTAAGAATATAGCCCAAAAATATCCCATTGGGATATTTAAATTGTTTTCTTCTTTATTTATTGAGATACTGTTTATAGCCACCTATTTATTTACTCTAAGTTTATAGCTTTCATTTTATTATAAAGTGTTTTTCTATCGATATTAAGAACTTGAGCAGCTTTGGTTTTATTAAACTTTACATCTTTTAAAACCTTTAAAATGGTTTCATATTCTGCCTCTAAGGCTGCGTTTTTTAAATCAACACGCTTTTCTTTACCCGCTGCTGAGCTTACTGTTTCTATCGCATTTTCAAATGCAGAAACTTTAGAATAGGTAGAAATTTCTAATGGTAAGGCTTTTGTTTGCACAATATCTCCTTCAGTTAACAAAACAGCCCTTCTTAAAACGTTTTTTAATTCTCTTACGTTTCCTGGCCAAGGATAAGTTAAAAAGCTTTCTTCAACATCTGGAGAGAACATTTTAACATCTTTATTTAATTCTTTATTTGCTGAGAGCAAGAAATATTCGGCAAAAATCATAATGTCTTTTCCACGCTCACGTAATGGCGGCATATAAATACCAAATTCATTAAATCTATGGTAAAGATCTTCCCTAAATTTTCCTTTAGAAATGGCATCAATTAAGTTTTCATTTGTTGCCACAATTATTCTAACATCTAAATCAATTTCTTTTGTAGATCCTATTCGTTTAACTTTTCTTTCTTGTACTGTTCTTAATAATGCAGCTTGTATTTCATAAGAAAGATTACCAACCTCATCTAAAAATAAGGTGCCGCCATTTGCCATTTCAAAATGACCAATTTTGGTGTATAGCGCCCCAGTAAAAGAGCCTTTTTCATGACCAAAAAATTCTGATCCGGCTAATTCTTTTGTTAAAGAACCACAATCCATCGCTATAAAAGGCTTGTCCTTTCTTGGGCTTTTCATGTGGATGCTTTGTGCTACAGATTCTTTTCCTGTACCACTTTCTCCAATTAAAATTACGCTATAACTTGTAGGCGCAACCAAATCAATTTGTCTAATCAACTCTTTTGCAGCAGAACTTTGGCCAACAACATACTCATCTTGTTTAAACGCCTCTGTAACTAATTCTTTATTTTTTAAAGCCTCGGCAGGAGATTTGGGCTTGTCTAATTCCTCATTTAAAGCCTGTTGGGTATCAATAGCTTTCTTAATGGTATTTAAAATCTCATCCGGATATAATGGTTTTGTGATATAATCATAAGCTCCCATTTTAATTAATTCTACGGCAAGTTTAATATCAGAGTAGCCTGTAATAATAATTACGCCTGTGCGGGGATATGATAATTTAATTTTCTTTAAAACCTCTCTTCCATCGGTATCTTCTAGCCTAAAATCACAAAGCACTAAATTAAAAGATTCTGTTGCAAGTATTTCAAATGCGGCTGCGCCAGATGTTGCGGTTTTTACTTCAAATCCGTTTCTGGATAAGAACTTAGAAAGCAACAAACCTATGTTTACTTCATCATCTACGATAAGTATTTTTTTCATTTATACGGTTTAGTATCCTGATAAAAATCAGGAGGTTAAATACTAAAGCGAATATAAATTAAAATATTTTAATTGGGAAAATATTTCTACACAATTAACCTTTGAGCTATTAAATTAATTATAAATATTTATTATTAATTAAAATTAGCTTTTCTTTTTTCCAAGAAAGCACTTACGCCTTCCTTAAAGTCTTCGGTACCAAAACATTTAGAAAATTCTTCTATTTCTTTATCAAATCCGTTTGGTTTTTGAGCAGCATTTATGGCAGATATAGCGGCTTTAATTGCATGAGGAGATTTTTGTATAATGCTTTGCATCAAGTCTGTAGCGGCTTTCATAAGTTCTGTTTTATCAGTCAAAACTTTATTTATCAAACCGTTACCAAGCGCTTCATCAGCAGCAATCATTTTTGCACTTAAAATCATTTCCATGGCCTTTCCTTTACCTATTAAATGAGGAAGCCTTTGTGTGCCTCCATATCCCGGAATTAAACCTAAGGTAACTTCGGGTAAACCCATTTTTGCATTTGCAGAAGCCATTCTAATATGACATGCCATTGCCAACTCTAATCCTCCACCTAAAGCGAAACCATTTATAGCGGCAATTATAGGTTTTGGACAATTTTCTATTAAATCAAAAACATTTTGATGACCTTCTTTAGCTAGTTCTTTTCCTTCTGCCGAATTGAAAGATGAAAATTCAGAAATATCGGCACCAGCCACAAAAGCTTTTTCTCCGGCCCCCGTAATAATAATTCCTTTAATGCTTTTATCTGAAATGGCGTTATTAATAGCTACGTTTAATTCTTTAAGTGTTTCTCTGTTTAATGCATTAAGTTTTGCCTCGCGGCTGATAGTGATTAATTGAATAAAATCAGAATTTTCTATAATGAGGTTATTAAAAGTCATGATGGTTTCTTTAAAAATTTCTGTTCTCAAAAGCCCAATTATTAATATAGGCAACTATTTCTGAAGTAGTTGTGCCAGGATTAAAAAGTTTGCCAACGCCTAGTTTTGTTAGTTCTTGTTGATCAGTTTCTGGGATAATACCCCCACCGGTTACTAAAACATCTGTTAAATCTTTTTCTTTTAAAAGTGCCATAATTTTAGGGAAAACCGTCATGTGTGCACCAGACAAAATAGAAACACCAATGGCATCAACATCTTCTTGTAAAGCGGCATTAACTACCATTTCTGGAGTTTGCCTTAAGCCGGTATAAATTACTTCCATACCTGCGTCTCTTAAAGAAGTTGCAATTACTTTTGCGCCTCTATCATGCCCATCTAAACCAACTTTTGCCACCAATACTCTAACAGGTCTATTTAGTTTATTATCCATTTTTAATTAATTTATTGATAGGTATTATGCTATAAATGTAATAAGAAAAATGATTAGGTAGGTTTTAGAACATTTTTATTGGAGGGTTTATTGCTCTTGTTTCATTACATTGTATGTTATAATTTATTAATGAAAAAATTTACGCTTTGTTTTTTGGGAATTACCTTTTTTTTAATAGCTACTAAAGCAATAGCTAACCATAAAATCATAATAAACGAGCACCCATTAAAAACCAGTATTAGCAATCATTTTTTATTG
>JBBRYE010000131.1:0-10013 GCA_038237895.1 Sphingobacteriales bacterium | reverse complement strand
TTTTAATGAAGGCAATTAACGAATTCTTAGCTTAAAAAACTTTCAAACTTATCCCAAAAACCATCTTTAGGTAATGGAGCAAATATTTTAATTCTCTCTTTCTTTACAGGATGGATAAATTCTAATTTTAATGCATGTAAGCTAATGCTTTTTTTCCTGCTGCCGCGAGGATATCCATATTTATTATCTCCAACAATTGGACTTCCTAAAGTAGCTAATTGTACTCTAATTTGATGCGGACGACCAGTAAGCGGATCTACCTCAATCAGATAATATTCATTTAAATAACCTAAAACTTTAAAGTCTAGTTCTGCCCTTTGGCTTCCTTTAATTTCTGTATTATAAGCGGTTGTGATATTTTTTTTAGGATTTTTTACTAAATAATGCTCTAGCGTTCCCTCCATTTTAGAAGGTTTTTGCCTCACCACAGCCCAATATGTTTTTTTCATTTCCCGCTCCTTAAACATTTTGTTTACGCGTTCTAAGGCTTTAGAAGTTTTCGCAAATAAGATAACACCACTCACGGGTCTATCTAAACGATGCACAACACCCAAAAATGCGCCATTTGGTTTGTTATACTTTTCAGCGATATAGGCTTTAACCATTTCATCCAAAGAAGGGTCACCAGTTTCATCTGTCTGCACAATCCATCCCGCCTTTTTATAAACCGCAATCAAATGATTATCCTCGTAAAGGATATCTTGATCTGTTATTTTATAGAAATCTTCTTCCATAGATAGATATGAGTATTGAGAATTATTAAACTTGATAATATGAATAATCAAAACCTAACTAACTAACTAACTAACTAACTAACTAACTAACTAACTAACTAACTAACTAACTAACTAACTAACTAATTAACTAACCAACTAACTAACCAACTAACTAACTAACTAACTAACTAACTAACTAACTAACTAACTAACTAACTAAAAACTAATACTGCTCTTTATCACTTGGGAAATCTCCGCTTTTCACATCCTTAATATAAGATTTTACGGCTCCATTAATCTGATCAAATAAATTTAAATACTGACGTAAAAACCTAGGAGAAAAACCTTTAGTTAAACCAATCATATCATTTATCACTAAAACCTGTCCGTTGCAATGTTGCCCTGCACCAATACCAATTGTAGGAATTGTAACGTTTTCACTGACTTCTTTAGCTAGCAATGCGGGTATTTTTTCTAAAACTACAGAAAAACAACCTGCCTGTTCAATCCTTTTAATGTCTGATTTTAATTTTTCTGCTTCAGCTTCTTCTTTTGCCCTAACCGTATAGGTACCAAATTTATATATTGATTGAGGAGTTAAACCTAAATGACCCATTACAGGAATTCCTGCGGCAACAATTCTTTCAATAGATTCCGCAATCTCCACTCCGCCTTCTAACTTTACACCATGTGCTCCAGATTCTTTCATAATCCGGATAGCCGAGTTTAAAGCTTCTTTTGAGTTGCCTTGATAAGAACCAAAGGGTAAATCCACAATTACTAAAGCTCTTGTTGTACCACGTATAACTGAAGCAGCGTGGTAAATCATTTGATCAAGTGTTATTGGCAGAGTAGTTTCATGCCCAGCCATCACCATAGAAGCAGAATCGCCGACTAAAATAATATCAACACCACCTTCATCCACAACTTTCGCCATAGAATAATCATAGGCGGTAAGCATGGCTATCTTCTCTCCCCTATTTTTCATCTCCTGTAAAATATGGGTGGTTACTCTTTTTATTTCTTTATGAACAGACATTTATATAGTTTTAATTTTATTTCTGTTTAGATTTCAAAGTTAGAAAAATGATTGCTCTTTTGAATTCTTAAAAGTTGAATATCTTAGTTGTTTATTAATCTATATTTACAAAGATAGGATTCAGCTAGTTTAAACTCTTTACCATCTTTTAATAAGTGACGACCAAATTGAGTTATTGAATCAGGAAACTCATTTAGCCACATGTCTTTTATTAGGTAAATATTCTTCTGTTTAAAAACGGAATCTACCATTGAATAATTTCTGACGACCCAAGTAGAATCATGTGGAGTTGATTTTATTTGATCTGGATTATTAATGGAATTAATATATGAATTCCAATATTCGCCAATAATACCTATAGAACTTAAATGGTCTAATTCTTTTATAACTTTTGATTTTGGAATTAATGTTTTGGGCCAAACGTATTTCAAATTGTAAAAACTACTGCTTGCACCTGTAAATACTATTAAGATCAAAATCAATTTTTGAAATGTTAAACCATTTTTTTTCAAACTTAAATTCTCTAATAAAATTAGAATAGAAATACTTAAAGACACATAAGTACAAACAAAATATCTTCTTGGAACATTGGCTTCAAATGTCCATTTAGAAATTATAATAACAAACAATAGCAATAATCCTTCAACTAAAAAAAAGACTGCCCATTTCATGGGTGTTTTATTTAAGTTTGAAAAATCTAATCTCAAAAATACAAATACAATTAAAATTACAACAAAATAAGCCCATAAGCTCGTCAAAGGCTCGTCTACATTGAATAGAAAAATAGATTTAATGGTATTAAAGAATATTATTATTGTTTTCTTTACAGTTTCAATATCTGCAATTTTGCTATATCTTACATGGTTGACTGCTGTGTTTTTTGCAAAAGTTATAAATTCCAAACCAATTATGATTCCACTTAATAAATAAAAAAGATACCATCTTTTTAAAATAGATGAAATATAGTTTGTATGTAAATAGTATAAGGAAAACAAGACAAATAGGAAAACTGAAACTAATGCCAAATCTGAAACCCAAATTGCTGTTATAAGACTTAGTACGATAAGTATATGTATAACATGAAATTTAATTTCTAAAATTTTGTCTAGCTTATTAAATAAATAGATAACAATAAAAATCAAACTGTAATGAATTCCAAAAGCAAATTGAGTAACATCAATAAAGTGTATTGGAGGCAGAAACCAAATAAATGCAAAAATTATTTTAAAAAAATTACTCCTAAAAAGAGTCGATGCCGCACTAAATCCAACTAATAAAATTGCATAATGAACAATGCTTTCTGATGCAAGAGCAGAAATATTAAAACATTTAAAAGGAATTTGCCCTAATAACGGGATAAGGCTTCCCATTCTATCTTGTCCCCAAAAGTAAAGGTCACTAGGTAGATGAAAATATCTAATCATTAAAACAGTTACAGCATTGTCTGAGTTTAAGGCTGGATAAAATAATGAAGAATAAAATCTAAAAGAGATTGATGTTATTATACTCAGAATTAGAAAATAAATTATATTTTTTTCGTTTTTAAGCATCGTAGCAATTGTCACAAACCTTAATCAAATACTTTTTTATTAAAAATTCTATCTAAGAGAAAACACATTCATTTTTATAAATTAATCGAAAAATATAGATAATTTTCCATTAAAAAATATAAATTTGCATCCCGAGATGAGTATTGAACATTTCTTGTTTTCTTTTAAAAACTCACGGAACATCCTTCCGCTCTCATTCTGTTTCTTTTTAAACTCCAAAAAAATTTATAAAGCATGAACGCAAATTACACCAAATTACCAGCAATTCTTCTTTTAGCAGATGGTACTATTTTTCATGGCAAAGCTGCTGGAAAAATAGGTACTACAACTGGCGAAATTTGTTTTAATACTGGCATGACGGGTTACCAAGAGGTTTTTACTGATCCATCTTATTTTGGGCAAATTTTAGTTGCTACCAATACACATATTGGAAATTATGGGATAAGTAATGAAGAAACAGAATCTGAAAACATCAAAATTGCAGGTTTGGTTTGTAAGAACTTCAATATTCCTTTTAGTAGAAAACAAGCAGACCAATCTTTACAAGATTATTTTCAGGATGAGAATATTGTAGGAATCTCTGATGTGGATACAAGAGAAATTGTACGTCATATTAGAGATAAGGGAGCAATGAATGCTATTATATCTTCCGAGATTTTGGATATTGATGAATTACAGAAAAAGTTAAACGAAGTTCCTTCTATGGATGGTTTAGAACTTTCTTCTAAAGTAAGTACTAAAACATCTTATTTTATTGGAGATGAGAAAGCAGATTTAAAAGTTGCAGTTTTAGATTTAGGTGTTAAAAAGAACATTCTAAGAAATTTTTCTGAAAGAGGCGTTTATGCCAAAATATTCCCCGCAAAAACTTCTTTTGAGGAAATGGAAAAATGGCAGCCAAATGGTTACTTTATTTCTAACGGTCCAGGTGATCCAGCTGCAATGCCGTATGCTATTGATACAGTAAAAAATATCTTGGCTTCTGATAAACCAATGTTTGGGATTTGTTTAGGACATCAATTATTAGCTCAAGCTAATGATGTTAGCACCATGAAAATGTTTAATGGTCACCGTGGATTAAATCATCCTGTAAAAAATATTATTAAAGACCATTGTGAGGTAACATCACAAAATCATGGTTTCGGCGTAATTGCTGATGAAGTTTTAAAATCTGATAAAGTGGAGGTAACTCACTTAAATTTAAATGATAAATCTATTGAAGGAATCAGGGTAAAAGGAAAAAAAGCTTTTTCTGTACAATATCACCCAGAATCTTCTCCTGGTCCGCATGATAGTAGATATTTATTTGATGATTTTGTAGAAATGATGAAATAAAACATCAAATTATAATCCATAAAAAAAGAGGCTTTCGCCTCTTTTTTTATTTTAAAATTATTTTTTAAAATGCATAACCTACTGTAAAAGACAGCACACGATTATTCTGTTGAATATTGGTAGTACTTGTTGATGTAGGTCTTAAATTAGTTAAACCTAATCCATAACCAGCTCCAAAATTAAGACCAGATGTTAATTGATATCCAGCTAAAAAGTTTAAACCAAAATCTACAGTTTTTAAATTATCTGTAACGGTATCACCAAATTTTAAATCAGTTTCAGTAGTAACGCTTCCTTTTATTGATTTTCTTTTCCCTGAAACATTAAATCCTGCATAAGGTCCAGCTCCTAAATAAAATTTACCTGGTCCAGCAGGTAAACTTGCAACTAAATTCACGGGGATTTCAACTACTAACACATTATCTTCTTTCTGTTCGTTAACGTTTTCATAGTATTTAGCTCCTTTGCCTTGTAATGAAATACCAGGTTGAACTGAAAAATAGGTTGAAACCGGAACATCCGCATAACCCGTAAGATTAAAATTAGTTGTAGTTTTAGTTTCTGATGAAGTATTCTTATCATCGTTAACATATTTGTACTTAGGTAAATTTACCCCACCTTTTAAACCAAATGTAGTTTTAGAGGCAGTAGTTTTTGTTTGTGCAAATGTAGAACCTGCAAATACTATTGCAGCTGCTACTAAAAATATTCTTTTCATATTATTTTCATTTTAATTATTCAGGAGGCAGTGTTCAATGAGCAGACCAAAAAAATAATCGAATAAAAAGTAATAATTAATTAACTGTTTTAAAGGAGTTTAGGAATATTAATTTTAAATGAATTAATAATTTATAACATGTAAAATTATGTATACTAATTAAGACAAAATATGATTTATAATATAATTTAAGACGAAAAATCTCTTAAATAAATCTTTTAATGATTCTTAAATTGTGGGTGTATTTACCATTCTCTATAGAAAAAATTCCGTGGTTATCTATCCTATCAATTTTTACTTTCCCTGACGAATGAATGATTTGACTATTGTTTAACATGATCCCTACATGTGTAATCTTACCTTCGTGATTATCAAAAAAAGCTAAATCTCCGGTTTTTGCTTCAGTTAAAAAATCCACAACTTTGCCTTGTTCTGCTTGTTGGGATGCATCCCTTAAAATGCTTATTCCAAGCATTTTAAAAACAATCTGTGAAAATCCAGAACAATCTATACCACCGGGAGTTTTTCCTCCCCATAAATAGGGAGTGTTTAAAAAAATTTTAGCTGTTTCTTGCAAATCTGCCTCAAAATCTTCTTGATTAGGTATAAAAATATTATCACTAGTAATCTGATAAATTTCATGTCCTATTTTACATTTACCATTTTCATAAAATGGTAAAGAACATCCTGCAGGGAGATACATGGATTCTTTTAAATTACCTTTTAAAATCAAAGTATAGGCCGCTCTCGTTAAAAAATTAGGAATCGAACTTAATGAACTTTGAAAATCATCTACGTACGCTATTTGATTTTCGTTGATATAACCTTCATAACCATCATTGTTGATTTTTATTTTAAACCAATTTTTATCTTGGTCTAAAACCTGATAAGCATCTCCAAATATTAACTGAGAAACCATTTCTGATTGATGAGATGCTTCCGCTTTAACTGGAATAACGGATAAATTGCAAATTCCTAAACTGTTTTTCATATCGTTAAACTTTATTATTTAAGAAGATTTATAGTCTTTTAAATTAAAATTTGTTAATTAAAATAAAAATATATTTTGATGGTCTGAATATTGTGTAAAGTAACACAAATGATTATATAAGATGGAAAATTTAAGCTCTTTTGAGAAAATATTGATCGCAGTAGATGATTCTGAACCTTCATATAAAGCTGCAAATTATGGATTTGATTTGGCAAGAAAATTAAGTGCTGAAGTAGCGTTAATCCATATCAGCGAAATGCCTATTGTAATGAATGTTACAGGTGATCCGATTTTAGGTAATCCTGGCTATATTATGCCAAATGTAGGAGATATACAACATGATGCCGCATCAAAACTACTAGAAGATATGGTTTTAAAGTTTGGGGAAGGTATAATTGTAAAAGAATATATTTTAATTGGTGATGTAACCAGTGAGGTTATTGGAATTGCTGAAGAATATCAAGCATCATTAATTGTTTTAGGAACTCACGGTCGTACTGGGTTTGATCATTTCATATCAGGATCTGTAGCGGAAAGCATTACACGACACACAAAATGTCCGGTACTAATTGTGCCAAATAAATAATTATATTTAATAATGCCACAGAAATGACAACCCATTAAAATTCTGTGGCATTAATTATTATTTTTGTTTGCTATTATGCAAACAACTTTATTTAATCTTCCCGATTTTAAGCATAAAGCGCTTTCTCTAGCCAATACATTTGATATTTGTTGCTTTTTAGACTCTAACGGTTTTACGGATCCCTATTCAAAATTCGACTTATTAATTGCCTTTGGTACTAAAGATTTGTTAGAGATTAATTTAAATGACGACTCTTTTAGTGCTCTAAAAAAATTTAGAAATACTAATAACGATTATATTTTTGGAGGATTAAGCTATGAATTGAAAAATGAAATAGAAGATTTAAATTCTAAAAATCAGGATAGTTTAAATTTCCCTAGTTTATTTTTCTTCGCTCCTTTACATCTTTTAATCATTAAAGATAATATCCTCCAAATTATTAGTGCAGATGAAAAAAACATTTTAAAATTAATTGATGATACCATTGTTGAAGAAGATTTAAATGATCTAGAAGTTAACTTAAAAGCTCGATTAGCTAAACCCGATTATAAAAAAACATTTTTAGAAATTAAAAATGAAATTAGTTTAGGAAATATCTATGAAACCAATTTTTGCATGGAATTCTATGACGATAATTGTACTATTTCTCCCGTTGATATTTTTAAAAAATTAAATACTAAATCTCCAACGCCATTTGCAAATTTTTTTAAATGGAAAGATAAATATATTATTTCTGCTACGCCAGAACGGTTTTTAGCTAAAAGAAATCAAAAAATCATTTCACAACCTATTAAAGGCACTGCTAAACGAAGCGAAAATATAATTGAGGACAGTAAAATTAAACAAAACTTATATCATCACCCAAAAGAAAGGCAGGAGAATGTGATGATTGTTGATTTAGTAAGAAACGATTTAACAAAATTTGCTATAAAAGGAACCGTTAGTGTAGAGGAGCTTTTTGGAGTGTATAGTTTTAAACAGGTACATCAAATGATTTCTACAGTAGTTTGTGAAATTGATTATAGAACAGATAACATTGATGTTATAAAAAGTTGTTTCCCAATGGGGAGTATGACTGGAGCCCCAAAGATTAAAGCCATGCAATTAATGGATCATTATGAAAATAGCAAAAGAGGAATGTACGCTGGTGCAATTGGATATTTTGATAATGAAAATGATTTTGATTTTAATGTAATTATAAGATCTATACTTTACAACTCAACTAATAATTATTTATCTTTTCATGTAGGCAGCGCCATTACAAATGATGCAGAACCAGAAAAAGAATACGAAGAATGCTTATTGAAAATGAAAGCTATTTTAGAAGTTTTATCAAATAACTGAAAATAAAAAAGACTTGAGGTAAATAACCTCAAGTCTCTAATTATATTAATTGAAGAGGACTGACTAATCTACATAACCTAATACTCCAGTTTCTGGAATATCTAAACCATTAATTTCATCAATTTCTTTACTTCTTAGTGGTACAATTTTATCAAGTACTTTAAAGAAAATATACATTACTACAAATACAAAAACTATACAGGTAACTGTTCCAATTAGCTGAGCCACTAACTGGCTAGAATCTCCGTAAAATAATCCTGTAACGTTACCTTTAACACCATTCCAACCATCACCATAAGTTCCATCGGCAAATAAACCTAATGAAATTACTCCCCAAGCACCATTAACACCGTGTACAGCAAATGCACCAACTGGATCATCAATCTTTAATTTATTATCCATAATATAGATTGCTGCTATTACCAACAAACCTGCAATTGCACCAATAATAACAGCAGAAAGTGAAGTGATAAAAGCACAAGGAGCTGTTACCGCAACCAAACCTGCTAACATACCATTTGCAATCATTCCTGGATCTGCTTTTTGTCCTCTTAAATACATGTAAAATAGAGCGGTTAAAGCACCTGCACCACCAGCTAACATTGTATTAGTAGCTATGATACCTATTCTAAAATCTCCTGCTGCTAAAGTTGATCCTGCATTAAAACCAAACCATCCAAATGCCAATATAAATGTTCCAACCATAGCCATAGGAATATTGTGACCAGGAATAGTGTTTACTTCACCATTTTTACCAAATTTCCCATATCTAGGACCAATAACAATTGCTCCTGCTAAAGCGGCAATACCACCTACTAAGTGAACTACTGAAGAACCTGCAAAATCTACATGACCGTGTCCAAAACCAAAATTATTACCTAATTGAGACAACCAACCGCCTCCCCATACCCAATTTCCATATAATGGATAAACTAACATAGATATAAAAAATCCGTAAATGATAAAAGATTTTAAAGTCCATCTTTCTGCCATAGACCCAGTTGGAATTGTAGCGGTAGTATCCATAAATACCATTTGGAATAGGAAAAGTGTATATATACCAACATCATAGTATTTGCTACTCAAGAAAAATCCTGCTTTACCCCAAACACCAAAATCATGACCAAATAAATGAATTATGTATTCAGAAGGTATAACTCCAGCCGACCCACCTAAAGCTGCAATGTTAAAACCACCACCAAACATAATTGCAAAACCAGAAATCCAGAATCCAATCATACCAACTGCATAAATAAGGAAGTTCATTGTCATGGTATGAGCTACGTTTTTCTTTTGAGTAAATCCTGTTTCAACCATGGCAAAACCAGCCTGCATAAACATGACTAAAAAACCAGCAATTAAAGTCCACATAATGTTAATGGCAATTTTATTGTGACCTGCTTGCTCACCTACCTCAGTTAAAGTTGGAGAACCACTGGTTGCGGCAGCAACATCATTAATTGTTCCTGTTTTAGCGCCTGTTCCATCTTGTGCAAAAGACAAATCGGGCAGAAAAACCACCATAGCAACAAATATTACAGCAATAAATGCAATAAATGTTGTTTTTTTCTTAAGTTTTAGCATTTTTTTCATCAAATTTTAAAGTTTAGCGTTTATATTAATTAATGTTTCAATATTGTATGCTAAAATTATATTTTATTTGAAAAAAAAAGGTCTTTTATTGAAAAAATATAATTTAAATTGAAAAAATTATCAAATTTTCATTTTTAATTT
>JBBRYE010000130.1:0-10100 GCA_038237895.1 Sphingobacteriales bacterium | reverse complement strand
TTTAAACTATGAATAGCATCTTTTGCACCTTCAAAACCAACAAACCAAGTTCCTGTTAAAATTCCTGATGTTGCAATACCACAAAAAGCATGTAAACAAGCACCAAAAGACCATACTCCAATCGCCCATAAAAATCCTTTTTTGGTGTCTAACCAATCCACAAATCTTCCTGCAAATAATAAAGAAACAGCATAAAAAATAGAGAACAAGGCAGTGATGTTACCGTAATCATTATTTGTCCATCCAAATTCTGGCGCTATAAAATCTTTCCAGGTTAAAGAAAGTACCTGCCTGTCTAAATAATTAATAGTAGTGGCAAAAAATAACAGACCGCATATGGTCCATCTATATTTACCAATCTTTTCGTTTAATGTCATTATTGGTTATTTAATTGATTGTATTACTGCTAATACCTCTTTGGTATTTTTAGCCAATTGCTCGTAGTTTCCGCCTTCCATAACGTCTTTGCTAATGAGTTTACTCCCCATTCCCACAGCACAAACGCCAGCCTTAAACCAGCTACTGATATTTTCTTTACTTAAATCTACACCACCAGTTGGCATAAATAATTGACCTCTAAATAAATCTTTAATTGATGATATAAATTCTTGCCCCAAAATATTAGCGGGAAATATTTTAATTAAACCCGCTCCATGCTTTTGAGCGATAGAAATTTCTGTAGGCGTCATACAACCAGGAATCCAAAGCAAATCTGCTTTTTTACAAACCTCTGCAACTTCTGGCGTTACAATTGGGCAGACAATAAAATCTGCTCCGGCATCAATAAAATCTTGAGCTTCTTGTGGTGTTTTAATGGTTCCAATGCCCAATTTTAACTCGGGCATAGATTTTAAAGCCGCTTCTTTTAATTTCTTAAAGTTAGATAAAGCTTCTTTTCCACGGTTGGTATATTCAATTACCCTAACACCTGCATCGTAAATAGCTTGTGAAATATCGATAGTCTTTTGTTCATCAGCATGAAAAAATAAAGGAAGCATACCTTGATCGGTAATCGCTTTTAAAAGCAGTGTTTTTTTGTCCATTTTAAAATTGAGGTTTATTAAGAGAAAACTAAAATAGATAAATTATAATTGTAAGGTACATTAATTCTACGCAATCGTTACCGATGATTTTTTTGTTCAAACATCCTATTTATTTACATTTAAGTTTAATTTTGAGCGATTTACACAAATCATTTCTATTAAAATAAACCATATTTCACAATAAATTAAACAAACGATGTCTAAAAAAGTAGTAACCCTAGGGGAAATCATGATGAGATTATCAACCCCAGATTTTAAAAGATTTGTACAGAGCGATAGTTTTGATGTAACCTACGGTGGTGGCGAAGCAAACGTTGCCGCTGCTCTTTGTAATTATGGTTTAAACGGAGTTTTTGTCTCAAAAGTGCCAGATACAGCTATCGGACAAGCAGCAATTAACCATTTACGCAGATACGGGGTTGATACTAAATTTGTAGCCAGAGGCGGTAAAAGATTAGGAATTTATTTCTTAGAAACTGGCGCTTCTATGAGAGCCTCTCAAGTTGTTTATGATAGAGCAGACGCTTCTATTTCTGAGTGTGATGCTTCTGAATTTGATTGGGATGCAATTTTTGAAGGTGCAGATTGGTTTCACACAACAGGAATAACTCCAGCTTTAAGCGATAGATCTGCCGCCTTAACTTTAGCTGCTTTAAAAGCTGCAAAAGATAGAGGAATTACTACCAGTATCGATTTAAACTTCCGTAAAAAATTATGGACTAAGCAAAAGGCGCAACAAGTAATGAGCGAACTTTGCCAATATGTTGATGTTTGTATCGGAAATGAAGAAGATGCTGAAACTTGTTTAGGTTTTGTAAGCGCAGGTACAGATGTTACCAAAGGGGAGTTAAACTTAGATGGATTTAAAGATGTTTGTAAGCAAATGAAAGCGAAATTCAATTTCAAATACATTGCCTCTACATTAAGAGAAAGCCACAGCGCATCTGATAACGGATGGAGCGCATTGGTTTATGATGGTACAGATTTTCATCACACAAAAGAATATAATGTACGTATTGTTGATCGTGTTGGTAGTGGAGATTCATTTGCTAGCGGTTTCATTTACGGTTTAGTAACTGGTAAATCAATGAGCGATGCAGCAGAATTTGGTGTTGCAGCATCAGCATTAAAACATACAATCCCTGGCGATTTAAACCACGCTACACTTTCAGATGTTGAAGGTTTAGTTGGCGGCGATGGTTCTGGTAGAGTACAGCGTTAGTTATTAGTTCATTAGTTGAAATAGTCATTAGTCAACGGACGGCCGACTTAAAACTTTGAACTTTGTAAATATTTGGGCGTTTTAACACGCTATCCGCTATATCTTTTTTGCTATTTGCAAAATGGCTAAAGCAAAAAAGGATAATACTTCTATCGTTAACGCAAAAAAAAGTCCATGGTCAACTATTGATTCATGGACTTTTTAAGATTAAAAGAAATTATTAATTTAGTCATAAACTATATAGGATAATGAACTAGTCTAACCCGCAAATAAAAGCCTAATAAACTATTGACTATTGAACTAATTCAGCCATAATTAAAGCCTAATCAACTAATGGCTATTGAACTAATTCAACTATAATATAAGCCTAACAAACCAACAAACTAACAAACTAAAAAAATGATTATAGACACACTAGCTAACGCTAATAAATACGTTGTCCTTCACCCACTTTTTTCAAGAGCTTTAGAGTACATCAACTCAACAGATTTAGATGCAATAGAAGATGGAAAATATGAAATCTCAGAAGGATTAAAATCCATAGTTTCTACCAAAATTGGAATGACAGCCCAAGAATCTGAAGCAAAATTTGAATGCCATAACAATAACATCGATATTCAAATCTGTATCAAAGGAAATGAAACTTTTGGTTGGAAATCTAGAAACGATTGTAAAAAACAAAAAGGAGATTACAACCCAGAAAAAGATGTGCTGTTTTTTAACGATGAGCCTTCTATGCACTTTACTTTAAACGGTGGTGAATTCGTAATTTTCTATCCAGAAGATGTTCACGCTCCAATGATTGGAGAAGACGAGATTAAGAAAATGGTAATAAAGATAAAGAAGTAAAGATTATTTTTAATTTGTCATAAAAAGCCCCAATTAAATTAATTTTTAATTGGGGCTTAATTTTTAAATTTGCTGAATGATTATTTTACACTCACTTTTTTAACGAAGTTTATTCCATTTCCATTTATACTTAAAATATACATTCCAGATTTTGGAACTTCATTTAGCATCACATCCAATCCATTTTGATCAGCAGTTAAACTTTTTTGGAAAACTGACTTTCCTTGAACGTCTGTTAAAATTGTTTCAAATGTTTTTCCTTTGTATCCAACTAAACTAACAGTTAGTTTATTAGTAAATGGGTTAGGATAAGCATTTAATTGCGTAGTTTCAATGTCGAATTTAACAGAAGTAACGCCAGAATAATTAATTTTTCCATCTAAATCATGTTGTACCAAACGGTAATAGTTAACTCCTTTTAAAGGTTTGCTATCTAAATAAGAATAGGTAGATTCATTACTTGTAGTTCCTTTACCACTTATTTTTGCAATATCTTCCCAATTTAATCCGTTTACACTTCTCTGTAAACTAAAAAAATCGTTGTTAATTTCAGAAGCAGTGCTCCAGTTTATGTTAACGCCATCTATGATACTTTTAGCACTTAGGCTTTTTAGAACTATGGGTAATGTAGTTGCTGTCGATAACTGGGGTAAGGTAGCAGTTGCTAACTGTCTATTTCCACCACCAAATCTTATATAGTAAGTTGTATTTGCAACTATATTATTAGTAGGCAATATCACTACCTCATATTCAGAAACATTATTTTGGGTACCACTAGTAGTATAACTAGCGTTATTATTGTTAAAAAGTACCGATCCTGGTACGGTTACATAAGTTGGAAATGCACTAGGGCTTAATTGCTTAGTAGTAGCTTGCCCACTAGTTAAATTACTATTAGTTGTGGCAATAACAAATGGCAATGTATTACTTGTAGTAGTAATACTTGTCCAGTTTACATCGGCTTGATCATTGGTTAAACTATATTGAATATTTAAAGTAGCTCCTCCATTTGTAAAAGTAGGTATCCCAATTTCAGACCTTAGTCTCAAAACTTCACTTGCTGTTGCAATTTGTATGGGTGTGTTTTGTGCGGCTCGCCAAGTAGCAGTAGTTTCATTCCCATCATTGTTTCTCCATCTCCAATTGCCTTGGCTAAAATTAGCAAATGAGATGTTTGCAATAATTAAAAATAAAGTTGTAAAGAGTAATTGTTTTTTCATGATTTTTTAAATAAAATAATTGTTGTGGTTAAAAATATAATAATTAATATAAATGTATTTGGATATAATGTGTAGAAAGTTTCGCAGGTGTTTTTCGTCAAATATATATAATTAATTGAAGGGAAATTACTTTGGTTAATTTTAATAATATCACCATTAGCCGATACTTTGCCACTATAACCACAATTGCTATTTATTGCAACGTCTCTTCGGTTTTCAACTGCCCTTAACCGGTTATAATAAAAATGCTGTCGGGCTATATAAGTATTCTTAAACCAGCCATCATTACTGATGTTTACCAAATATTCAGCACCATTTTTTACGAGTTCATTAACCACAGGCGCAATGGTAGCTTCGTTGCAGATATAAACTCCAATT
Organism: Sphingobacteriales bacterium; assembly: GCA_038237895.1. GTDB lineage: Bacteria > Bacteroidota > Bacteroidia > Sphingobacteriales > Sphingobacteriaceae > Pseudopedobacter. The sequence goes on along the minus strand of JBBRYE010000130.1, from coordinate 5,388 downwards.
TTGCCTTTTTCGGTTACGATGGGTTTTAAGGATAAACCAGACTTTACCTGGTAGCCATTATTTGCAAATTGAGTTGCCAAGTAAGCGGATAATGGGCGCTCCATAAATATCAATGGATTTACTTTATCATATTTTCCGATAACAACTCCATTAGACTTAATAGCGTAAACCGTATTTAACACCGTATGAGCATCATAATTTGTATTTAATCCAATAAGGTTTATTGTTTTTGTATCAGAACTATTATTTAAGATAGCATTTAAAAAATCATCGTTTTTTTGATAAGTCCAAGGCACTACAGATTCCGTCCATACATTAAAATCAGCAATTGGAGAATCTGCGCTTTGTTTACTCAAAGAAATCAGCTGAGGAACTACTGTATTGCCCTCTAATTCCCAGTCGGTATTGGAGGGTATATTTCCATTTATAAGATTAATAGTTATTTCTTTTTTTTCCAATGCATTATTACTTCTCAAATTGTAGAGAAGTATATTACTACCAAAAAACAGTAAAAGAATAATTGAAAGAAGTTTAAATTGCTTTTTGTCTTTTAATGTATATGCTACTCCACCATTAATCAAAAAGAGAAAAAACGTTAATATATAAATCCCACCAACCTCTGCCAATTGAACGGTAAAAACACTTCCTATTAAAGGGTTTCCAAAATGAAAACTATACCAAGGAAGGGTTTTTAAAATAATATCACATAAAAATTCTAACAAAACAAACAGACTTGCCAAAATTGTTATTGTTATCCAATTGATTACACCATTACTAAGTTTCCTCCAAATAAAAAATGTTCCTACAAAAAGAACTGTGAAAAGTAAGACAGAAATTATCAATCCCGCTATACCATATAAAATACTTCCCGTAAATTGTGTAGAAGAGGAAAGCATCCAAATGAAAAGAAAAATAGTGTAGACAAGGCTAAAAATCGCTGTTTGAATAATATGTTGTTTTATTGAAGAATTGTCTATCGAATAAAGTAACGGAACTAAACTTACCAATCCTAGATACGGAACGCAATAAAATACAGAAATTGTAATGGCTAAAGCAGATAATACAGGATAGAGAATTACTTTGTAATGCATTATTTTAGTAGAAGCGACAAATTTATAAAAATATGGTTAATTGAAATTTTAATTTGGTTAAATGTTTATGGATTTTAACTCAACAACTATATCTTTAAACCTTTAAATAACCTCATGGAAAATACGCAACAACCTATCATCAGTATAAAAAATCTAAGAAAAAATTACGGCGAAAAACAGATCTTAAAAGGTATAAATTTAGATGTTTATCCCGGACAAGTAATTGGTTATATCGGGCCAAACGGAGCTGGAAAATCAACTACTGTAAAAATACTGACAGGGTTGATTAGCGATTTTGAAGGTGATGTTTTTATGTATGATAAAAATATAAAAGATGATATCATCAGCATAAAAAGCCAAATTGGTTACGTACCAGAAAATGCCGAGATATATGATGTACTTACCCCTTTAGAATACCTAGATTTTATTGGTAAACTTTATGGAATGGAGGAAGATGCTATCGCAGCAAGAGCAACCAAATTACTAACAGCTTTTGGTATTGGCGCAAATGCGGATCAACGTATGGATACTTTTTCTAAAGGAATGCGCCAAAAAGTTTTGTTAATTTCTGGAATAATCCATAACCCAAAAATCATCATTTTAGATGAGCCACTTTCAGGGTTAGATGCCAATGCCGTTATCATGGTAAAAGAACTAATTTCTTTAATGGCTAAAGAAGGCAAAACCATTTTCTATTGCTCGCACATGATGGACGTGGTAGAAAAAGTTTCAGACAGAATTTTGCTCATCAACAACGGAGAAATTGTAGCTAACGGCACTTTCGAAGAATTAAAAGCTGGAGGAAATCAATCCCTAGAGAAGATTTTTGCAAAACTTACGGGTAAAGAAGAAGGCAATAGAGATGCAGCAGATGTGCTAAGCGCTTTAAATTAAAAAACAATTATGCTACTCAAAACTAGCAACATATAACTACAACTTTTAACTCTTAAAATGTTCAATAGATATATCATCAACTTTGTTCTCTTGTTTAAACCCATATTTAAAAAATTTGGCGTTAACCCAGAACAACTAAGAATTATCTTAACTATCAAGATGAAAATGGACGATAGGCGTCCGAATATTTATAACCAACAAAGGCAAAAAAAGAAGAAAGAGGTTAATCATGCTAGCTGGTTGGTCATGTTTTTTCTTGGTATTACGGGTTTGTTTTTCGCATTTTTATTAGCATCATTAAAACAACCTTTTTTAGCACATACTGTTTATTTTTCGGCTTTTATGGTGATGTTAGCAGTCACTTTAATTTCAGATTTTACTAACGTTTTAATAGATGTTAGAGATAATTACATCATCTTACCTCGTCCAGTTTCCGATACAACATTTACTGTTTCACGCATTTTACATATAGGTATTCATACCGCTAAAATGGCCTTTGCTATTTCTATTTCTGGTATAATTTATTCTTTTATTGGCGAAGGAATTATCTCAGGTCTAGTATTTATAATAGAGGTTTTAATTGCCACAACGCTCAGCATATTTTTCGTAAATATTACCTATTTAATTGTTTTAAAAATAACCAGCCCACAAAGGTTTAAAGATTTTATCTCTTACTTTCAAATCTTTTTATCCATCTTGATTTTTGCAGCCTACTATACTTTGCCACGTTTAATAGAATCCAGTATCTTAAAAGGCATAGATCTTACACAAGCTAGAATTTTAACAATTGTGCCTTCTTATTGGCTGGCTGCTTTGCATGAGTTGGTGGTAAATATTAAAAACACACCATTTACCACTTATATATATGCATTTTTAGCCATAATATCTCCATTAGTTTCATTGTATTTGGTAGTAAAAGTTTTAGCACCAGGCTTTAATCAAAAATTATCTTCTATAAGTGCCAGTGGCGATGATGGCATAATTATATCTTCTGAAGGAAAAGGCGCTTCTAAAGGCTTTATGAATTCTATAGCCAAAAAAATTGCTCCTCATCCGTTAGAAAATGCGGGTTTTAAAATCACATGGCTTTTATCTTCACGTTACCGTGATTTTAAGGTAAAAGTATATCCATCTTTTGCTTATGTACCTGTATATTTTGTGTATTTCGGGTTTATTAATAAAAAAGGTGTAAGCCTATCAGAAAATTGGAATAATTTATTGGAAGGTAGGATGTATATTTTATTAATGTACTTAACAAGCTTTGTATTAACCACTGTTTTACAAAACATTAGCATGACGGAGAAATATAAAGCTTCTTGGATATTTTTTACTACGCCACATAATGAACCTGGAAGAATTTTAGCCGGAATGTTTAAAGCTATTGTTATAAAATATTACCTGCCCTGTTTTATTGCCATTGGTGCATTTAGCATATTTTTTTGGGGCCCAGCTGTAATTAACGATTTGATTTTGGTTTTTATGGTAGGCACACTTTACGGATTATTAGTAGCACTTTTTCAAGTAAAAGGTTTTCCTTTTTCTCAACCTCCAAACAATCAAAAAGGAGGTAAAATGTTTATCACGTTTTTGATAATGGCAGTACCCGCAGCCTTAGGTTTTTTACATTATTGGGCTGCAAAATGGGAAATTGCCATTTGGATAGCAGCCGCAATCATGACTGTTATCACTTGGGTTTCTTTTAACTATTACCGTAAAGAAAGCTGGGAAAATATGGAATTGGCCGATTAATTTAGGTAAAATTGTATTTTTGGCTTTTTAAATATCGGGATGGATAATTATTTTGAGATTGGTTATATTACTAAAACACGTGGCTTAAAGGGCGAAGTTCAAGTTTCTTTTACTTTTGATGAACCAGAGAAGCTTAAAATTAAATCTGTTTTTTTAGAAATAAATAAAAAATTAGTGCCTTATTTTGTAGCTAATTTTAAAATACCAATGCCCCAGATTGGCTATTTTAATTTTGAAGATATTGACCATATTGATAAAGCCCAACCGCTTACAAAAAAGAAAATATTTTTACCAAATAGATTAAAGCCTAAACGTGAAAAAGGAACGTTTTTTTATACAGATTTAATTGGCTTTACAGCCGAGGATTTGCATAAAGGACAAATAGGAGAAATTTTAGAAGTACAAGAATTTCCGCAACAATTTTTGGCTACCATTCATTATCAAGAGAAAGATATTTTGATTCCATTAAACGAAGCTTTCATTTTAGAGATGGATATGAAAAAAAAGTTGATAAAGCTTGATTTACCAGATGGTTTGTTAGAATTGTACTTGGATTAGATAATTTAAAATTAGCATTTAGATATTAAATTTATAATAAGTACCAAATCCTATTAATCTAAAATCTTGTAAATCGAGATTCAGAAATTTATCAATCATTATAGGTTTTACGTTAGGGATTGAAGCGGCAGCTTTTTTGTTTTTCACAAAAAAATATATCCGCCAGCTGGCGGACCGACCCTTGCGAAGCTTGGGGAACGCCCAAATATTAAATTAAGAATAATAATTACCCATCAATTAATAAATTCATAATAAAAAATGCGTTTCGATATTATTACTGTTTTACCTGGATTATTAGAAAGTCCGTTTGCACATTCAATTTTGCAAAGGGCACAAAAGAAAGGTATTGTAGAAATTGTAGTCCATAATTTACGTGAATATTCTACGCAAAAACAAAGAAGTGTGGATGATTATCCTTACGGAGGTGGCAGTGGAATGGTGATGCAAATTGCTCCTTTTGCTGCCTGTATAGAAAAACTGAAAAGTGAAAGAGATTATGATGAGGTTATTTTCATGTCGCCGGATGGAAAAACTTTAAATCAAGCTATAGCAAACCAGCTTTCGGGCTTAAAAAATGTGATTATACTTTGCGGGCACTATAAAGGAATTGACCAACGGATTAGAGATATTTATGTAACCAAAGAGATTTCTGTTGGCGATTATGTGCTTTCTGGAGGCGAGTTGCCAGCAGCAATTGTAGTTGATGCTGTTGTAAGATTGATTCCTGGAGTTTTAAATGATGAAACTTCTGCCCTATCTGATTCTTTTCAAGATGATTTATTAGATGCACCGGTTTACACTCGCCCGGCAGATTGGAATGGACATAAAGTTCCGGATATTTTATTGAGTGGCGATCAAAAAAAAATTGAGGAGTGGAGACATGATGAAGCTTTAAAAAGAACACAGGATCGCAGACCAGATTTATTGGAATAGCATTTTTTTTATTAAATTTGATTATGGATTACCAAAATTATATTGAAATAAAGGCTGATAAGAGATTTGGAAAACCATGTGTTAAAGGGACTAGAATATCCGTTTATGATGTTTTGAATTGGTTAGCTAACGGAATGACAGTTAAAGAAATAATTGTTGATTT
>JBBRYE010000129.1:0-10191 GCA_038237895.1 Sphingobacteriales bacterium | reverse complement strand
TTTATTTTGACACCTCAAATTAGAAGAGCTGCAGATTCAATTGTTCTTAATATAGCCGAAGGATGCCCTGGGCAAACAAATCCAATATTCAAACAATTTTTAGGTTACTCACTAAGGTCAGGAATAGAAGTGATTTCATGTATTTTTTTGGCTAAAAGACGAAATTACATCTCACAAGAATTGTTTAAGGAGCTTTATGATGACATTGAAATGCTTTCTAAAAAAATAACTGCTCTGAGAAATACACTTTAAAAATCTACTATTATTTACCTCATTCAATCACCATCTTAACTAACACGTTCAATCTATGAACTATCGACCATCAACTATCGACAGTAATTCTCCTACAAATTTTGGTTACTCGTTCCCTCCAGAATGGTCAAAACATGAAGCTACCTGGCTTTCTTGGCCGCATAAAGAAGAAAGTTGGCCAGGAAAAATTGATTCGATTTATCCAAAATATGCCGAATTTATTAAATATTTAGCGCTTTCTGAAAAGGTACGAATCAATGTGCGAAATCAAGAAATGAAAGATTTTGCATTAAAATTTATTGAACAAGCTGGGGCTGATTTATCTAAAGTTGAATTTTATTTTAATGCCACAAACGATGCCTGGTGCAGAGATCATGGTCCAGCTTTTTTGATTAATCCACAAGCAGAGGAGAAAAAAGTAATTGTTGATTGGGGCTTTAACGCTTGGGGCGGTAAATATCCTCCATTTGATCTGGATGATGTTATCCCCACTAAAATTGGAGCTCACTTTAATATCCCTGTTTTTTATCCAGAGATTATTATGGAAGGTGGTTCGGTAGAATTTAATGGCGCAGGTACTATTTTAACTTCCAAAAGTTGTTTGCTAAATAAAAATAGAAACCCGCATTTAAATCAGCAACAAGTTGAAGAATATTTGAAAAATTATTACGGACAGCAACAAGTGCTTTGGGTTAGCGACGGAATTGTGGGTGATGATACGGATGGGCATATTGATGATACTGTTAGATTTGTAAATCATAATACGGTTTTAACAGTGGTAGAAGAAAACCCAGATGATGAAAATTACGAACTACTACAAACCAATTTAAGAGAGTTAAAAGAAATGCGCCTAATTAATGGAGAGCCTTTAAACATCATACAATTACCAATGCCCGATGCTGTAGTTTACGAAGATACACGATTGCCAGCTTCTTACGCAAATTTTTACATTAGCAACGGACATGTAATTGTGCCAACTTATCGATGCAGTAAAGACAAAATCGCTTTAGAAATTATTGCTAAATGTTTCCCTACAAGAGAAACTGTGGGTATAGATTCTACAGATATTATTTGGGGTTTGGGAAGTTTTCATTGTTTAAGTCAGCAAGAACCGGCTATTTAGGATTTTATTTCTTCCAAAAATTTAATTACGTATTTTTATAAACTTAGCATCTAATGGCAATAAAAAAACTAAGTTTTCTTGATAAAAACCTAACGCTATGGATTTTTGTAGCAATGGCAATTGGGGTTGTATGTGGATATTTAATCCCCTCGTTTCCTAACTTTATTAACTCATTTAATAAAGGAACAACCAATATTCCTATTGCTATAGGTTTAATTTTAATGATGTATCCGCCACTGGCGAAAGTAAATTATTCGCTTTTACCAAAAGTTTTTAAAAACACTAAAATTCTTTCTATTTCATTGGTTTTAAACTGGATAATTGGACCAGTTTTAATGTTTTTATTGGCAATCATTTTTTTAAGAGATTACCCGGAATATATGGTAGGGCTTATTTTAATAGGTTTGGCTCGTTGTATTGCTATGGTTTTAGTTTGGAACAATCTTGCCGAAGGAAGCAGCGAATATGGTGCTGGTTTGGTAGCATTAAATAGTGTTTTTCAAGTTTTTGCTTACAGTTTTTATGCTTGGATTTTTATAACCATTCTCCCGCCTTACTTTGGTTTTAAGGGAGCAATTGTAGATATTTCTATAATAACAATTGCTAAAAGCGTTGCAATCTATCTAGGAATTCCATTTTTATTGGGTATTTTAAGTCGGGTGATTTTAGTAAATAATAAAGGAGAAGAATGGTATACCAAAAAGTTTATTCCTACCATATCACCAATTACCTTAATTGCGCTTTTGTTTACAATTGTAGTTATGTTTTCTTTAAAAGGAGAATTAATAGTAAAAATTCCATTAGATGTTTTGATAATTGCTACTCCACTTTTAGTCTATTTTATTTTAATGTTTATTATTGGTTTTTTCTTTACCAAAGCAATGGGCGCAGAATACGATAAAACAGCGTCAGTTGCATTTACTGCCGCTGGAAACAACTTTGAATTGGGCATCGCGGTTGGCATTGCTGTTTTTGGTTTAAACTCTGGGCAAGCTTTTGCAGGCGTTATTGGGCCATTGGTAGAAGTTCCAGCATTGATTTTATTGGTTAGAGTTTCTTTATGGTTAAAGAAAAAGTATTATTTAAAAGGGAATTAAATAGAAGATTTTAGAGTTTTAGGAACTAAAGATACTTTTCCACCATTTTTGCTTAAGGCCGATAAATAGTTGGTTGTTATTTTCTTTAATAGGGTATTTTTCAATGTAATCTCCTTGACCAGTAAATCCTCTGCCGGTTTTTAAATTGTATTTGTAACGATGAAAAGGGCAAATTAAATAACCGTTTTCACACCATCCTTGAGAAATATCTGCACCAGCATGAGGGCATTTTGCCGAGGTAGCAAAATATTCATTGTTGTACTTTACCAAACATATTTTTAAGCCTTCAACGGTTATGAGTTGGATTGTAGCATCTTTTAATTCCTGTTTATTTAGCGCAATCCACTTCATCACTTGATTTTTTTATTATACCTTATCATTTCTCCATAATCCATTTTCATAACCATTGCATTAACTGTTTGACTTAAACGCTTTACCCTTGTTGTATCTGTTTTGGCACTATTTATCCAATTGATATAATAATTTTGATGGGATTTTGACATCGATAAAAATTGCTGAATTGCACCATCTGCATCATCTAAACAATATTCTAGGTCATCTGGCATCTCAATTTTAAAGTTTTTATCTTCTTCTATTTGGATATTTACTAATGCACCTTTTCTTTTTCCTATTTTGTTTTGAAGCTCTTTTTTTAAAGCAATGATAAAATTACCCTCTCCCATAGGTAAAACCGCGATACCTGTAATTTCAGTTTCGTCAATTTTACCTTTTACGCGATAGCTAACTTTACAATCTTTTTTTATCTGTTGAGAAATATTAAAAGGAATTTCTACATAAGTCCAACCAGTTTTTTCTCCCATTTTTTCAAATTGATAAATCATGGCTGTAAATTGAATCATAAAATAAAGATAAGTGCTAAAAAGCAAAAAGTCCATCATAAAATGACAGACTTTTATTTTAATCTTAAAGCATAATGCTTAAAAATATTTAATCAATTATTTAGTAATATGATAAGTCATTCCCAAACCTTGATAATTTAAACCCATTACCGGAGCAACGGATATACCCGAATTGTTAGTTTTCTTATGCAATTCTGGAATTAAAATACCTAAACCCGCACCAACTGCATAACCTAAGATATTATCTGTTAAAAAATGTTTCCCGGCTCTTAATCTTTGGTAACCAACAACTGCCGGAACCAAGGCAGCAGCAGTCCATACATATGGTTTTAATTTAGAATTGGGATTGAAATCATTAAATACTTTTGCCGCAAAAAATGTTGCGGCTGCAGTTGCTGTGGTGTGCCCAGCAAAAAATGAACGTTGTGCATCCTTATCCTGTCTATCAGCTAATGGCAAAGAAGCGTTATATACTAACGGACGACTACGTTTAACCAATCCTGCGGCAAGGGTAAAAGATGCTGCTGCTGCCGACATGGTTTCTATAAACATAACAGAAACTTGTCCGTAATGAGAACGTTGCTTACCGTCTATTAAAGCTACAATAGGCGCTATTGCAAAAGATCCATAAAAAGGAATATAACTGTCTTTATCTGCTTTATCTCTAAAAGTTCCTGCAGAAAATCTATCTAAAAAGAAAACATTATCCTTGTTTTTGGCAGCAACTTCTGCTGGTGTTAATTCTGATTTATTTTTAATAAGTGTTAAACCTAAATAGCTTAAACCTAAGCCGGCAACAACAGCAGGCCCATCAGTTTTAAATTTAGTTTCGTAAGGAGATTCTGACTGAGAAAAGGCATTGAAATTGACCATTATAATAGTCAGTAATAATAATATTGAGTATTTAATTTTCATATTTAACTTAATTTTGCTTTTAAAAACATTTTTTGATTAACAATTTTAACTATTATCCAAAATTGTTGCCACAATGGTTTTTAAAATAAAATCTATTATTTTTAGGTATTAAAATTCCATTTCTGGGATTTCTCCATCAATAATCAAATTACCTAAAATAGCATCTTTAATTTGTTGGATACTTACACCCTTAGCTCTTTCTAAAAGATAAAAAGCATTATTTTTAACTTCATAAACGCCTAATTCTGTCACAATTTTTTTAACACAATTTACTCCCGTTAAGGGTAATGAGCAAGCTTTTAAAAGTTTAGATTCGCCATGTTTATTAACCTGTTGCATAGCTACGATGATGTTTTTAGCAGATGCTACTAAATCCATGGCACCACCCATTCCTTTTACCATTTTACCAGGAATTTTCCAGTTAGCAATGTCACCGTTTTCAGAAACTTCCATTGCGCCTAAAATAGTTAAATCAACTTTTCCAGCTCTAATCATCCCAAAACTTAATGCCGAATCAAAAATTGACGAACCTGGTAAAGTGGTAATGGTTTGTTTGCCTGCATTTATTAAATCTGCATCTTCTTCTCCTTCAAAAGGAAATGGCCCCATTCCTAATAAGCCATTTTCTGATTGTAATACTACGTTTAAACCTTCAGGTATATAATTTGCAACTAAGGTTGGAATTCCAATTCCTAGATTTACGTACATTCCGTCTTTTACTTCTTTTGCTATTCTTTTTGCGATGCCGGTTTTATCTAACATGGTTTGTAATTTGAAAATTTGATGATGTGAGGATTTGAAGATTCTTATTTGGAGTGATCTAATCTAACAGTTCTTTGCTCAATCCTTTTCTCATAGTTTTTGCCTTCAAAAATCCGATGAACGTAAATGCCTGGGGTATGAATTTGGTCTGGGTCTAAATCGCCGGCAGGCACTAATATTTCTACTTCTGCAATGGTTGTTTTTCCGCCCATTGCCATTACTGGATTAAAGTTTCGAGCTGTAGATTTATAAATCAGGTTTCCTATGGTATCTCCTTTCCAAGCTTTTACGATGGCAAAATCGGCCTCAAAAGCCATTTCCATTAAATAATCTTTTCCATTAAAATTTCTGATTTCTTTCCCTTCTGCAACTTCTGTACCTACACCAGCTGGAGTAAAAATCGCGGGCATTCCGTAGCCAGCGGCCATACATCTTGTGGCCAATGTACCTTGTGGTATTAATTCTACTTCTAATTCTCCACTTAAAAGCTGGCGTTCAAATTCTGCATTTTCGCCAACATAAGAGGAAATCATTTTCTTAACCTGTTTTTTTTGTAGTAACATTCCAATTCCAAAATCATCTACACCAGCATTATTTGAAATACAGGTTAAATCTTTTGTGCCTTTTTTAACTAAAGCATTAATGCAATTTTCTGGGATACCACATAGGCCAAAACCACCTAACATTAAAGTCATTCCGTCTTTAATATCTTTAATTGCTTCTTCAGCATTTGATATTACTTTATTCATATTGATTTATTTGGAAGTCTTTTGACTGAGGATTATAATTACTTTAAAGACTAAATTAAGAATTTTATATTTAACCACAGAGATCACAAAGCTTATAATACAAAGTTAATTGAGCTAGGTGATAATGGTTTTAATCTGGATAATCTTGATATAAAGTAAATCGATATTCAGACTATTTTAAAAGAAAATCAGCCACCTCGTAACTAAACCTATCTGCCAAAATTCAATTTAAAACTTAAACCTCCAGAACCAATTTTTAGATCCTGATAGCCTAACCCCGATAGAGGATATTTAATGAATGGTTCTACCGATATTGTACTTTTCTTAGTAATTGGGTATAAAAAGCCAAAGGAAAAATTTACAGTTCTGGCAAATTTAAAATAAGAAAAATTACCAGCAGGGTTTTCTCTCTTATCAGTTACATTACTTGTTAAAATGCCGGTTATAGAATAATTTACAATTGAATAATCATTTACATATTCCTCATTAATTACACTGTAAGAACTAATTCCTGAGGTTATAAAAGATTTAATTTCCCCTACTTTAAAATCAAATTTTAAATCTAAGGGGATGTCTAATCCAATTAATTTTGCATTGGTTATTTGCGCTTCAGGTACAGCAGCTAAGGTACTAAAGCTAGTCAATTTAAAATCTGATGTTGAACGACTATTGCCATCAAAACTTGTGGTTTGTCGGTTTAAAAGAATTCCTGAATTTAAACTTAATCTCTTGGTCAGTTTTAATTCTGTTGCTAAACCAAATCCTAAATTTAAAGCATCGTTTACCCCTTTCTCCGAAAATGAATAAAAGGTATTGGCATCAACCGAGAGTTTAAACTTGTCTTTTTTTATAGTTTGTGGTTTTTTATCTTCTGATGACTTTTGTGGAAGCGAATAAAAATCCTTAATCGAATTTTGATTTGCAATCACATTTTGACTTACTAAAAGCGTTCTATTTTCTGTTTCTAAAGGCTTAAAATCTTTTGCATTTACTTCAATAGGATTGGTTTGGTTGATATTTTCTGATGAATTTGCGGTTATAAAATCAGTATTATTTACTTCAATTTCTTTGGAGATTTTTAAATCGTTATTAATATGTTTTCCAGATATTTTTTCAGAATTGATATTTATTGTTTGTTTTAAACCCTTATTAAAAGCCAAATTTCTTTGTTTATGATCATTATTCGTACTAATTGTGCTCTGAGTTTTATTTGAAAAAATTTCAATATTTTCTTTTGATTTATTGATGTTTTGGTTTTTATCAAGATTTTGTTGAGCAATTTGAGTTTGATTATTCTTACTAACGTTTGATAAATTATTCCAATTTAACAACCAAACTAAAGCCAATGCGGCAGCAATACCACTTGGCAAAGTATACCAAAATATCAATCCTCTTCTTTTTTTCCTTTTCCTATCGTTGAACTTTTTCCAACCATCATCTGCCATTTGGTCATCAAAATTTCCAAATGTATCACGGATATGGTTTCTTATTGCTCTATCAAATTGCTCTTTCATAATTCAAATAAAAGTGAGCCTTCACTAATCGTCTTAATTTTTCTTTTGCTCTTGATAAATAAACCCGCGAGCTGCTAGATGGCATTTCTAAAATATCTGCAATTTCTTCATGTGTATAACCATCAATTTCATAAAGGTTAAAAATCATGCGGTGCATTTCTGGTAATTCTTTTAATAATTCTAATATTTCTTGTGCAGTAATTTTACTGATGATATTATGATCTGTTGGTGCTTCATCGGCATATTCAATATCTAATACCGCCATATGCTTTATGTTTTTTCTTCTGTTATCGATAGCAGAATTTACGATGATTTGCCTAAACCACGGTTTAATTAATCTACCATCATCAAATGTTTTTATAGTTTTAAAGAGTTTAATAAAAGCATCATTTGCAGCTTCTAAAGCATCATCCCGATTGATACAATATCTTAATGAAATTCCCATAGCATATCCATAAAAACGTTTATAAAGCATTTCTTGGGCTTTGCTATCGTCTTTACGACATTTAGCAATCAATTCTTGATCACTAAAATCGTTGTGGGATTTACTCATTTATATAGGCTACGTTTTTTAAAGATAGCTATTCTAATTTATATCTATTTCTTAATTTAATTGTTCAAAAGCGTAAGTTTTGCTTTTAAACTATCCTGAATTGTACTGGTTTGAGGATAAGGATTTACATCAAATAATATCACCTTATAAGCTTTTTTATCTATACTGAAATTTACGGTATCTGGTTTAAAATGAGATTTGTCACCATAATAAAGATCAAATGTTGCTGAGTTTTCTTTGATATCATAAATAGTGATTTTTACTGCAGCTTCGCCAGCTCTTATGCAATTAACATCTTTCGGGCAACGACTATCATTTATATTATTTATGGTCAATTTCAATCCATCTTTGGTATCAGTCCCAAAAAGAATGGATTGCGATTTTTGAAGTTCTACTTTTTCTCCATAAGAAAGTAGTGGGCCGTTTAATATTCCTTTCTCACAAGCTGCAAAGCATAAGAAAAAAATCAATGTTGCTCCAAAAATATAGGATTGAAAATTATTGAGATACATGATGCGCTGGTTTTATGTTTATTACGATAAAAAACATAAATGCGCTACAAAAAGGCTATGAAATTGAGATTAATATTTTATAAATAATTAACTACGCTTATATCCTCTTAGCCTCATTCCAAAAAACATCCATTTCTGCCAGGGTCATATCCTGTAATGATTTGTTTAAATCTGAAGCTTTTGATTCTAAGTATTGAAATCTTTTGATAAATTTTCGATTGGTTTTTTCCAAAGCGTCTTCTGGATTAATATTGATAAAACGGGCATAATTAATCAATGAAAATAATAGGTCTCCAAACTCTGCTTCGGCTTTTTCTTGGTCTATTTCAATGCCTTGTGCTACATCAAACTCGGCTTTAAATTCTTGTAATTCTTCTTCTACCTTTTCCCAAACTTGGTGTTTTTCTTCAAAATCAAAACCTACGCCTCTAGCTTTTTCTTGTATTCTTGAGGCTTTTACTAATGCGGGCAAAGAGGAAGGTACACCGCCCAAAACAGATTTATTGCCTTCTTTTAACTTAATCTGCTCCCAATTTTGTTTTACTTGTTCTTCTGTTTCAGCAACAACATCGCTATAAATATGTGGGTGTCTGTTAATTAGTTTTTCGCAAATACCGTTACAAACATCAGTAATATTAAATTCATTAGTTTCTGAACCTATTTTAGAATAGAAAACTAGATGAAGCATTAAATCGCCTAGTTCTTTTTTGATTTCCTGCATATCGCCTTCTAAAATAGCATCAGAAAGTTCGTAGGTTTCTTCAATGGTTAAGTGACGCAAAGTTTCTAAGGTTTGCTTTTTATCCCAAGGACATTTAGCCCTTAAATCGTCCATTATAGCTAGTAATCTTTCAAAAGAAGTTGAAGGAGAATTTTGTGTTTCAAAAACATTCATGAAGTAAAAGTAGATATTGTTTAAAGAATTGTATTAATTGGGTTTCAGGAAATTTTTAATGACACTGTTTAAGCGTTTATTCCCATTGCATACATGATGATATTTACTGCAAATTTGGTGTTATCCTCAGCTAAAAAACGTTTGTTCCTGAAATCATAATCCCATTCGCAACCATAATCTTTATTGCTATACAAAACTCCAATGCGGTTATTTATTTCTATGGCTTTTAAATAATCATGAACCAAATCATCGCCCCAACCATTCAATTCAAAAGAAGTAGTTGGCGGACCCTTTTCAAACTCAAAAAATGAAGAATAAATAGCATGATTATTTGGGATTTTTTTTAAAGCTTGAACGCCAAAAATGGCAGTCATTTGAGTTTCAAAAGATTTAGCAAATAAAGCATCAATATCATGGTTGCAATCATCAACAAAAACAAAACCACCATTTTTAACATAAGTTTTAAAGTTTTCAGCTTCTTTTTGAGTAAACTGAACCAGTTTATGACCACTTAAATAGCAGAAGGGATAGTTAAATAATTCGGGACTAGATAAGTCGACAACTTTTTCATCGGCGTTTAATGGAATAGTGGTGTATTCTAATAATGAGTTAAGCACATTTTTAGGCATACGCTGATCGGTGTCCCAATCTCCAGAAACATACTTTATTCTAGCAAAAGTGAATTTTGTAGTTAACATATCTTCTAATTTAAAGCAAAATTTGTATCAAATTGGATTTTAAGCTAAATTATTTGTAATTTTTTTGATAAATATTTGAATTGTTGTAAATGTTTAAAGATTGCACCTATATTGAAGATTGTTATTTGATGTAATAAATTTAACTTTTTAAGAAACGTAATTTTCAATTTTTAAATTGCTAATTTTTTGCGTTAACGATTGAAACGGCATCCTTTTTTTCTTTTTCAGAAAAAAAGATACAGTGAAAAGCGTGTTAAAACG
>JBBRYE010000128.1:0-10221 GCA_038237895.1 Sphingobacteriales bacterium | reverse complement strand
CTAATTTTTTAAACTTTTCATCATCATCTTTTTTCATTAACGATATTTTTAAGTCTTGATATTTAAGTGTCATGGTGCCACCTGCGCCAATTTTGTTTCCTTTCATATTAAAAACAAGGCTTTGTATTTTACCAGAACTTGTAGATACCAATGCCATATTTTTAAATACATCGTTTAATGCCGACATGTCCATTGCGCCCATGCTGCCATCATACGTAAATGCACCATTTGGGTCGGTTAAATTAAACCCAATATGTACATTCATATTGCCTTTGCCCATTAAATTAGTTTGTAAATAAGCGTTTGCTGTATTTTGTTTAATTAAAGAAGGAGAATCATTGGTAACATTAAAAATTCTTCCTCTCATGTTAGAAAAAAATACGGTTCCGTTTGCATTGCTTTTGGGGTTATATTCTGTATAAGCAATATTTGTATTTTTTAAAACAACGGTATCAATAATAATATTCCAAGCAACCCTACTTAACGCTAAATGAGGAAAATTTTTACCCTTATCTATAGTTTTTGCGGGTTTTCCTCTATTCATAAATACTTTTAAATCGCCATTTGTTAAAGTTAAATTGCTGCTTTTGATGGTTCTTTCCTCTATAAGCTGATTAAAATCTATATTGTTAATTAAAACAGAATCAAAGGTTAAATCATAACGTTCTTGCTGTGTATTAAATTTAGCCGCAAATTTCATATTTGGGTAGCGAGGAATTAAGCCAACCCCAGTTAAAGAAAGTTTTTTGTTTTGCGTAGAAACTAATGCATGTTTAAGTTTCATGTGGTACATAGAATCTGCGGTAGCAAAAGAATAATCACTAATTTCTGCAATTACATCTCTAGTTCCGAATAACCTTGTACTATCAAAACGTGAGGCAGAATCAATTAAAATATCATTTATTCTGATATTCATTTTATCTAAAAATGTGATTTTGGGCTCCTCATAGTTTTGGTCTATGTATTTAAATTTAACGTTATTTAAAAATATACTTCCAATTTTTAAAGAGTTTAAAGTGTTTTTTAAACGCTCATAAGCGGTTCTGTTATCTTCTTTTTTCTTTTTCTGATTTTTTAATTTGGTGTAAAAAATGGCTAATTCTGGATTTTGAACAGTAATGTTTTTAATGTCGAGTTTTTTCTGACGATAAACTTTTATTGGGTTAGCATTTTTGATGGATAGCTTATAAATTTTTAATGAAATTAAGTTTTCTGGAGCTGTGCCTTGTTTTATCATTTTCTGATAAACATCTAAATCGGGTCTTATAGCAACACTATCAACAGTTACGCTTCCGCTGAGAATATTTACACTGATATCAGAAAAATCTATGCGATATAAACTATCTGTGGTATCTAAAAACGTATTTTTAATTACTTTGGTAAGCAGTGGTTTCCATTGATTGTTGATATACCATGCAGCACCTGCTGCAACAATAAAAATTACTATAAAAATCCCTGTAATCCATTTAAGAAGAGTACGTTTCTTTTTAGGTTTGTTTTCTTCCATATTTTAAAGATAATCATTTAAATAGGCAATTATGTAGCCAAAATTATTGGTAGAAAATCAATTTGTTTAAGAGAATTTATTCTTTTTTATTAGGATGGGATAAGGCTTTAAACGTTATCGCAAAGAAATACAACAGAAAATCATAAAATCTAAATTGCCTGTTTTAAAGTTTCAAAACGTTTAACACTCAGCCTTGAGCTTATGAATGAAGCAATAAATGCGATTACAAAAACTGTGATAAATACCAAAATAAAATCTGTGTATCTTATTGCCATTGGGTAAGCATTTACAACCATGTTTCCTTGCGTCATGCTGATAAAGCCAAACTCAATTTGCAGGTAACAAAAAATCCATCCAAAAATTAATCCTATCGCACAGCCAATAAAAGAAATCATCAAACCTTCTAATAAAAATATTTGACGAATCATGCTTTTATCGGCTCCTAAACTATTTAAAACTGCAATGTCTTTTTGTTTATCAATAACTAACATGGTTAAAGAACCTACAATATTAAAGGTAGCAATTACTAACACAAAAGTAAGGATTAGATAAACCGCCCATTTTTCGGTATTTAAAATTTTATAAAGCAAAGCATTTTGTTGGATACGATTTTTAACAGAAAACCGGGCACCCAATTTATTTTGTAAATCGCTTTTTAAATCGTCGGCTTGGCTAGCATCTTTTAAAATAATTTCTGCAGAACTGATGTTTTTGGGTTCATTTAATAAAGCTCTTGCAACACTTAAAGACATGATGACTTCATTATCTGATTCTTGGTTAGACTCAAAAACGCCTGAAGGTGGCAAATACCTGGAAACAAATTCATCGGCAGGTGTAAAGCCAGAAGATGTGCTTTTATTTGGCGAATAAATTTCTAATAATCGTAATGGATCGTTAATATTTATGCCTAAGGTATATTGAACGGTTGAACCAATTACTGCGTAATCTTTACCATTTTCATTCAGGATAAAATCTCCTTGCAGTAAAGTTTTCTTAAGTTCTTTATTTTTTAAAAATGAGGAGCTTACTCCTTTAATTTCTCCAATAAATTGATTTTTATCGTAACGCAATAAAGCTTTTTCTTGTAGTACTTCGCTGTAAACTGCAACTTTTGGGTCTTTAGCTAAATAAGATAAAACTTTATTATTTGGATCAAAGGTTTTGCCTTGGGTGGGTTCGATTACCAAATCTGGGCTTAAAGTATTTGATAAAGAAATGACCAGATTCTCTAAACCATTAAATGCCGAAAGTATAATTATTAAAGCGGCACTCCCCACAAAAACGCCTAACATAGAAATGCCCGAAATGATGTTAATGGCATTGGTACTTTTCTTTGAAAAAAGATACCTTTTGGCTATGTAAAAAGCGGTTTTCAAAAATTAATGATTAAAAAAAGGATTGAAATTTTTCTCAAAACCAATAGTGGTATGCGGCCCATGACCAGGATAAACTTCTACATTTTCTGGTAAAGTAAAAAGTTGATTATTTATACTGTTTAGCAAAGTTTGATAATGGCCTCCGGGTAAATCTGTACGTCCAATACTTCCTTTAAACAAAGCGTCGCCGCCAATTATGAAACCATCGGCTTTGCTATAAAAACAAAGATGTGCAGGAGAATGCCCTGGAGTAAACAATAACTCTAGCTCGCCATTTCCTAATTTTATTTGTCCGGTTTCTGGTAAAAATTGCTCAGGCTCTGGTGATAGTTCGTAATTAAGGCCTTGTTGTGGCGCATAAGAAGGTACAGCTTGTAATAATTGTAATTCGCCTTTGTTAAACATCGGCTTTAAGCCATATTGATCAAATATAAATTTATTGCCCAAAACATGATCTATGTGGCAATGTGTATTTAGCAACATTACAGGTTTTAAGCTATTTTCTTTAATAAAATTTACCACAGCATTTTGTTCTGCAGCTGTGTACATGCCAGGGTCAATAATTGCACATTCATTGGTTCCTTCATCATAAACTAAATAAGTATTTTCTTGATAAGGGTTGTTTACAAAAGCTTTTAATTTCATAAATGATTACACAGATTTATAAGATTTCACAGATTGGGATGATTATAAGTCTTCTTTCAAAACTACTTTTGAAGTATCCAACTTGCAACATCATCAATTACGGGTTGATCTACGTTTCCTTGTGTTTGATATTGAGAAACTGTTCCTTTTTCGCTGGCAAAAGAAAATAAATGATTAAGTAGCGGGTACAATTTAAAGTCTACCTGTTTTTTACCTTTTAAGCCACTAACCCATAAATTATAATCTTGTTGGCTTACCTGAAAATCGTTTCCACCTTGGATAATTAAAATTCTAGTATCTAATTTTTTTGCAGTGGCAACTTGGTTATATCCGTTTAAATCTGCCCAATAAGATGCCGGCAAACCTAAAACTACAGAATCTTGAGCTATAGTTTTGCCAGTTAAGGTTTTGGTAAAATTCAATTGTTTTTCTGCATCAACTAAAGCTAATTTGCCAGCTTTTGTAGTGTCTTTAGATGTTGTATAAAAATAGTTGTTTTGTTCTATCGAAATATCTT
This sequence comes from Sphingobacteriales bacterium, assembly GCA_038237895.1. GTDB lineage: Bacteria > Bacteroidota > Bacteroidia > Sphingobacteriales > Sphingobacteriaceae > Pseudopedobacter. The sequence continues at coordinate 6,176 of JBBRYE010000128.1, read as the reverse complement.
GAAGCTTTCTGGCGGGTGCCGCAGCTAAGATTATTCCTTTTAAATTTGTTTGTGAAGCAATTCTTGGGGCTAGCAATCCGCCTAAGCTGTGGCCAAAAAGATAAACTTTTTGAGAATCTACCTGAGGCACTTTTTTCGCAAAAGCAATTACGTTTAAAGCATCGTCTTCTACCTCTATTTTAGTGGTAAATGCACCTTTAAAATCGGCGGGGAATAGAGCGCTTCTCTTTACATATCTAACAGAGGCAATACCTTTTGCAGCTAAACCAATGGCAATATCTTTAAAAGGTTTATGAGCGCCAACGGTTTCGTCCATATCTGCAGGCCCAGAGCCATGAACCAAAACCACAACAGGGCAATTCATACTGTCTCGTGGTAAAGTTAACATAGCGGGTAATTCATGATCGCCAGATTTTATAGAAATTAGTTTTTCTACATAACTACCAGAATCATTATAAACAGGTAATTTGTAAGCCGCCTTATTATCTTTTGGTAAAGCAAAAAAGCCCACTAATTTATTAGCTTTATTAAAAACAAACTGAAAAGGTTGGCTATCATTTGTAAACTTACAATCTAAAATAACCACCTGATACTCGCCTTGAACCTTATTTTGAGCGCCATTTACAGCTTCAAATTTTCCTAAATTAGTTTGAATTTGTTTCCAAATTTTTTCTAAAGATTCTGGTGGAAGTTTTGCTTTAACACTTTCATCAAAAAGGTTTTGCGCTTCGGCATATTTCCCTTGATCTAGTTTATCAAAAAAATCATTTGCCGTATTAATGTGCTCTAATATATTTTGTGCTGAGGCATAAAAACCCATCAACAAAAACAAAAACAATAATTTGTATTTTCTCATTTTATAATATTCTTAATTTTTCCATTTTAACGTTTTAATTAACTTATCAATATCAGTCTTGATAAATTTCACAACAGGCTCAATAGAATCTGCCTGGGGCTTTTCATTAAAATATAAAGCACCGCGTAAAAAGTTTTTGGTACTATCTGTTAAAAAAAACTGAGTAGAAGATGCTGTATTGCCATCTATTGTATAATAAATTCCGTGGACATTGTTTTCTGGAGAAGAAATTATGCCCTCGTCAATTCCTGTTGCTTTCACGGTATGTTTAAAGGCTAATTTTCTAGAATCTTCTATTAAACTGTTTAGCTCTTGTTTGTTCTTTATTTGATAGTAACTAATGTGCAACCGTCCGTTAAACTGAGGATAGGTTAAATTATACCAATTCGGTTGGTTTCCATCGGCACTATCCAAATACATTTCTGCATACTTTGGGTATTCAAAACTGTAGTATGGATTTTTATCAAAAGTTAGATATTCTTTTTTGGGAAATTCTAATCTGAAATATCCTCTGGGCTTTGGCGAGTAATCCTCATTTTGGCCACAAGCAGAAATAAACAGTGCAGAAAAAAAAATAAAAAACAGATATTTCATTAGGCTTTGAAGGTAAATATTTCTCTTGATTTATTAGCGTAAAAATATGCTAAATATTTGGGCGGTACCCAATCCGCTAGCTAGCGGATTGGGTCGCTGTCTTTTGTACTCCGCTTCGCTGCGGTTTTTTTAACCGCTAAAAAGGCGGATAAAAAGAACAGGCTTTAGAAATTAAAGCCTTACGCCAGCCCGCTAACGCGAGGGGTTTATCGTTAAATTTAGGTTTATGGATACGGTGTGTAATTTTTTTATCCATTACTCCGTCAATTTAGACTTACGAGTTTTAAAAAATCGTAAGTTTTTGTTGTTTTTTATTTGCAAAGCATCTGCGAAAATCTGCGTGATCAGCGGGAGAACAAAGTATAGTAAACCGATAAAAAAAAATTTCCCTCAGATTTCGGGAATAGCCTCAGATTAAAATTGTAGAAACTTAACTTAAAAACTCAGAATTTACCCCTCATTCCAAATCTCCCACGATTTTATGGCCTACAACTCCAGCATTTCGTAGCCGTTTTTGGTTTTTGCACCTTGGGCTTACCCTAGCTGTTCCAGATGTTAGCGATAGCGCATCTTGAACTTATAAATAATAAGGATTTGTAATCAGCTGGTTGATTATCATTAAAACAAGCAGATTGCTTTTCCGAGAAATCGGGGCTGTACCTCGTAACGACTTTACGAGCTGGTTAACCATCCTCAACCCCAGCCAGCGAGGGATACCTTAAATGAGTTTTAGCTAATACTAGTGTAGCTTGTATTGGTAAATGATAAGAAGAATCATCTGCGAAAATCTGCGTGATCAGCGGGAGAATAAAGTATAGTAAAGCAATAAAAAAAATTTCCCTCAGATTTCGGGAATAGCCGCAGATTAAAATTGTAGAAACTTAACTTAAAAACTCAGAATCTACCCCTCATTCCAAATCTCCCACGATTTTATGGCCTGCAACTCCAGCATTTCGTAGCCGTTTTTGGTTTTTGCACCTTGGGCTTTTCCTTTGGCTAAAAAAGCAGTTTCGGCCGGGTTGTACACCAAATCGTAAAGTATGTGTTTGTTAGTAATAAACTGATAAGGGATATTTGGAAACTCGTGTGTTTTAGGAAATGTGCCCACCGGACTGGTGTTTACAACTATATGATAAGCGTTTAATACTTCTTCGGTTAAATCCTGATAAGTAAACATATTTTCTTGTGCTGTTCTGCTTACTAGCTTATACCGTATCCCTAAATTTTTGAAAACATATTGTACCGCTTTTGCTGCGCCGCCGTTTCCTAAAATAAGTGCTTGTTGATGATGATTTTCTAAAAGTGGTGATATTGAATTTTCAAAGCCAAAAGAATCGGTATTGTAGCCAATAAGTTTTTTATTATTTCCGGTTCCTTGTATTTTAATGCAATTAACCGCACCAACACCTTTGGCATCTGCGTCAAGTTCGTTTAAAAAAGACATCACCGCAATTTTATGAGGAATAGTTACATTGATACCTCTAAAAGCTTCGTCTTTTAAAATTTTAGGGAATTCATTAATATCAGCTAAAGATAATAGCTGATATTCAACATCTTTTAACCCTTCGTTTTTAAATTTCTCGGTAAAATATTTTTCAGAGAAGGAGTGAGTTAAAGGAAACCCAATTAAACCGTATTTTTTCATCGTCACTAAATCAAAAAAGCGTTTATTAAACGCTTTTTTATCTTATTTCATATTTAAAAAATGATTGAACGTATCGCCACGCAATCCTAAACGAATGGTTTCTAAAGGGATAACTTCTGCCGGAGCGATGTTTCCTAAGTTTACGTTAGAACCAATTAATTCTATAAACCAAACTTGTTGCGCTTTTTGTGGTGCTTCCCAAATAATAGTTTCTTCTGGTATTTGGGTCAAAATTTCATCTACCAAACCTTGTCGCACTTCTCCAGAATCTCTGTAAATTCCTACATTTCCACCTTCCCTCGCTTCGGCAATTACCTTCCAAGAACCAGCTTCAATTTCGGCTTTCATTAATTTTATCCATTTATAAGGTGCAAAAATCTTTTTCTCGTCTTTAGAGCCAACTTCAGAAATTACGGTAACCTGACTGCTTAGTTGGCGGATATATTCGCATTTTTCTTCATGAGGAATTTCAATGGAACCATCAGATACTTCAGCAAATTTCATATCAAATTCATCCAATACTTTTCTGTAATCTTCAAACTGATTTCTGATCACAAATGCTTCAAATAAAGTCCCACCAAAGTAAACTGGAATATTAGCATCTCTATAAATTTTTAGCTTTTCTTTAAGATTTGGGGTAACGTAAGAAGTTGTCCAACCCAATTTCACAATATCTGTATGGGAACCTGCAACTTCTAAAAAATCTTCTACTTGTCTAAGGCTAAGGCCTTTATCCATTACCATTGTTAAGCCGTTTTGTCTTGGCTTAACGGTGCGCTCTGGTAAGTTGTTTAAATTATAATTCATATTTCTGTGTCAAAAGTCAAAAAAAAAATCCGAAAATTTATATCCGGATTGTTTTAACTTATATTTTTTACATAAAATCTATTTAGAATAGCTGTTTATTATGTCTACTATCACTTTATTAGATTGTAGTTGTGGCAAGTATTCGAATAATAAAAAGTGCTTTTCAGCATCGGTACTTAGTGCAATTTGTAATTGATTTAAAGCCTCATTTAACTGACCATCTGCAAAAAGATAGGCCACAATACGATAATATAAATCTGCAGAATCTGGATTATTTTTTATGCCTTCGGCGATAATCTCTACACATTTTTTTAAATCATTTTGCTCAAAAACGATAGAAGAATAATCTAACCAGGCTTCTACATCTAAAGGATTAAATTCTATTACTTTTTCATAAGCAATAACAGACTCTGTTAAATTATTCAGTTTATAATAAGCATCTGCAATGGCAAACCAATAATCAGGGTTTTCATCGTCAATATTAAGCGCCTTTTTATAAAAATGTAGCGATTCAAAATGACGATCTTCAAAATCTAAAGTTACACCAATGCCATACCATGCATCAGCCATTTTAGTGTCCATTTTTACAGCTTTTTTGTAAAAAGAACGAGCCTCATCCATTTTTTCTAGCTTTTCATAACACTCGCCCATGGCACAATAAGTATCTGCATTTGGCGGTTCATACTCAAAAGTTTGGCGGTAAACTTCAATAGCTTCATTAAAACGATCTAATTGAACTAAAGCATTACCCTTGTTAAAATAAGCTGAGGCAAAACTTTCTTTAATTAAGATGGCATAATCATACGCATCAATGGCTTTTTCAAACAAACTTAATTTATGAAAAGCATTACCTAAATTATACCAGGCAGCAAATGAGTAAGGTTCGCTATCAATATATTGCTCGTAAAATAGAATGCTTTCCTCTTGTTTGTCTAAAACATCATAACAAAATGCCATTTCATATAAAGCATCTTGGTTTTCCATGTTATTTTCTAAGCAAAGTTTTAGGTATTTAATGGCTTCTTCATAATCGCCCATGTTTTGGTAAACAAATGAAATTTGCATTAAAACCTCGTCTTTAACTTCAGCCATTTCTAAGGCTTTTTTCAGATTTTCTAAGGCATCATCATGACGCTCCATACTTTCATATATGTTGCCTCTAATCATGTAAATATCTGCGTCTGAAGGTTCTAGTAATTCTGCTTTTTCTAAAGATTCAAAAGCAAGATCTATTTCATTTGTAAAAACATACAACTGAGCTTTTTTAATGTGAAAAATTGCTGCAAAAGGATGTTGAGAAACTGCATATTCTATTACTTGTAAACCCTTTATAGGATCGTTTTTATCGATGTAATAATCAACGATATTTTCAAATGCTAAGGCATCAAAAAAGTATTGATCCTGATTACGGATCATTTCTTCATAACGCTCTACTGATAGTTTAGGGTCTTCAGCAAACTCAAATTCAAAGTCATCTTCCATGTTTGGTATAGATTTTAAAAAGAACGTTTATTAAATCACAATATTAAAAAGACCGACGCCTTTGAACGTATTATTACTCTCAAATTATAATTTTAAATTAAAACTACCTCAATTTATTTATCCACAATTAAATGAGTTAATGTTAATTTATTGATTTTTAAATAGGTAGTCTGTTTTCTTCAAAGTTGATAATCATCGGCGAAAGCCAATTTATTATTTTTTTAGTAGGTTAATTTTTTGGATAAATAACAAATCTTTAACTTTAAAATTTATTTGGATAATTATTATGAGCAAGTTAATTGAAGAGTTTAACAACTATCGTACAAAAATGAACAGCCGTATTTCTGAAACAGCAAATACCAATATGAAGCGTTTTTTGGCCTTGGATAATACTACTTATGCAGATGGCGCTTTAAATACGAAGACAAAAGAAATGTTGGGCTTGGTTGCTTCTATGGTTTTGCGTTGCGATGATTGCATTAAATACCACTTAGGAAAGTGCCATGAAGCAGGAGTAAATACCGAGGAAATGAACGAAATTTTTATGATTGCTAATTTAGTTGGTGGATCAATAGTTATCCCTCATTATAGACGAGCTGTAGAATATTGGGATGAACTAAATGAAGTTGATAATAAATAATTTGTTTAAAAAAATTAGAACTAGTTTTAGTATTTTCATTTCTACTTTATTACAAACTGATCTCCATTAGTGTAAATGCTCATTTTTACATCTTTAAATTTGATGAGCTTTTCATCTCCTATTAAACCGTTAGTTTCCATATTTGAGAATTT
>JBBRYE010000127.1:0-10328 GCA_038237895.1 Sphingobacteriales bacterium | reverse complement strand
CAGGCAGCATCTTCCTGAATCTCGTACCCAATATAATTCATGGCCATTAACTTTCCGTCTACTTTTATTTGGAGATGTTTTTTAATATAATTTGCAATAAGCAAATCTACTTTAGCCTTATCTAATGGTTTAATAATATCAAAACTGATTTTATTTTCCAGTTCAATTTCACGTTCTAAATCGTCAAAAAAGATTTTAGAACTTATCTCTATACTTTTATTCTTGGCATTATGGCGTATATCTGTAACACTTACATAGAAAGGATGTAAAAAACTGAACAGAACGATTAATATATTTATCATTTTTGATATTTTGCAATTGATAACAAAACTACTAAAAGAATTTAATGCAAGAATTCTCCCTTTATTTTGAATTAGGTTGGCAACATATTTTAGATTGGCAAGGTTATGACCATATACTTTTTGTAACTGCCTTATGTGGTGTGTTTCTACTAAGTGATTGGAAAAAAGTATTGATATTAGTCACCGCGTTTACCATTGGGCATTCTATAACATTGGCTTTAAGCGTTTTTAATAAAATTCTAATCCCTTCTAACTGGATAGAATTTTTAATTCCGGTTACCATATTTATTACTGCCTTTATCAACATTGTAACAAAGAAGGCTTCAAAAAATAAATTTAATCCCACTTATTTCCTCGCCTTGCTTTTTGGATTAATTCATGGAATGGGTTTTTCTAACTATTTAAAAAGCTTAATGGGCAAAAGTAACAATGTTATTGCAGAACTATTGGCATTTAACATGGGTTTAGAATTTGGACAAATAATTATCGTACTTTCGGTATTGCTAACTTCTTTTTTGATGATAAATATCTTAAAAGTGCAAAAAAGAGAATGGAATTTATTTCTTTCTTCAGCAATTTTTGGAATTGCAGTGATTATGGCAATTGAAAGGTTTCCTTTGTAGGTGGTTAGGTGGTAGGTTGTTAGGTTTTAGGTGGTTAGTTGTTGGGTGGTTAGTTGTTAAAATAATTCTTTTAGTGATTACCAGATATTTCGCATGAGGGATAGCAGCGGATACCGGCTTGTGGATAAGGCTTGTGCAGTATGAGCGAAAAGCCCGACCCGAATTTTTTATGAGGGACATGCCATGAAAAAGTTTAAGGTTGTAAGTAGAAAGTAGTAAGTAAAAAGTGGTAAGTTAAAAGTTTATTACAGAAACTTTGATTGTTAAATCAATCAACATTTGTCATCAAAATATTAAACAACAGAATTACAAATAAATAATTTATAAATAAATATAATCAGTTTAAAAGGTTTCACTACTCAATACTAATAACTCAATACTCAAAATAATATGAAATTAAAATCTCTACTATTCCTTTTAAGTTTAGGTGTTTGCAGTAACACTTTCGCACAGTTTCAACAAAATAATCCGGGTTCTAACCATGGTAATAAGTTTGAGCAATTGGAAACCATTATCCGCGACCCAAATATGTATCGCTCTGCTTCTGGTGCGCCAGGTCCAAAATATTGGCAGCAACAAGCAGATTATGAGATAAATGCAGAGCTTGATGATAAAACTCAAAGATTAACTGGTGCAGAAACCATTACTTATACCAATAATTCGCCAGATCCATTAACCTATTTATGGTTACAATTGGATGAAAATGAGCATAAAGCAACCAGCGATAATCAGGTTTTTGATGGTAGCAAAATGAATACTAAAATGAGTGCCAGCCAATTAAACGGAATTATTGGACGAGCAAATGATTTTGGTGTAAACATTTTAAAAGCCACAGATGCGAGTGGAAATCCTTTAAAATATACCATTAACCAAACCATGATGAGGATTGATTTGGCAAAAACATTGGCTCCGGGTGCAAAGTTTATTTTTAAAATTAATTGGAGCTATAAAATTACCGACCGTTTAACCGTAGGCGGCCGTGGTGGATATGAATATTTTGCTGAAGATGATAATTATTTATACACTATTGCGCAATGGTATCCTCGTATGGCGGTTTATTCAGATTTTCAAGGATGGCAAAATAAACAATTTACAGGTCGTGGAGAATTTGCTTTAACTTTTGGCGATTTTAAAGTTAATATTACTGTTCCTGCAGATCATGTAATTGGTGCTACTGGCGAATGTCAAAATTATAGTTCTGTATTAACCGCTGCACAATTTAACCGCTGGAAACAAGCTCAAAATGCTACAGAACCTATAGAAGTGGTAACTTTAGCAGAGGCTAAAAATGCGATGAAAGTTAAAGCTACGGCTAAAAAAACCTGGACATATATTGCTAAAGATGTCAGGGATTTTGCTTTTGTAAGCTCACGCAGATTGATTTGGGATGCGATGAAAGTGAACGTAGAAGGAAAAGCACCAATGGCAATGTCTTATTATGGGCCAGAAGCTTATGGTTTGTATAGAAAATATTCTACCAAGGTGATTGCTAATACTTTAAAGGTATATTCTAAACATACCATTGCCTATCCTTATCCGGTTGCAATTTCTGTTGAAGCGGCAAATGGGATGGAATATCCGATGATTTGCTTTAATTATGGAAGAACAGAAAAAGATGGAACTTATTCTGAAGCCACAAAATATGGAATGATTGGCGTTATAACCCATGAAGTTGGGCATAATTTTTTTCCGATGATTGTTAATTCTGATGAACGTCAGTGGACTTGGATGGATGAAGGTTTAAATACTTTTTGCCAGTATTTAGCAGAACAGGAGTTTGATAATAATTACCCATCAAGAAGAGGTCCGGCCCGTATGATTACAGATTATATGAAATTGCCGAAAGACCAGTTAGAACCCATCATGACTAACTCAGAAAACATCATTAATTTTGGTCCAAATGCTTATGCGAAGCCTGCTACAGCCTTAAATGTAATGAGAGAGACCGTTATGGGACGTGATTTATTTGATTTTGCATTTAAAACTTACGCTACAAGATGGGCTTTTAAACACCCAACTCCAGCAGATTTTTTTAGAACCATGGAAGATGCATCTGCCGTAGATTTAGATTGGTTTTGGAGAGGTTGGTTTTACGGAACAGATCCTGTTGATATTTCTATTGATAACATAGCTTATTATCAGTTAGATACTAAGAACCCTGATGTAGAAAATGCTTTTGCAAGAAAAGAATATGATGATGCCAAAAACGAAATAGGCAAAAAAAGAAATAGAGAAGCTGGGATAAACTTCGCTTTGGAAGCTGATACTACATTGCAAGATTTTTATACCAAATGGGATAGATTTGCAGTTACACCAGCAGCTAAACAAAATTTTAATACTTATTACGCAAATTTAAGCGCAGATGAAAAGAAAATTTATGATAGTAAAACTAATTTTTATCAGATAGATTTTACAAATAAAGGTGGTTTGGTTTCCCCGATAATTTTAGAATGGACATTTACAGATGGCACCAAAGAAGTAGAAACCATACCAGCTTATATTTGGCGTAAAGACGAAAACCATGTTACAAAAGTTTTTGCAAAGGCAAAGCCGATGGCATCTGTAAAATTAGATCCTTATTTAGAAACTGCAGATATTGATGTATCAAATAACAGCTTCCCAAGAAGTTACGAGCCTACAAAATTTGAATTGTTTAAACAGCAACAGAGTATTAGAGGAGCATCGGGAGGTGGAAACCCAATGCAGGATGCGAAGAAAGCAGGAGGGAAGTAGATTTTAAATTTAAATCAATTTTACTCTATAAAATTCGATAATAAAACCTCCATAACCTTTTTAATTTAAAGGTGTTGTGGAGGTTTTATTGTTCATATATGTAAGTTAAGTGCCATTTTAGAGCAACACCCTAACAACAAGGAACTATTATGAAATTTAGAACATTTTTAGTGACACTTCTACTGACAATCTCAACAATTACTTTTGGACAAACCATAAAAAGAGTTGACGGAAGTACAGTAACAACCGACAGCTTAAACACAAAAATTGAATACTTAATGAAAGTTGCCAATGTTTCGGGCGTTGCAGTAGCAGTTTTCAATGATAACAAACCTGTTTTTAATAAAACCTTCGGACTTGCCAATGTGCCAAAAAATATTCCTTTTGAAAAGTCATCAGTAATGTATGGTGCTTCTTTTGCAAAAATGTTATTTGGCTATATTTCAATGCAATATGTTCAAGAAAAAGTAATTGACCTTGACAAACCATTGGTACAATATTTAAGCAAGCCACTACCCGAAATTAAAATAAATGGTTTCAGACGTGGCTATCACGACCTAAAAGATGACAAACGATATGAAAAAATAACAGCAAGAATGTGTTTAACGCATACCACAGGTTTTCCTAATTGGCGTTGGTTTGAAGCAGATAAAAAATTAAAAATTAAGTTTGAGCCAGGTAGTCGCTATTCTTATTCAGGCGAAGGGCTTTATTTGCTGCAATTTGTGATAGAGCAAATTATAGGTAAAGATTATGAAACCATATCACAAGAAAAAGTTTTCAAACCATTCGGAATGACGAACACGAGCCAAGTGTGGCAAACTCGTTTTGATAATAATATTTGTTTTGGACACAATGCAAAAGGCGAACCCTATGAATTAATGAAATGGAAAGAGGCAAGTGCAGGTGGTTCAATGAGTACCACTTTTGAAGATTTTACAAAATTCTACACTGCATTAATCAATAACAAAGGACTTTCTAAAAAGTCGTTTAAAGAAATGACAAGCCAACAAATAAGAATAAAATCAAGAAGTCAATTTGGACCACTTGCCCAAATTGATGGTACAGATAATGACAACATTCAGTTGGGCTATGGCTTTGCAGTTGGAACTTTTACAACACCATTTGGGAGAGCATTTTTTAAAGAAGGACACGATGAAGGTTGGGGGCATTATTCAGTTGCTTTTCCTGACAAAAAAATTGCCATTGTAATTATGACCAACAACGACAATGGAGAAAGTATTTTTAAAGAATTGTTAGCCTACTCGGTTGGGGATAATTTTACACCTTGGAAATGGGAAAATTATATTCCATACAATTATGTACCAGAGCCTATAAAAAATATTTATGAAGTATCAAACCAAGATTTAAACAAATATTTAGGCATTTATAGCAGCAAACAATTGCCTATTAAAATAACATTAACAAAAAACAATCTCAATCTAATTGCACAAGCAACAGGGCAAAATGCACTTACTTTACAAGCAATAGAAAAAGACAAATTTATTTATACGGACGAAGGAATTATATTGGAATTTAATCCAATCGACAAAACAATGATTTTAAAACAAAACGGTCAATCATATAACTTTGAAAAAGAATAAAAAAAGGCACATAACAAGGGTTTGGCAAAATGGGGGCAGAAGTGCTAAATTGATCATTTGTGCTTCTAATTCCCTCACCAACACACAAAGCCCCAAACCGTTATATCCTCAAATCAAAACAATTATACCAACCTCTCTCTAAAAAATGCAATGGTGCGTTGCCAAGCTAGCTCGGCGGCAGCTTTATCATAACGTGGAGTTGTGGTATTATGAAATCCATGATTAACGCCTTCATAAAAATGAACGTTGTAGGTTTTATTATTTGCCTTTAAAGCCGTTTCATAAGCTGGCCAACCTTCATTAACTCTGGTATCAAGTGCTGCATAATGAATTAAAAGCGGAGATTTTATTTTCGCAGTTTCTTCTGCTGTAGGTTGTCCACCATAAAAAGGGACAGCGGCTTTAAGTTCTGGTACTTGTACTGCCATTTTGTTGGCAATTCCTCCACCAAAACAGAAACCGACTACTCCAATTTTTCCATTGCAATTTTTATGGTTTTTTAAATAATCAAACGCGGCGATAAAATCCTCTAGCATTTCATTACTGTTTCGCTTTTTTTGCATTTCACGTCCATCATCATCGTTTCCGGGATAACCTCCAAGTGGAGTGAGCGCATCTGGGGCAATACTTATAAAACCATCTAAGGCTGTTTGGCGCCCAACATCTTCTATATAAGGATTCAAACCTCGGTTTTCATGCACCACAATTACACCAGATAATTTTCCTGAAAAATCTTTAGGTGTTGAAAGTAATGCTTTTATGCTTCCACCACCTTTTGGAGAATCGTAATTAATATAATCAGAATTAATTCTTGGATCATCTTTAGCCACTAAAAGTGTATTCTCATAATCAGGCGACATAAAACTTAATAGCGAGCCAACGGTAAGTCCGCCAATTGCATAAATGGAAAGCTTCTCTACAAACTGCCTTCTATTGAGTTTATTATGGGCATAATCATCATATAAATCAAATACTTCTTGGTTAATATCTTCTTTCTTAAGAGGTTGCATAGCTTTAAATTTTAATATAAAACAAGTTAATAAATAAATACGTTTGCTGTTTAAATTTAGAGCAGAATTTGTATTTATAAAAGAATTGTTACTTTCAATTCATTTGGAATAAATAAAAGATAAAATAACGCTAAATTTTTAATTTACATCAATCCCCAAAACTTGGTTAAATTTGCCAGTCAATTTAAAAATATGTCATTTTTTTCACTCGGTTTACCTCAATATCTTTTAAACACTCTTGAACAAAATAATCTGCTAACGCCAACTCCAATTCAAGATCAAGCTATTCCTGCAATTCTGAACAAAAAAGATGTATTGGGAATTGCCAAAACAGGTTCGGGGAAAACAGCAAGTTTTGTATTACCGATACTTGCAAATTTAGAAGGGCAAGCTAAGTTAAAAGACAGACATATTGCAGTTTTGGTTTTAGTACCCACAAGAGAATTGGCTTTACAGGTTAATGATGTATTTGAAACTTTTAGCAAAGCGCTTCCTTTTACATGCAAAACTATGGCTGTTTATGGCGGCACATCTGTAAATGTACAGATGAAAACCATGAGCAATGTTAGTATTCTAATCGCAACTCCTGGTAGATTGCTAGATTTAATTTCGTCTAATGCGGTTCATTTAAACGAAGTAAAAACATTTATAATTGATGAAGCTGATAAAATGCTCAATCTCGGATTCAAAAAAGAATTGGATGAAATTATCTCATTATTACCAACAAAAAAGCAAAACCTTCTTTTTTCAGCTACATTAAATCCCAATATAGAAAGCATAAAACGGGTGATGTTGAACGACCCTTTAATAATTCATATTGCTTCAGAAGAAAATAGTATTGAACTTATCAATCAAACTGCTTATTCGGTTTCTAAGGATAAAAAAGGACCATTTTTGAGATATCTTATCGAGACTAAAAACATGAAACAAGTATTGATATTTACCTCTTCGATTTTTGATGCTGATGCTGTTGTCAATAAGCTAAATCGTAATAATATTTATGCGAAAGCGATTCATGGTAAGAAAAGTCAGTTTACTAGAACACAAGCTCTAGCCGATTTTAAAGAAGGTAAATTAAAAGTTTTAGTTGCCACCGATATTCTCTCCAGAGGGATTGACATAAAATTTCTTCCTTTTGTTATTAATTATGATTTGCCTAGATCACCCAAAGATTACATTCACCGTATTGGTAGAACTGGACGTTCAGAGAATCCAGGAGAAGCCATTTCTTTAATAACTCCAGAAGAGGAACATCATTTCAACATTATCCAAAAGAAAATGAAAATAGAAGTTGAGCTGATTGATGCGAAAGATTTGGGATTTTAAAAATTGTCTGAATTTTGATTTGCAGGATATTTAAATTAAAAAGTTGTCTGAATTTTGATTTGCATAATTAAAGGATAAAGAGGATTAAATTCAGATTTAAAATATCATTTACTATTTCCCCAATACAAGAATTAAGTAAATCATAAAATCAATTTAATCAAGATTCAGACAAATTATCATACATTTATATTAAACCAAACATTAACATGAAAAAATTAAAATACCTATTATTTTTAACAACTATTTTTGCTATAAGTGCTTGTAATTCAAATTGTATTAAAGGGTCTGGAACTTCTAAAACAGAAGACAGGAGCATTTCTGATTTTAGTAAAATCGAATTTGGAGGTAACATTAAATTGACTGTTTATCAAGATGGAAACACATCAATGAATATCACCGCAGACGATAATATCCTGAAAGAAATAAAAACAAATGTGGATGGCGATGTGCTCAAAATAGAAATGAAAGGAAGTTATTGTGATTTACAGCCCATTGAAATTGTAGTTCATACCAAAAAATTAGAAGGGATTGATGCTTCTGGTTCGGCAGAAATTATATCTGCAACGTCCATTAACTCGGATAATTTTGATTTAGAACTGAGTGGAAATTCTAAAATAAATTTAGATTTAATTACTGGAAGATTAAATACTAAAACATCAGGTTCTGCAGAGATTAATTTAAAAGGACAAGCCAGAGAACATAATTTAGATATGAGCGGTTCTACCCAACTATTCGCTTTTGATTTAGTAGTTGGAGATTATAATATAGAATCTTCTGGCTCTTCTAATTGTAAAATAAATGTTTTAAATACTTTAAACGTTAAATCTTCTGGCGCAAGCGATATCCAATATAAAGGAAATCCAAAATCAGTAAATAATGATAAAAGTGGTAGTTCAGATTTAGTTCATATCAATTAAATAACTGATTAGGATGTTGATAATATTTTTATAAGATACCTTATTTATTATCTTTGAAAAATGAAACCGCTGATTTCCCCATCTATTCTTTCTGCAAATTTTGCCAATCTTGAAGATGATATTTTAATGATCAATCAAAGTGAAGCAGATATGTTTCATGTTGATGTGATGGACGGTGTTTTTGTACCTAATATTTCATTTGGCTTCCCGATAATTGCTGCTGTTAAAAATTTCGCTAATAAGCCTTTGGATGTTCATTTAATGATTACCCAACCAGAAAGGTTTTTAAAAGAATTTAAGAATGTTGGTGCAAATTTAATCACTGTACATTACGAAGCTTGTACCCATTTACACCGCACCATTCAGCAAATTAAAGAGCTGGGTTGTAAAGCAAGTGTAGCTGTTAATCCTCATACGCCGGTATATTTACTTAAAGATATTCTACAAGATTTAGATATGGTTTTAATCATGTCGGTAAACCCGGGTTTTGGTGGACAAAAATTTATTGAGCATACCTATACTAAAATAAGGGAACTAAGAAAAATGGCTGATGAGATTAATCCTTCTTTATGGATTGAAGTTGATGGCGGTGTAAGTACGCATAATTCGTTAGCACTTTTAAAAGCCGGCGCTAATGTTTTGGTTGCTGGGAATGCAATTTTTAGTTCTACAAATCCAAAGCATACCATTGCAGAACTTAAAAACATTTCTCCAGATATACTTTCCGCCTAATTAGTAGTTCTAAATGTTTAAAAAGCTCTTTTTAATTTTACTTCTCTTTCCTTTTTTAAGTAAAGCCCAAAATACCCATTTGGTTAAAGGGATAATTACTAACGAGCAAAAAGAAGTTTTAGAAGGAGTAAGGATAAAAATTCAGGATAGCAAAACGTTTACTATCAGTAGAGAAAACGGAACCTATCAGTTTAATTTAAAATCCGGAGAGTATATTATAAGTTTCTCTTTATTAGGATATAAAACCGCTAATTTACAAGTAAAGGTTAAAGAAAGCGATGTTGATTTATCTATAGCTTTATTAAAAGATCTTCAAAGTTTAAAGCAAGTTGTTGTGCAAGACCAACAAACTAGAATTACAGGGATGATTAGTGTTGATCCAAAATTTGCAAGCTCAAATCCTAATATTTCTCAAAGTTTTGAATCTATCCTAAAGCAATTACCTGGCGTTTCTACCAATAACGAATTAAGCTCACAATATTCTGTTAGGGGCGGCAATTTTGATGAAAACCTTATTTATATCAATGATGTTGAAATTTACAAACCTTATCTGGTTAGAAACGGACAGCAAGAAGGCTTAAGTTTAATCAATCCTGATTTAGTAGGAAACGTAAAATTTTCTGCAGGTGGTTTTACCCCTAAGTATGGCGATAAGCTTTCATCCGTTTTGGATGTTCAATATAAAAATCAAGATTCTGTAAAATATACTCTTGGTTTGGGTACAAATGGAGTTTCAGCAACTGGATTTTTTAATTATGGGAAATTGTCTGGCGCAATTGGCTTCAGAAATAAACAGAATAAATTGATTTTAAACGCTCAGCCAGTGGTTGGTGCTTATAATCCTCAATTTTACGATTTTCAAACCTTATTGAATTATCAAATTAATAAAAACACCAGTTTAAACTTTTTAGGAATTTATAACAGCAGTAAATTTGGCTTAATCCCTCAATCTAGAGAAACTTCTTTTGGTACATTTAACCAACTTTTGAGGTTATCAATAGATTATGAAGGTCAGGAAAAAGACGAGTTTTCTAACCAAGTTGCAGCATTAACATTAAATAGTAGAATTGGAGAAAAAACT
>JBBRYE010000126.1:0-10624 GCA_038237895.1 Sphingobacteriales bacterium | reverse complement strand
CATCCAAGATGTACATCACATTCATCAATTGAGACCCAATTTGCGTTGCCAATCTAATACGCTGTGCTTCGCCACCAGATAATGTTCTTGCTGTACGGTCTAAAGTCAAATAGACTAAACCAACATCCACCAAAAACCCAATTCTTGATCTAATTTCTTTTAAAATTTCTTTAGCGATGATATTTTGACGCTCACTTAATCTATCCTCAACTTTTTTAAACCAGCTCTGCAAATTCGTAATATCCATCGATGATAATTCGAAAATATTTTTTTCATCCACTTTAAAGTGTAATGATTCTTTTTTAAGCCTTGCTCCTTCACATAAAGGGCATTGTTTTAAAACCCTAAAACTTTCTAAATCATGGTTAGCATTATCGCCTTTTTTATCATTTTGCTCCTCCAACATTTTGATAATTCCGTCAAATTGGATTTGATAGTTTTGTACATTCCACTTATTATGTTCAACAGGGACAGTAATTAGTTCATCAATTCCATGTAGCAAAATATCAATTGCTTTTGGTTCTAACTTTTCAATAGGTTGCGATAAAGAGAAACCATATTTTTTGCCTAAAGCTTTTATCACCTGGAAAATCCAAGTTTCACGATAATCGCCCAAAGGAGCTAAACCACCGTTAATAATACTCAGTTTTCTATTTGGGATGACAGATCCTTCGTCCACATCAAAAATATATCCTAAACCATCACACTCCGGACAAGCACCATAAGGCGAGTTAAAAGAAAAAGAATTTGGCTGAGGCTCATCATAAGAAACGCCAGTTGTTGGGCACATCAAAAACTTAGAAAAATGATAGCTATTATTTTCTTTGTCGGATACTTTTATAATCCCTTTAGCAATTTTTAAAGCCGATTGAATTGAAGTGTAAAGACGTTTTTTATCACTTTCAGAAACAATTAAACGATCTACAACAGTTTCAATATCATGGATTTTATAACGGTCTAATTGCATTTTAGGAACCACATCAACTATTTCCCCATCTACCCTTACTTTTAAATATCCTTGTTTTCTAATCTGCTCAAAAAGTTCGCGATAATGTCCTTTTCTACCTTTTACAACTGGCGCTAAAATATTTATCGGCTTGCCATCAAATTGTTTCAGAATTTGATTTAATATCTGATCTTCAGACATTTTAACCATTTTCTGGCCAGTATTGTAAGAATAAGCATCTCCAACCCTCGCAAAAAGCAAACGCATAAAATCGTAAATCTCAGTGATGGTACCTACCGTAGATCGTGGATTTTTGGAAGTCGTTTTTTGCTCAATAGCAATCACAGGACTTAATCCCGAAACTTTATCCACATCAGGGCGTTCCATTCCGCCCATAAATTGACGAGAGTAAGCCGAAAATGTTTCCATATAACGGCGTTGTCCTTCGGCATAAATGGTATCGAATGCTAAAGAAGATTTCCCGGAACCGCTTAAACCAGTAATTACAACCAGTTTGTTACGAGGAAAAGAAATATCAATATTTTTTAAATTATGAACCCTGGCACCGTAAACTTCAACTTCACTTTGCTCACCAAGGTCAATATGTTTGTTATCCATAAAAAAGCTTTCTCTGCTTATAAAAAAATAAATGTGCTTTTGTTTGTAAAAGCCTGCAAAATTAACGAAAAAAGAAGGTAAAAACTATTGATTATCACTCCTATCAATGTCATTTATTCAAAGAATATTACAGCATAAATAAATTTTTAAATCATCTTAAAGAATTGGTTATAAATAGATTTTGCTTTGTTTAATGATATTAAATTTTATAATTTCACTTTAATAAATCTTAACAAAAAAATAGATAAAAAATGGCAATTATTAATCCATACATCAACTTTAATGGTAATACCGAAGAAGCATTTAATTTTTATAAATCTGTATTTGGTGGTGAATTTACATTGATTTCAAGATTTGGAGATATGCCACATCAAATGCCTATTTCTGAAGAGGATGCAAAAAAAATCATGCACATTTCTTTGCCAATTGGTAAAGGAAATGTTTTAATGGGAACGGATTTTTTAGAGAGTATGGGACACAAAATGATTGAGGGGAATAGATACTCACTTTCTGTTAGTGCCCAAAGCAGAGATGAAGCGAGCGAATTATTTAAAGGACTATCAACTGATGGAAAAGTAGAAATGCCAATTGCCGATAGTCCTTGGGGAAGTTATTTCGGCATGTTATCAGATAAATTTGGCATTCAATGGATGGTGGATTACGACCCTAATTATAACCAATAATTTTAATAGAAAATAACAATATTATGCCTAATAAATTATTCCCTTGTCTTTGGTTTGATGGAAAAGCAAAAGAAGCTGCCCATTATTATTGTTCGATATTTGAAAATTCCAAAATCATTTCTGAAAATCCTATAACCGTAATTTTTGAGTTGAATGAAACAAAATTTATGGCCTTAAATGGTGGACCAGAATATAAATTCTCTCCTGCAAATTCTTATGTTGTCACATGTGATAGTCAAGATGAAATTGACCATTATTGGGATAAATTAAGTAAGGGTGGCAAGCCAGGAAAATGCGGTTGGTTAGATGATAAATTCGGGGTTTCCTGGCAAATTGTTCCTTCCATATTAGGAAAACTGATGAATAACCCTGAAACAGCACCAAAGGTAATGTACGCTTTTATGCAAATGAATAAATTTGATATTCAGAAATTAGAAGAAGCTTCAAAAGCTTAATCAAGAAAATTGATTGATTATTTTCATTAATTCACTTTTCATAAACACACCAGATTTCCGCCACTTTTGTTCTCCATTTTTGAACAAGATTAAAGTAGGCACACCTTGTACTTGGTAAACTTGCGCCGCTTGTTTATTTTTGTCAACATCTATTTTAATGATGGCTATTTTTTCGCCCATTTCTTTTTTTAAATCTTCCAAAATAGGCGACATTGTTTTACATGGTCCACACCAAGTCGCAAAAAAATCGACTAAAACTGGTTTATCTTGATTGATGAGTTCTTTAAAGCTTGACATTTTTTTAGTTTGTTTGTTGGAATATCGATTATACAAGTATTAAAAATTAACGCTCATAACATGTGCCAAGTTATAAATCCTATTAATTTGTATTATTATCATTCTAAAAAGATAGCTCTATCTTTTCGATATAACTGTTTTAAATGATCACTTGGTTTTTTTTTGAGGTAAACCTTAAAGTTTTTGATTCGAGCATATTTAGAATCCATAATTGATTTTATCTGATAAGATACTGCAAGATTTTGAATCTCTTGTCTTGGTTTATTAGATATGTAAATAACGATTTCAGCTTTTAACTGATTTGGCGACCATGATATAAGACTATTCTTGCTAGAAATCACTTCTAAATTTGTTGTTTTAAATTTATTTATAGCTCCTGCCAAGTAATATTTATCAACTAAAATAATTGTGTTTATTTTTTCTTTTTTGGACATTTGATTGTAAACCTCATCTACTTTTTTTGTGATTTCTTCCCATCCTATCATATCTGCAAATGTTTGAGGCAGTGTGTAAATTTTATTATCTTCCCATCTTAAAGGCTCATCTATGCTGGTGTAAATAGTCATTAGGTTTAAATAATTGAGCATTTTAGGAAACGGTAATATTGGGATCACAATTGGCAATGCAATTATTGAAGGAATTATTAATAAAGCCATCATCAAGTATTTCCATATCAATTCCCTGTTTAATAAAATTTGTTCCCAGCATAAACCACCTGCGGCAAACATAACTGGGAACATGCCTAGGATATAGTATATTTTACCCTCAATAGCCAATATAAAACCTAGCGTTAAAAGAAAAGCCCAAACTATAAAACTGAACCTGCGGTGATTTTTACTAAATAAGAGATAGAAAAGTCCAGATATCCAAATGGACATTCCTGCTCCGTGAAAAAATGTAAATTGAAATAAATAAGTTGGATAACCGATAAAGGAATTATTCTCATTTACGATAGAAATATATTTAAGAAAAGGAATCCCGTTAGCAACTTGCCAATAAATATTTGGACCAATAATGGTGGATATTAATAGTATTGGTATTGGCAAAACTTTAAAGTTTATCTTAGGCCTTTGAACTATTAAATAAGTGACTATCATGCCAAAAGCATAAATTAAAATAGTGTATTTATTTAAAATTCCGATAGCCAAAAAAATAGCGCATACATTAATATAAAATCCTTTTTTTTTCTGTATTGACTTAATTAGAAAATACGTAAAGCTTGTCCAAAAAAATTGGTCAAAAACTACGGGTTGTAAAAGATAAGAAGTTGCTAAAATTGCCGGAGAGCAAATACTTGCCAAACAAGCAAATAAAACGGCCAATCTTTTTCCGCCTAAACTAATTGTAATTAGGCCAGTAAAATAGATAGTTGCTGCTGAGAATAAAGTAGGGAAAATGCGATATGAAAAAACTGAATCCCCGAAAATGATATTTGAAAGCTTGGTTATAAAAGCAATAAAGGGGGAATTGTCTAAATACCCCCAATTTAAATGTTTACTTAATGTAATGTAATATAACTCATCTGCATGGAAACCATAATTAGCATTAGCAAATAAATGAATGATAATTTTAATTCCGCGTAAAGAAATCAACAACCAAAATACGCTTTTAGTCATCTTTAGCGCAAAATTTATTCAGAAGATAAAAATTCCTTCAAATCGTTTAAAGCATCTTCCCATCCTTCTTCGTTAGGATGTATTCCTTCTTTAGAGGCATTACTTTCTTGTTTCACACTTATTTTTGAACCATCACCATCCTTAGCAAAATCAATAGTTAATTTATATTCTCCGTTTTCTATAGGAGAATTGTCCATGTGCCAATTCCATGTGTAAGCCAATTGTTCTTCTGGTATTACAATTTCATATTCACCTGTTATTTTGAGCGATGTTTTGTCGTTATCTTCAAATGTATAAACGATTTTTCCGCCCTCTTTTAAATCGGCTTCTACAGATTTTAAATCTCTATCTGCAGGTTTCCACCATTGTTTAAGTTCTCTTTCTTCTGTCCATGCTTTGTATAAAGATTGCACATCTGTATCAAAAGATTTCTCAGTAGTGATTGTTTTGTTTTCCATTTTAAAAATTTTAAGGTTATGTGGTTAATAAACCCATTTAGCAAAAAAAGGTTTGTTATTTTATGAGTTTGAGGAATATATTTTACTTTTTACTAGATAAATATTTTTGCCAAAACCATTTTAAAGCATCCATATTTAGTGCCAAATAAACCACAATTACAATTAAAACTCCACGTATTTTTCCAAATCTTAACCCAAGGATGATTAAGAATGTTAAAGCGATAATATGGCGGTAGATGTAAAACTTAGTTGGTTTCATTAATTTATGTGTTCTAATTTTTTATTCTTAATTTTCAGATTCTCGCTATCACTTTGATAATGAATTATTAACAAACAAAACTATTTACCGTAGTTGATGTTGCTAAAAATAAACAAACTATCATGACAGAAAAAAGCGAATTAAAAGAATGGCCAGATTTAGCAATTAGTCTTTACGACAAACTTACAGGAAGAAATGCTGAAATTATTTACGAATTTGAGAATATGGAAATTTCAGTTCCTGCAGCAGTTAATGATAATTCTAATGCTGCCCCATGGAAACTTAATGGAATATTACGTATTCGTACCCAAGATAACGTTACTAAAAAGTAATGAAATCATTAGAAATCTTTTCTGATTTAAAGTTTGAAAAAGATGGAGATACCATTTTAATAAACTCCAATGGCGATGAGGTTACCATTGAACTATCTGACCAAAAGATATTAAATTCTTTAAAGAAAATATCTTTTGGCGGCAGTTCACTTTATCGTTTTTCGTTAATAGCCCATAATAAAGCAAAACTTCTAGGTATTGAAATCATCATCAAAACTCCAAAAAAAATAATTTTTTCTCTGGGTGACACTTCTTTATTTTGGTTAAAAAAGTTTTTACTTCAAGTTGTAATTCTATTTGATAGATAGAATTGGATAATACAATCCTAAATCATCCCAATATTTAACTATTACAATAGGTTTCTGGTTTATAATCTTTAATTTTTTTGATGTTAAACTTACTTAATTTATTAATGCGGTAAACTATCTCTAAACTTTCCATAAACCCAAGTCCCGGCAATTGCACTTAATAATGTAACAATAACTGCTAAAAAGCCACTTCCAATTTGAGCAAATAATGGACCAGGGCAAGCTCCGGTTATTGCCCATCCGAAACCAAAAATCAATCCACCAATAATTTGGCCTTTATTAAATGTTTTAGGATGGAAAATCACCTTTTCGCCTTCTAAAGTTTTGATATTAAATTTCTTAATCAAAAAAACCGAAATTGCTCCAACAATCACAGCTGTACCAATTACGCCATACATGTGAAACGCAGATAAACGAAACATTTCTTGGATGCGAAACCACGAAATGATTTCTGCTTTTACAAATACAATCCCAAATAAAACCCCGAGAACTAGATATTTAATATTTGAAAATAAGCTTTCTTTTTTAATTTGATCGTTTGGTGCTTCGCATTCTATCGGATGCTGAATCGCAAATTCTTCTATTTCTGGCATTAGGCAATTAATTTAAAAATGATTGGTAAAAAAATCCAGGTGGAGATAAAGCCTCCAACCATAAAACTGATTGTTGCGATAAGCGATGGAAACTGGAGGTTAGACAATCCCATTATAGCATGTCCGGAAGTGCAACCGCCGGCGTAACGAGTTCCAAAACCAACCATAAAACCTCCAAAAATCATAAAAATCAATCCTTTTAATGAAAAAATTTGGTCAATACCGAAGATGTCTGTTGGCATTAGACCGCTAAAATCTTTAACGCCTAAAGCAGATAATTGTGCCTTGGTTTCTGCAGCAATTTTTATGGGTTCTGGATTGGATAATAATTGTGCCCCAATAAAACCTCCAATTAAAATGCCAGCTACAAAAAACAGGTTCCAGATTTCTTTTTTCCAATTGTAACTAAAAAATGGAATTTTTGCGGGCAAACAAGCTGCGCAAATATGTCTTAAAGACGATGAAACGCCAAAAGTTTTGTTTCCTATTAACAGTAATGCAGGTACGGTTAACCCGATTAATACACCTGCCACGTACCAAGGCCAAGGTTGTTTGATGATTTCTAACATATTTTTTTAGTATTGAGATTTTAGTAATGTGTAATGAGTAATAAGTATCAAAATAAATAGACGCTGATTAAGTTTTACAATTAGATTTGATTTTTTTTCGCGTTAGGGATAGCAGTGAAAATCCTTTTTGTTTTTCACAAAAAGATTGAAACGAATAGCCCGCCCGAACGCCAAAAAATTTATTTTAATGATTCCCAACAGTTTGGCAAAAGGCATCAGTTTGTGACAAAACCAGCTTCTTTTAATGCTGCAAAACCACCGTTTACATTTGTAATATTCTCATAACCTCTTGATTTTAGAATAGATGAAGAAATCATAGAACGATAGCCGCCTGCACAATGAAGATAATAAGATTGATGCTTATCAAACTCGTTCGTCCAATCGTTGATAAAATCTAACGGGCGGCTTAAAGTAAATTCTAAGTGTTCAGCATCATACTCACCAGGCTTACGCACATCCAAAACTTTTACTTTATCTATTTCTGTTAAATTTTTGAGCTCATCAGCAGAAATGCTTTTCACTTCATCCACTTCTTTACGAGCAGATTTCCAAGCGTCCATACCACCTTTTAAATAACCAATGGTATAATCGTAACCTACCCTAGCCAATCTTTTCACTGCTTCTTCTTCTCTGCCTTCATCCACTACCAATAATAAAGGTTGTTTCAAATCCGTAATCAATGCACCTACCCAGGGCGCAAATTGTCCGTCTAAACCAATAAAAATTGCATTTGGGATAAAAGCTTTAGCGAAAGCTTCCGGAGAACGAACGTCTAACATTAAAGCTCCTGTTACATTGGCTGTAGCTTCAAATTCATCTGGATTTAAAGCATTTAATCCTCTTTCATAAATTTCGTCTATGGCATCAATTCCCTCTTTGTTCATCTTTGCATTTTTAGGAAAATACTGAGGTGGAGGCAAAATACCTGTGGTTAATTCTTTGATGAAATTCTCTTTAGAAATATCGCTTAAAGCATAATTTGTTTCTTTCTGATTACCTAAAGTATCGAAAGTTTCTTTACTCATATTTTTACCACAAGCAGAACCAGCGCCATGAGCAGGGTAAACGATAACATCATTTGGCAAAGGCATAATTTTTTCCCTCAAAGAATCATACAACGAAGCAGCCATTGCTTCTGGAGTAGTTTCTGCGGACTTTTGCGCCAAATCTGGTCGGCCAACATCACCTATAAACAAGGTATCGCCTGTAAAAATACAATAAGGCTTTCCTTCCTCATCTAAGCATAAATAGGAAGTAGATTCTGGCGTATGACCTGGTGTGTGTAATGTTTTTATAGTGATTTTACCAATTTTAAATTCCTCATTATCCTTGGCGATATAAGACGCAAAACCTGTAACTGCAGTTGGACCGTAGATAATTTTTGCTCCAGTTTTTTTAGCCAAATCTACATGTCCGCTCACAAAATCAGCATGAAAATGCGTTTCAAAAACATATTTAATTTTTACACCATTTAGTTTTGCCTTCTCAATATATGGTGATGTTTCCCTTAGCGGATCAACAATTGCTGCTTCTCCATCACTTTCAATATAGTATGCCGCTTCTGCTAAACATCCTGTGTATAATTGTTCTATTTTCATAATATTTGGATATTAAGTATCGAGATGTGAGAATTGAGACCCTTTAATCCTTTTTACTTTTATTAAATTTTACTTTCTATGTAAATTCACAAACAACTCTGTACCTCTCCTCGGTTCTGTAGAATTATAAGCTTCCTCCATTGTTTTTATTTGAAACTTCGACTCGAATAATTTCCTGTATTCCAATTCATTTCCTCCAAAAGGCGGACCTTCAAATGGAAATTCCCTATTAAATAATAAGCCTACAATCTTTCCGTTTTCGCCCAATAAATGATGGGTATGTTGTACATATTTTTCTCTTAATATAGGATTGAGAGCACAAAAGAAGGTTTGTTCTAGTTGTAAATCATAAACTCCATCATGATTAAAAAAATCGTCGTGAATTAAATGATAATTAGCTTTGTTAATGTTTCTGTTTTCTAATTTAGCATTTAATCTTTTTAATGGCTCTTCTGCAAAATCAACAACAGTTATGTTTTTAAAACCGCTTTCCAATAAATAAATGGCTTCATAGGCATTTCCAGCTCCTGGAATTAATATTCTCAATTCCTTGTTTTCTAATTGATCTATATATTTTTTAATAGGTGGAGAAACTATGCCTAAATCCCAAGCGGTGTTATTGCTTTTATACCTGCTATTCCAATAATTTGCATTTAATTTTTCCATTACATCAGCTCTTTAAAAATGATAACAACCGCCATTACCAACACAAAGTATCCGAACACTTTTTTCAATTTCTGACTATTCAAAAACTGATTTAAATAAATTCCTAGAAAAATACCTGCCGAAGCTATTGCGGAAAAAATCAATAAAAACTCCCAATCAATTTGCGGCAAGTTTAAAATATCGCCAGTAAAGCCAATTAATGAATTGATGGATATAATCAATAAGGATGTTCCTACTGCTTTGTGCATTGGTAAACTCATAAAGAACACCAAAGCCGGAACAATTAAAAAACCACCACCTGCTCCAACCAAACCGGATAAAATACCGACAATAATTCCGTTCAATAAAACTAAACCATATTTAATTTCATGCGTTTCTACTATCTCTTTCTTCTCTCCGCACACCATTTTACAGCCAGAAATCAACATAATTAATGCGAAAAAAAGCATCAGGAATAAATCCTTTGTTAAGGTAAAACTGCCAAGTTCTAGCATATTTGCTGGAATAGCATGTATCACAAATTTCCGCATCAACCAAACGGTAATAAAGGCCGGAATTGCAAAAATTATTGCTATCCTAACATTCACTAATTTCTTATTATAATAACGCCCAGCTCCAACTAAAGATGTTAATCCTACAATAAAAAGAGAATATGCTGTAGCAATTACAGGCTCTATCCTAGCAGCGTATACCAAAACTGGCACTGTTAAAATGGAACCACCTCCACCGGTTAATCCTAAAGAAATCCCAATAAATAGGGCTAAAAAATAGGTTAGATAGGTATGAAACTCCATTACATATTGCAATTACAGTTTTCCATACAATCCAAAAGCTTGATCAAATCTTTCTCTTTTAAAGAATAAAAAACTTGAACGCCTTGCTTTTCTGCTTTAAGTAATCCTTTAATTTTCATGTTGGTTAAATGATGTGATAATAAAGATTGCTCACATTTCAAAAATTCGCCAATTTGATTTACACTCAGATGTTCGTTTTCATCTAATAGGTTAATAATTCCTAACCTTACGGGATGTGCAACAGTTTTTAAAATGTATGCTGCTTTTTCTAACTTATCGGCCGAAAGATTTCTTTTTATAGTTTCCGTCATAACGATACAAATATATGAACATATTATCATATAAAAGAATATGCATAATATATAATTGTCAAAGAAATGTTTATATTCGTTGCTGTTAAAAAACTAGAGCTGCAAAAACTTCGTAACCTTT